>NZ_JBHUCD010000012.1:45762-177084 GCF_042786555.1 Paenarthrobacter sp. NPDC056912
GTTTGGGGGGTTTTTTTTTTTTTATTATGCCCCCCGCGGGGGCCCTTCTCAAAAACCGTTTTGTTTTTCTCGGGTGGGCCGCCCCTGGGCCCCCCGCCCCCCCCCCCCGGCGCGCCACACGACAACAAAGACGTAGCACCACTACAACATAGAGGGGGAAGCGAGTTGGGACTTCTAGGTAAGCAGGAGCGTTCAACGAGTGCCGAAGTTGCCACCAAGGCGCTGTATAACGCCATCGTAGACGGCGTTATCGAACCGGGTTCATTTCTCCGGCTCCAGGATCTCTCCGATCAGTTAAGCATGTCGATGATGCCGGTGCGCGAAGCAATCAGAGAACTGGCCAGTCTTGGACTCGTCGAGATGATTCCGCACCGAGGGGCGCAAGTACGCCCCTTGGACCTCAAAGACCTCGTCGATACATATCGTGCCCGTCTTTACTTGGAAACTCGTGTCCTCAGAGTCGCTGTTCCGAAATTTGGGGAGAAGGACGCCCGTGCAGCACGTGATGCCCTGGACCAAAGGGCGATCGCTTACGCCCAGGGCGATGCCGTCACTGCCCGCGCAGCACACGAACGATTCCATTTTGCGATATACAGGGCCGCGGACAACGAATGGCTGGTCAACGCCATCACCCCCGGTTGGCGCAACTCTGAGAGATACCGGAGCTCCTCCATGCGCCTGACGAACGTGCGGGAACGGCATGATTCCGAGCACCAGGCGCTTTTGGACGCTATGAGCAATCATGATGCCGAGCAGTCCGTGCGCATCCTCTACGGCCATTTGGCTTCGGCCGCCAACTCCGTGGCCAACCAGCTTGCCGGTAAGGACATCTGGGCTGAACTGCCTGCGGTCGAAGAATTGCTGTAGGTATCGGGCACCGGCCTCTTGAAAGCAGACCCTGACCCAAAGAGCGTTTTGTGTTCGCCTCATTGGTTTGGTCGGGAATGATGTCCCGACCAACATCCTGCGCGAGTACTCAGCGGCGGAGGCTCTCCGATGGCAGCTCGCCGAACGACTTCAAATACAGCGCAGAGAAGCGCCCCTGATGCGTGAAGCCGCAGAGCTCCGAGATCGCAGTGACGCTCTGCTCGCGCGGGTTGGCTTCCAGCAGCATCTCCCGGGCACGGTCCAGCCGGATGCTCCGCAACAATCCCGACGGCGTCGCGCCGGTTTCCGCCCGCAGGGCGGTCTGGAGGGTCCGGACTGAGACGCCCAAGCACTCGGCAATGTCCGGCACGGTGAGTTCCTCGGTTAAGTGGCACTCCAACAGCTCCCGAAACTCACGGACAAGCCGCCGTTCCACTTCCACGTTCCGGGCCTCCGCCATGGACGGTTGCATCGCCATCAAGAGTCGGGACACCATGCTGTCCGCCAACAACCCCTGCAAAAAGGCGGGGGCGGTAGACGACGGCTGGCCGATCATGTCGTCATGAAGTTCGACGACGGACCTCAGGAACGCGCGACCGGCGCCACCTGAGAGGTCCATACCGTAGCCCAGGTCCACAGCGCTTTTGCCATACAACTGCTCGGCAACCCGCTCCAGTGCTGTACGCCTTACATAGACGATGAGGTGTGGACTGCCGCCATCCCAAGTCATGGAAAATGGCCGGTCGATCGGCGGGACGGTCGCCATACGCTGGCTGGATTCCACGGTAGTAGAGCCAACCTGCATCGACGGATGCCCGGCCAGCGGTATCTGCACCACCCGAAAATCCTGCAGGTCCTCGGGATCTATACGGACGTCCGCGCCATAGTCCAAGAACTCGATTCCGACGTCGCCCCGGTGGAGGGATCGTAGCTTCATGTCCACCGACGATTTCCTGGTTCGGGGCGCGAGCTCATGGCTGACGAACAACTCGGTGATCTTGGCATGCGCCTCATCCAGGTCAGTTGTGGTCATTGTTGGCCGTCCCCGCAGAACATCACGGGCAAGAATTTTCACCATTTGGGCACCCACTCCACAGATTTGCGCAATTCGGATAATGCTCGCGCGACTTGGATATCCCCAATCACAGCGGCCGCATAAAGTCTCTCTTAGGACAAGTATGACGCAGCTCACAACACCATAACAGCGTCGAAAGCGAGGTGAGGACCAGTGAAGAACATCAAGCTCATACACGACCGGCGGGAAGAATGGGATCGGAACCATCCGAAGCCAGCGCCCCGGCCGAGCAAATAGACCACCCGCCCGGAGAGGATGCATCCATGATTTCACCATTGAGGTACCTGGCTCAATTTTTGGAGCCGAATAGGGCCGACTTCGCACTCTGGATAGCGGAACTGCAGGCCAAGGACGTCCGACTCACTTCGGAGCCTTGGGTTGGCTGGCTCGAAGAGGTGGACGACTTTGCGCATTTCGGATGAGTTCTGCGCTAAGTAGACGATCTGGAATCCAGCGGTTGTCTTAAGTCGCACTCAGAACAATTATGACGCACGTCATATTTCTACAACATGGCAATTACGGGAAGGCATGGAGGATGTCAGGACTTGAAGGCAGGACAGCAATCGTCACCGGCGGAGCAACCAAGGTGGGCCAAGGCGTTGTCACCGCGCTGCGCGATGCGGGCGCCACGGTGGTGGTTGCGGACATAGCGCCCGACGGCGGTTCTGTCACCGCCGGGCTGGGCGAAGGTATCCACTACTCCCACACCGACATCACCGACGATGCCGCTGTGAACGCGCTCGTTAGCCAGACGGTAGCCACGCACGGTGGGCTGGACATCCTGGTAAACCTCGCCTGTACGTACAAGGATGAGGGCGCTGCGTCCGGCCGCGCCGACTGGCTCGAAGCGCTCAACGTCAACCTGGTCAGCGCCGTGGTGGCCAGCAACGCAGCCCGGCCCTACCTCAAGGCTTCCGGGCACGGCGCCATCATCAACTTCACGTCGATCTCCACCTCGGTCGCCCAGACCGGTCGCTGGGTGTACCCGGCCAGCAAGGCCGCGTTGGTGCAGGTAACCCGGAGCATGGCCGTGGATTTCGCTTCGGACGGCATCCGGGTGAACTCGGTCAGCCCGGGCTGGGTGTGGAGCAACATCATGGACTCCCTCAGCAACGGAAATCTGGAAAAGACGGATGCTGTGGCCGCCCCGTTCCACGCGCTCAAGCGCGTCGGCCGCCCGCATGAGGTGGGGGACGTCGTCGCGTTCCTCGCAGGCGACCAGGCAAGTTTCGTGACCGGAGCCGATTGGGCAGTCGACGGCGGATACTCCGCCTTGGGTCCCGAACGCGCCGAAGAAACCATTCCGCTGCTCGCCGCCAACTGACAACAAACTTCGAAAGCTAGCCTCAACACAACTTCCATCAAAGAAGAGGACAAACAATATGACGCAACGCCACATCACCATCGTCGGTGCCGGCCAGTCCGGGCTGCAGCTGGGCATCGGCCTGCTGGATGCCGGGTTCCAGGTGACCACCATTTCCAACCGAACGCCCGACGAGATCCGTGAAGGCAAAGTTGCCTCCAGCCAATGCATCTTCCACAACGCCTTGCAGCACGAGAGGGCACTCGGGCTGGATTTCTGGCCGGACGCGCCCACCGTGGAGGGGATCTCGTTCACCATTCCGCACCCCGAACTGCCTGGCGAGAAGGCCATCAGCTGGGCCTCCCGCTTGGATAACCACGCCCAGTCCATCGACCAACGCGTGAAGTTTCCGCGCTTCATGGAAGAGTTCACGGCACGCGGCGGCGAGCTGGTCTTCGAAGACGCCGGGGTAGCCGAGCTGGAGAAATACACGCAGAACTCGGACCTGGTGATCGTAGCCGCCGGCAAGGGCGAAATCGCCCAGCTATTCACGAGGGACGCCGAACGCAGCACCTACGACGCCCCGCAGCGCGCCCTGGCGCTGACCTACGTGAAGGGCCTGACACCGCGAGAGGAATACCCAGCCGTCTCGTTCAACCTCATCCCCGGCATTGGCGAGTACTTCGTAGTCCCCGCGCTCACCACCACGGGCCCTTGCGAAATCATGATCTTTGAAGGCATCCCTGGCGGCCCCATGGACAACTGGAAGGGCCTCACTCCCGAGGAGCACCTGGAGAATTCAAAGAACATCCTGAAGACGTTCCTGCCCTGGGAAGCAGAACGCGCTATGGACGTGGAACTCACCGATCCCAACGGCGTCCTTCAGGGCCGGTTCGCCCCGACCGTCCGCCACCCCATTGCCACGCTGCCGAGCGGTCGGCAAGTACTTGGCCTGGCCGACGTCGTGGTGTTGAACGATCCCATCACCGGGCAGGGCTCCAACAACGCGAGCAAGTGCGCGGCGTCGTACCTGGACAGCATCATCGGACACGACGGCGCATTCGATGCCCCATTCATGCAGGCAACCTTCGAGCGCTATTGGGATTACGCACAGCACGTTGCACACTGGACCAATGCCCTCCTGGCCCCTCCCCCGCCGCACGTCCTTGAACTCCTGGGCGCGGCCAACCAGGAACCGGACATCGCTCACCGGTTCGCCAACGGCTTCAACCACCCCCCGGAATTCCAGGACTGGTTCATGTACCCGGACAAAGCAGCGGACTACCTGGCTAGCCTTTCAGCCGCCAAAGTTTCCTAGCACGCCCCGATAAGGACTCAAGAATGCGAAAGATAGCAATCATCGGGGCCGGCGAATCCGGCGCCCAACTGGCTTTGGGCCTGCAACGGGACGGCTACGCGGTAACGCTCTTCTCGGACCGTTCAGCTGCCCAGATCCGCACCGGCAAGGTCATGTCCAGCCAATGCATGTTCTCCACCGCCCTCGACGCCGAAGCGCAACTGGGCACCGCCCTGACCGGACTCTACGAGTCCGGATCCGTCCCGGACATCACCTCCATCCGGATGCGCGTTGAAGGCCCGGACGAAACCATCAATTGGGAAGCGCCCTTGGACGGAGCCGCCCGTTCCATCGACCAACGCATCAAGAGCGCCCTCTGGATCGAGACGTTCGTGGCCGCTGGCGGGGACTTCCGCATCGAAAAGGTCACCGCACGGATGCTGGAAGAACTCGCCCGCGACTACGAACTGGTCATCGTGAGCACCGGCAAGGGCGAGATCGGCCAGATCTTCCCGCGGGACAAAGCGAAGTCACCTTTCGACCGCCCCCAGCGGGTGCTGGCGCTCAACTACGTAACGCCCGACGCCGGTGCTGCCGCCAGTGCTGACGGGGACACCGCCACCGGCACCGGCAGTGACGCCATCCGCATGTCCATGGCACCCGGCGTCGGCGAGTTCTTCACCATACCCGGTCTGACTGTCTCGGGTCCCTGCCGCATGATGGTGTTCGAAGGCGTCGTGGGCGGCCCGATGGACCGCTGGACCGACGTCGTAACCCCCGAAGAGCAGCTCCAGCGCTCTCTGGAGATCCTGCGCGAACACTTCCCGCACGAGGCCGAAAACTTCGCCGACGCGCAACTGACCGACAGCGGCGCAACGCTGCTGGGACGCATCACGCCCACGGTGAGGTCCGCCGTCGGGGAGCTCGGCAACGGGAAGCTGGTCTTCGGCCTGGGTGACGCCGTGGTCCTCAACGATCCCATCAGCGGGCAGGGTTCCAACAACGCCACGCTGGCGGCCAAGTACTACCTTGATGCGATCGTGCGCCGCGGACAGCAACCGTTCGACCGCGAATGGATGGACCGTACGTTTGATGAGTTCTGGCGCAGCTGGGGCCAATGGGCCGTGGCGTGGACCAACGATCTCCTCAAGCCCCGCCGGGACCACCAGAAGACACTGCTGAGCGAAGCCGGGGAACATCCCGCGCTGGCTGCGAGCATCGTGGGCGGTTTCGATGATCCCCGGACCTCGTACCCCTGGTGGTTCGATGCCACCGCCGCTGCCGATTTCATGCAGGCCCGCAAGGAAGAGGACAGCGCCGCCTTCGACCTCCGGGACTTCAGGGGCGCCTTGGGCCAATTCGCCACCGGCGTCACCGTGGTGACCACCGTTGCCGCCGACGGCCGGAAGGTTGGCATGACCGCGAATTCGTTCACCTCAGTATCCATGGAACCGCCGCTGGTCCTCTGGTGCCCCAGCAAACGCGCGCCCAGCCTGGGAGATTTCGAGGACGCCACGCACTTCGCCATCAACATCCTGGCCAGCGACCAACACGTCCTGTCCCGCCAGTTCGCCACTCCCTCCACAGATAAGTTTGCCGGCGCGGAAACCACTGAGGGCATCGCCGGCGTCCCCCTGCTGGACGGCGCCGTAGCCACGTTCCAGTGCCGCACCGTTTCGCGGCATGACGCCGGCGACCACGTCATCTATGTAGGCGAAGTGGAGAAATACAACAACGACGGCGGCGCTCCCCTGATCTTCCACAGCGGCAAGTACCACGCAACAGCCACTCACCCTGATTTCTAGCAATCATTGCCGCACCCTGCCCCGACCCTGGCCGTTAGACCGAAACCGTGATCCTTACACCGCCCAAAGACGATCCTGGTGCCCGGACGACGAATCGGCTCCGCGTGGAGCGGCCAACTATGGGTGCGGCTATCGACCCTAAGGAAAGAACTTCATATGGGTATCACCCGCAAGAACACCGCTGCCTTGGTGGCAGCCGGAGCCCTTGCCGCTAGCTTGGCCGGTTGCTCAGGCAGCAGCACCGCGTCAGCAACAGGCCCTGCTAGCACCAGTCCTGGCCCCTCCCCCTCGGGAACCGTGACTGTGTTCGCGGCGGCCTCGCTGAAGTCCACATTCACCAAGATCGCCTCGGACTTCGAAGCAGCGAACCCCGGAATCAAAGTCACGTTGAACTTTGCAGGTTCATCGGACCTGGTCACACAGATCACTCAGGGCGCACCCGCGGACGTGTTCGCCTCCGCCGACACCAAGAACATGAACAAGCTCGCCGACGCCAAACTCATCGACGGGACCGCGACGAACTTCGCCACCAACGTCCTGGCGATCGCAGTTCCACCGAGCAACCCGGCGTCGATCGCGTCCTTCGCGGACCTTGCCAAGCCCGGCGTGAAGGTTGTCGTCTGCGCACCGCAGGTACCATGTGGTTCCGCAAAAGTGGCCATAGAAAAAGCCACCGGAACCACCCTTTCCCCAGTCAGCGAGGAATCCTCTGTCACCGATGTTCTAGGCAAGGTAACCTCGCAGGCGGCCGACGCCGGCTTGGTCTACGTCACGGACGTCAAGATTGCTGGCGACAAAGTCAAGGGCATCCCTTTCCCGGAATCGGACAAGGCTGTGAACACTTACCCCATTGCAACGGTGGGGGTCTCCAAGAACAAGGATCTTGCCAAGGCCTTCATCGCAGCGGTCACTGGCTCCGCGGGCAAGATGGTTCTCTCCGACGCAGGATTCGGCACCCCGTAACCATCGCAGTGGAAACACGCTGCCGACGCGGATACACCGGACGTCCGCTGTGGATCCATCCGAATGCGGCAGCAGGAGGGCTCTTCGTCCTGCTGCCGCTGGCCGCGACGCCAGGCACCTAACCAGCCACTGTCTTTCGGCGGGTCAGGTGCCTGGCGTCAAGTGGCTGCCCTCGCGAATCGTCATTCGCTGGTGCTGTCCAGTCGCGTCAAGGTGTTTGCGATCGAAATGGCGCGCAATGAGGCCGCAGCCTTGCTTTCGCACTCGGCATGCTCTGCCTCAGGTACGGAGTCAGCGACGATGCCGGCACCCGCCTGCACCATGGCCACTCCGTCTTTGATGGTGGCAGTACGGATCGTAATCGCAAGGTCCGCTGCTCCCGCGAGACCAAAATAGCCGACGACACCACCATAGACGCCGCGCTGCATGGTCTCGAGCTCGTCGATGATCTGAAGCGCGCGCGGCTTCGGCGCTCCGGAAAGGGTTCCAGCAGGGAATGTTGCCCGCAAAACATCTATGGGGTTCTTACCCTCGCTGAGTTGCCCCTCCACGCTGGAAACGATGTGCATGATGTGGCTGTAGCGCTCAACTTGCATAAACTCCGTCACCTCGACGGAGCCGGGCACACACACTCGCAGCAGGTCGTTTCTCGCTAGGTCTACCAGCATGAGATGCTCTGCGCGCTCCTTCTCATCGGACAACAATTCGCGCTCGTTCTCCTGGTCCTCCTCGGTCGTGGCCCCCCGAGGTCGCGAACCAGCGATTGGATGTGTCATCACACGACCGTTGTCCTGCACAGTCACTAGAGCCTCAGGACTGGACCCCACAACCGCAAACGGGTTTCCCTGCGTGTCTTCAAGGCTAAGGAGAAACAAGTAAGGGCTGGGGTTGAGATGGCGAAGAACCCGGTAAACGTCGAGTGGATCGGCTACGCACTCGTGATCGAAGCGCTGCGAGGGGACCACCTGGAAGATATCGCCGTCTACGATGTACTGCTTCGCCCGATCAACTGCGGCGAGGAAGTCCTTCTTGGAGGTCAACGGCCGTGGACTTGCTACAACTGTGCGGTCGATCTCACCGAGCGGCGACGCCATCGGGGCAGCGAGGGCGGACTGCAATGTGTCCAGACGGCGCTGGGCATCCGCCCAGAGGGCCTGAGCCTGTGCTTCATCCGAGGCTTCGTCGAGCAGCACGTTTGCGATGACCACGACGCTGCCTTCGCGGTGGTCAATCATGACGAGCTCGGAAACGAAATTCAATGCCAGTGTTGGAATTCCAGGTCCTTCAACGGGGCCGTTCTCCAGACGTTCAAATTGGCGGACCGTCTCCCAGCCGAGGTAACCAACCAGGCCGCTCGCCAAGGGCGGCAAGTCCACTGTAGGAGCGTAGCTCCAGCGTTCGTAGACAGCGCGCAGCGCCTCAACCGGGGCCCGCCCGGCAACACCGCCCGGCAACAATCGTTCTTCGTCAAGCCCCGCTTGAGCCTGGATCCAGCAGGCGTATCCGCCGTGTTCGCTGAGCATCCCGTAGCTGCCGGCACCGACAAAGCTGTATCGGTTCCATAGCCCACCCTGCTCGGCAGACTCCAAGAGGAACGTGCCTGGTCGGGACGCAGCAACTTTACGGTAGATACTTACGGGCGTGTCGGCGTCTGCGAAGATCTCTCGACATACCGGGATCACTGCCTGCGACGCCCGGGCCGCATTAAAGGCTTCTCGAGTCGTAGTTAAACTCACTGTTGAAGCCTATCAGGAAAATTTGAATTTTCAGATTTTCGAGCTTCATTTTGCGCCCGCCGAAAAGCCATAGAATCCGAGGTGTCCATCCGAATAAAACCAAGATTCTCAATGGCAGCGGCTGCGGGAGAGTTCACCCAGTACCGCATGCTGAGACCCGGATCTCAGGCATCACGCTCGATTTGTTCGACCATGCCGTCTTTTCACCCCGCCACCCTGCGATAACCGCGGGCCGGACCCCCACCTACACAAGGGAAATCAGCCAACTGAGGCTCGCGTTCGGATCGGGTAGCCTTGGTAAAGAACGGTCGTAGAAAGGGGTTCTCTTGTGGCCATGCAGAGCCATAAGCTGGCGTCTATTGAGCAAGAGACGGCCGGACATGCGGAGATAATTTTGCACACGGCGCGAACGCTCGTTGAGCCGCTGGCGACTCTGATCCCTGGGGAGTGCGAGGTCGTCCTACACGACTTGCGCCTACTGCCCAATTCGATCGTGGCAGTGGCTGGAAATCTCACAGGGCGTGCCGTGGGTGGTTCGGCAACTGATTTGTTGCTTCGGGCGAGTGCCACGGGGAACTACAGCACCACCCTGGGTTACATCGGAAAGCATTCTGACGGGCGGGAACTGCGCAGTTCTACCATTATTTTCCGTGATATTGCAGGCAATGCAATCGCCGCCCTTTGTATCAATAGCGACACCCATGACTGGCGTATCCTCGCAGAGCTGGCGCGCTCTATGATGCCGGCCGAACGGACCGGTTCGCCGGAAGCAGTCGGGGCCGGGGAACCGGAGGAGTTCCTGGGGGATGTCGAAGAGGTTGCCCAGCATGTTCTGAAGAACGCCATCAATTCAGTGGGTGTGCCAATCAATCTCTTTCAAAAGTCCCACAAACTTGCAGTAATCCAGGCGCTCAAGGAGCGAGGTTTCTTCACGCTTAAAGAGAGTGTGGAAAAGGCGGCTCAAGAACTTGGAGTGACGCGGTTCACCATCTACAACTATCTGAATGAACTTGAGCAGAAGCAGGCTTAGAGGAAGCCTGCGATCTGAATCGATGGTCCCGAACCGCACATGTTACCCGCAGCCGCTAGGCGTTGGCTTGCACTGCCTTCACATCGGCAATAACCGCTGCAGGGCAAGCCCGGCGGAGCTGTTCCGCGGTAATTTCTACCGTGAAGCCCGGGTCTCCGCTCCCGCAGTAAATGACCGGAAAAGTAAACACTTGTTCATCGATGACCACCTGCACACCAGCGTCGTCGGTGAACGGGCACACGCCGCCGGGCTTCATGCCAAGCCGCTCCAGTGCCTCTGGAGGAGCGGGCTTGATCTGTGACCGCGAGGCACTGAGAATTCTGGCAAGCTGACCATAACCGAGCTTTGACGTGGCGGGCAGCGCCACGAGCGCCAATCGTTCTCCGGCGACAAGAAACGCGAGCGTCTTAGCGGATTTATCCAGTGAGAGCCCGCTGTTGGCATGATCGTCGGCTCCCATCACAGGTGCGTGGTGGTGAATGCGATAGTCGGTCGTGCTGGAATCGAGCACTGACACGGCGATCAGATTCTCGGACTCAATGGACATGTGTTCGGTTGGTTGATTCATCAGGACTCCTGTACTTGCTTTAGCGGAAATGCGCAGTCTTCGCGAATTCTCCAGGGCCCGTGCACGACATTCCAGTGTCCCGACTCACTTGCGTCGTCACCTGATTCGCGCGGGGCGGCCCCAACTGCAATGGCCGGCTGTGCCGCCCTCGAGCCCGGCTCCGCCGCCGAGGACATCTTTTGTTCTTGTGGAGGAACGTATCGTCGACGTCGATTCCATGGTTGGTGCGACTCCCTGTTTTTTGGGGTATTGCCGGTGTCTCAACCCGCACCAGGACGGAATCGTGCCGTCGTACTGCTTTTGCTCTTACCAGCCGCGTTCTGCGAGGCGGTGGGGCTGGGGGATGTCGTCGACGTTGATGCCGACCATTGCTTCGCCGAGGCCGCGGGAGACCTTGGCGATGACATCGGGATCGTCGTAGAACGTGGTGGCGTTGACGACGGCGGCGGCACGCTCTGCCGGGTTGCCGGACTTGAAGATACCGGAACCGACGAACACGCCGTCGGCGCCGAGCTGCATCATCATCGCAGCATCAGCCGGGGTCGCGATGCCACCGGCGGTGAACAACACCACCGGGAGCTTGCCCGTGGCAGCGATTTCCTTGACCAGCTCATACGGGGCCTGCAGTTCCTTGGCCGCAACGTAGAGCTCGTCCTCCGGGAGGGCGGCGAGCTTGGCGATCTCGGCACGGATCTGGCGCATGTGCCCGGTGGCGTTGGAAACATCCCCGGTACCGGCTTCGCCCTTGGACCGGATCATCGCCGCGCCCTCGTTGATGCGGCGCAAAGCCTCACCGAGGTTGGTGGCACCACAGACGAACGGGACGGTGAAGTTCCACTTGTCGATGTGGTTGATGTAGTCGGCCGGGGTCAGGACCTCGGACTCGTCGATGTAGTCCACACCGAGGGACTGCAGGACCTGGGCTTCGACGAAGTGGCCGATGCGGGCCTTGGCCATGACCGGGATGGACACGGCGGCGATGATCGCATCGATCATGTCCGGATCTGACATGCGGGACACGCCGCCCTGGGCGCGGATATCGGCCGGGACACGCTCGAGCGCCATAACGGCTACGGCACCGGCGTCCTCGGCGATGCGGGCCTGCTCGACGTTAACGACGTCCATGATGACGCCGCCCTTGAGCATCTCAGCCATGCCCCGCTTAACGCGGCTGCTGCCCGTGACGCTGTTCGTTGTATTCATCTTTGTCTCTCCATGGGTGGCGGGCAGTGTGGCTGGGACCGCCACCTGAGGGCCTGGCCACACGAACGCGAGTTGTAAATTGATATCTGTGAGTGCACAGGGGCCCAGTGATGTCGAGGCCGCCCGGCCGTGGGTCACCAATGGCTGAAGACGAGGAAAGCTACTACCGCCTTTCGCCACGCGAGCCGCTCCCATGCGACGGCAGCGTCGGCTTCTTGGCCAGGCAGTCGTCCGTGATTGGCTGGACCCCCGAATTGAAGTTCCCCTGTGGTGGAACGGGATGGGGAAATTACAGTCCCACCACAGGAGTTTTGCTCGAGTTCTACCGAGCTTAGATGAGGCCCGGAATTCAGGAGGAGCGGAAGGCGATAGCCTCAACTTCGACGTTGGCTCCCCTGGGGAGAGCTGCTACCTGGACCGTGGACCGTGCGGGTAGCACATCCCCCGTGAATTGTTCTGCGTAGGCATCATTTACCTCGGCAAAATCGGCCAAGTCGGTGAGGAACACTGTTGTCTTCACGACGTCCTCAATGTCTAGGCCCGCAGCCCCAAGGATGCCCTTGAGGTTGGCGAAGATGCGCTTGGTCTGGCCGGTGATTGTCGAGTTATCGAGTTCTCCTGTTGCGGGATCTATTGGCAACTGGCCAGAAATGAAGAGATAGGGTGAGGCAATAACTGCCTGCGAATATGGGCCGATCGCGCTGGGTGCCGAACTGGTGGACACTTTGCGGACTGCCTGATCGGCGCCTGTCCCGATGGTCATTGGTCCCTCTTTATCGTGAGCGTTTCAGTGTTTGGTGATGCAGGAACCGCGAGTCGTTGCTGGCGCCTCTTCTTGACCTCATACGAGATCAAGAGGATGCCGAGCCAGATTGGACCGACGATAACTGCTATCCGGTATGCAGGGGAGAGTGCCGCTACTACGACAACGAGTGCGAAGAACGCGAGAACTATCCAGGTGGCTACGGTGCCACCGGGCAGTCTAAATGCCAGCTTCGCAGCCGCTTCAGGTCCGATCCTGCGACGGAACTTGTACTGCGTAATCATGATCATCGACCAGTTGATGATGCCAGCGATCACCGCGATCGACAGAATGTAGCTGAACGCGAAGTCTGGCCAGAGGATGATCACGACGACAGCAATTACGGTCATCGCTGAGCTGAAGAGCACACCGGCGATGGGAACCCCGTTCCTGGAAAACTTGAGGAACGCCGGAGCGTTGCCCTGATGCGCAAGAGAATGAAGCATTCGACCGTTCGAGTACAGGCCCGAGTTGTAGACCGACAGCACCGCCGTGATGACAACTAGGTTGAGCACATCTGCCGCGGCCGCGACACCAACATTGTCAAAGATCTGAACGAAGGGACTCATCTTGCCCGTAAGGTGCCGCCAAGGGATGACAGCCATCACAACGGCTAGTGCCCCCACGTAGAAGATCAAGATTCGGTACACGACTTGGTTGATGGCTTTTGGAAGCGTCTTACCCGGATCGCGAACCTCGCCCGCGGTCACACCAATAAGTTCAACGCCGCCGAACGACATCATTACGACCGGGAGCGCTAATAGGAGCCCCACGATGCCCATCGGAGCGAACCCGCCGTCATCCACTAAGTGGCTGAAGGAAGGATCGGGAAGAGCCGGGTTGCTGTTGATCCGCAAGAAGATCACCACCAGCCCCAGCGCGATCATGGCAATCACCGCGATCACCTTAATCAATCCGAACCAGAACTCGAATTCGCCAAACGCCTTAACTCCGAAAAGATTAACGGCGGTGATCGTCACGAGAAAGAATGCGGCTATCAACCAGTGCGGGATATCCGGGAACCAGTAGTTGACATAAATGCCCACAACCGCAAGTTCAAGCATGGACACAACTACATAGTTGAACCAGTAATTCCATCCGGAGACGAAACCTGCCCGTGGGCTCCAGTTCTGATAGGCGTAATAGCTGAAGGCCCCCGATGCCGGCTTGTCCACTGCCATCTCCCCCAGCGCCCTCACCACGAGGAAGATGACGGCCCCAGCTACCAGGTAAACCAACAGGACCGCCGGGCCAGCAAGGCTGATCGCATCGGAAGAGCCGTAGAAAAGACCCGTCCCAATAGCGCCGCCAAGTGCGATCATCTGAACTTGGCGGCTCGTGAGTACCCGCTTAAACCCTGAACTGCTGGACTCAACAGTGGACTGTGGAGCGTTGTCCTCCACTTGTGCATTTTGATTCATCGCTATTCCTAACCCTCATTGGTTGTACTACGCGGACCCTATTCATTGCCGATGGGACGCAGAGAGGCGGTGAAGTGCCGGAGGACCTTGCCCTGCTTGATGATCTCGTAGCCCGGCACAGTGTGCGCGCGCTCCTTGATTGCCGCCAAGGCCTCTGCGACGACATTCAGGTGCCCCTGGGTGTAGACGCGTCGAGGAAGAGCGAGCCGCGTGAACTCCGACGTCGCCCGCTGCGGTTCACCGGTCACAGGGTCCGCGTCAAGCATGAATGAGCCGATCTCGCAGGTACGGATTCCAGCCTCAAGGTACAGTTCCACCGCAAGGGCGTGGCCGGGGAATTGGTGCCAAGGGATGTGTGGCAGGAGAGCACCGGCGTCGACAAAGACACCGTGGCCTCCGACAGGATTCTGGTAGGCGATGCCGTGCTCGTCCAGGCGGGCGGCCAGATACTCGGCCTGCCCGATGCGGTACCGCAGGTAGTCCTCGTCCAGGCCCTCTTCGAGGCCTGTCGCAAGCGTCTCCAAATCGCGACCGGACAGGCCGCCATAGGTAATGAAACCCTCGCTAGGGACCACATAGGACTTAATCCCCGTGATGAGATTCGCGTTAGCCTTCTCATCACGGACCGCGATCAGTCCGCCCATGCTGACGATCGCATCCTTCTTGGCACTCATGGTGAAGACATCACCGAGTGAGAAGAACTCCTTGGCAATGTCGCGGATCGACGCGTTGGCGAATTCCGGCTCACGCTGCTTAATGAAGTAGGCATTCTCAGCGTAGCGAGCCGCATCGATGACCAACAGGATTCCGTGTTCGCGTGCGACGCGAGAGACTTCTCGCATGTTCGCCATGGAGACGGGCTGGCCACCCACCGAGTTGTTGGTAATCGTCATGACGATGCAGGCGATCTTCTCCGGGCCCTGCTGGGCGACCAACGACTCCAGCGCAGCGATGTCCATGTTGCCCTTGAAGTCCGCGTATTCGGAAGGATTCTTTCCCTCCTCGCAGAGCAGATCCACCGGGATTGCACCTGTCAGAGTCGCGTGTCCGCGAGTGGTGTCGAAGAACGTGTTTGAGACGGCGATCTGTCCGGGTTCAACGATGACCGGGAACAGAACTTTCTCTGCGGCGCGGCCCTGGTGAACGGGCTGGATGTAGTCGTAGCCGAAGATTGATTTCGCGATATCCAGCATCCGGAAGTAGCTGCGGCTGCCGGAGTAGGTTTCATCCCCCAGCATCATGCCCGCCCACTGCTGATCGCTGAGCGCGCCGGTGCCCGAGTCGGTCAGGAGATCAATGTAGATGTCCTCTGATCGCAGCCCGAAGTTGTTGTAGTCGGCAGCCTCCACAGCGCGAATGCGCTCCTCCTTGGTGGTAACGCGGATCGGCTCCACCATCTTGATTTTGAAGGGCTCGGCAATGTACTTCATCTTTTTCTCCAATTTTTCCTGGCTACTAAGAACTGCCGTGCACGTGAACGTGGGCAGGACCAGCTAAAAGTTACAACACTTTGTTGTGGCGGTCAACATATTGTTGAATGCATTTCAGTATTGGACTCCCATGCGCGCCAAAGCTCCTAGTCGAGCGGCTTGCGGGAGCCCATTCCTCAAAGGGCTTCTCGAGTCCGGCTAGCCCATGCGTTCGTTTCAATATCGTTCTGTTAGTTCAGTGCGGGCTTAGCAGTTGGCGGACCTAGAGGATTCAAGTCCCTGGAGCTTACTCTGATATTTGATCAAATGTCAATGATTTTCACTCGACGAGTGGCCTCACGAGGGACTCTACGGGTCCTGGCCGACGTGGTCCGCGGCGATTGCAGCCGATCAGTCTCCTCACGTGGCACGTACTTTGCTTTTTGTTGCGGCACATGACTAGATCTTGCGCAATACGAACTGCGGTGAACGCTGATGTCTTTCGACTTCGGCAGCTCTTTTGCTCCTCCTACAGTGATGTCACGACGTCCTGACATCATGCCCATTCGCGGCCAAACACGTCATTCACTCCATCTGAAAAGAGGAACTCCCATGGTTTTCCGCATACCAGTCCGTGCCGTCTCGGCCGGAATAGCAGCGCTTTCATTGGCAACCCTGCTAGCCGCCTGCGGCTCCAGCCCGGACGCCACAAGCCCTTCCGACGACGACGGCACACCAGTCGGCGGGGGCACGCTGGTCTACCTTGAGCAGCTAGCCCACACCAACCTGTATCCGCCGTCCGGAGGGTTCTACCCCAACGGCGGCGTCCTGAACCAGATCACGGACAAACTGACATTCCAAGACCCTGAAACGCTCAAGATTGAGCCGTGGCTTGCCGAGTCGTGGACCAGCAACTCCGAACTGACGGAGTACACGTTCAAGCTCCGCAGCAGCATCACATTCTCTGACGGCACACCTGTGGATGCTGCAGCGGTGGCGCGCAACTTTGACACCTACGGTCTAGGCAACAAAGCCCTGAACCAGCCCGTGTCTGAAGTCATCAACAACTACGATCACAGCGAAGTGGTGGACCCCCTCACGGTCAAGTTCCACTTCAAGAAGTCCTCGCCCGGCTTCCTTCAAGGTACGTCAGCCATAGGCTCCGGCATCGTGTCCATCAGCACCCTGGACCGGAAGTACGATGAACTCGGTGACGCCCGAAATATCATCGGCAGTGGTCCCTTCACGGTGGCCAGCGAGGTGCTGGGCAAGGAACTGGTGCTGGACGCCCGCAAGGACTACAACTGGAGTCCCGCCACAGCGGACCACCAAGGCCGAGCGTACCTGGACACCGTAAAGATCGTGGTTACACCGGAGGACAGCGTCCGCACCGGCTCACTGCTTGCCGGTCAAGGCGACTTGATCCGCCAGGTTCAGGCCTACGACGAAAAACAGGTGGCGGGACAGAACTTCAAGATCCATGCACCGGGCACGCGCGGGGTCAACGACAGCCTCGTCTTCCGTCCCGACAACGCGCTGGTCGCTGACGTCCGGGTCCGCCAGGCACTGCTGAAAGCCACGGACACGCTGGAAATCGTGGAGACAATCTTCTCGGACAACTACCCACTGGCGACCTCGGTTCTCGCCGAGGACGCCGCCGGCTATGTGGATCTGTCCGGCAAGCTGAGCCACGATCCGGAGAGAGCCAAGGAACTCCTGGAAGAGGCCGGATGGAAGGTTGGAGCCGATGGCATCCGGACCAAGGGCGGCGCCCAACTCTCCCTTGCCGTTTACGAATCCATCCCGCAGCCTCAGAACAAGGCTGTGCTGCAGCTTGTTGCCCAGCAGTGGCTGAAGGTTGGCGTCAAGCTCAACGTCTTGGCGGGCGACTCTGGCAGCAAGAACGTGGACAGCCTGGATCCCGAGAAGACTCCGGTATTTGTGGCCATGGTGGGCCGCGCCGACCCGGATGTCGTCAAGAGCCTGTTCCACCCCAAGAACCGTGACGCGTTGTTGCAGCTCGGCGGTAGTAGCCAAAAGGTCAAGAGCTTCGTCGATGAGAAGCTCAACTCCCTGCTGGAAGCCGAGACGGCACGCACCGATCCAGAGCAGCGCCTCAAGGATGTTGCCGACATCCAGAACCATCTCATCGACCAGGCCTTGGTCATTCCGATCTTCGAGGAGCCGCAAGTGTTCGCATCCGCACCATATCTGCACGGGCTTACCTTCGAAGCCGTGGGCCGTCCGAGCCTGTACAACGTCTGGCTCAAGAAGGGCTGACATGCGGCGCTACCTCCTGAACCGTTTCGGCCAGGCCGTCCTGGTCCTCTGGGCCGCCTTCACCATAGCGTTTGTGTTGCTGCAAGCGCTGCCCGGTGATGCCCTGCTGATCAAGTACCAAAATCCGGACATGGGCCTGAGCCCACAGGAAATCGCGGATATCCGCCGCTCCTACGGGGCAGATACGCCGTTATTCTTCCAGTACTTCGATTCGCTAGGCGGTTTCCTCACCGGCAACCTGGGCTACTCGGTCCAGGCTGGGGTGCCGGTGGTGGATCAATTGGCCGCCTCCGTGCCCTCGACCCTGGCACTGGCGGGCCTGGGCTTTCTCGCTGCGGTAGGTCTGGCTGTCGCGATCGCGTTCGCGTCCAGCCTTGCACCGTTTTCCTGGCTGAGGGACGCGATCCAGTCCCTGCCGTCCCTACTGGTCTCCGTGCCCGTTTTCTGGCTGGGCATTGTCCTGATTCAGGTCTTCTCCTTCCGGTTGAAGCTGATACCCGTCATCAATCCCCCGGAGGCGCTCGGTCTGATCCTTCCCGTGGCAACACTGGCCGTCCCCTTGTCGGCGCCGCTGGCGCAGGTACTGATCCGAAGCATCGACGACATAGGCACCCAGCCCTTTGTCGCCGTCGCGCGTTCGCGTGGCGGAAGCAGTGCCTGGGTACTGAACCACCACGTGGCCCGCAACGCCGTGCTTCCGGCACTGACCATTGCCGGTGTCCTGTTGGGAGAACTGATCGGCGGGGCAGTGGTCACCGAGACCGTGTTCGGGCGCAACGGGGTGGGCCAACTGGCAGAACAAGCGGTCAACAACCAGGACGCAGCCGTGCTGCAGGCCGTGGTGGTACTCGCCGCGGCTGCCTTCGTCATGGTCAACCTCGCCGTGGACCTGCTGTACCCCGTGTTGGACCCCCGGCTTAAGCAAAAGGCAGGAGCGCTCACATGAGCCAGGCAACTTTGGCGGATTCCCGTACCCTTTCGAGAGATCGCATTCCCGAGCCCGCCACGCCGCGGAAGCGTTTCACCATCGCCCTGCTCAATCCAAGCCTGCTTCTTGCATGGCTGGTCCTCGCAATCGTGGCTTTGTGGACTGTCGCTCCCGGACTGCTCGCCAGGCATAACCCGATCTCCGGTAAGGCCAGGGACAAACTCCTCCCGCCAGACGGTGAATACTTGCTGGGCACCGATGAACTGGGCCGGGACCTTCTTTCGCGAATGATCCACGGATCCATCAATTCCGTGACCGGCGCCTTGGTAGCGGTCGGCGTTGGGCTCGTGGTGGGAACACTCTTGGGCCTGCTGGCGGGGTCCTTGGGCGGCATTGTCGATGCCGTTGTCATGCGGATGGTGGATGTCCTGTTGTCGATCCCCAGCCTGTTGCTATCGCTGAGCATCATCATCATTCTGGGGTTTGGGACCGTGAACGCCGCAATAGCCGTGGGGGTGGGTTCCGTAGCCAGTTTCGCCAGGCTCTCCCGGTCCGAAGTGCTGCGCGTACGTCGCAGCGACTTCGTCGAGGCTGCTTTTGGGAGTGGAGGAACCTTTTTCGCCGTCCTATGGCGGCATATCCTGCCCAATTCGGCCGGACCGGTGCTCGCACTCATTGCTCTCCAGTTCGGCAGTGCCATCCTGGCCATCTCCACTCTGGGGTTCCTAGGCTATGGGGCTCCCCCGCCCACACCGGAGTGGGGGTTGCTGATCGCTGAAGGCAGGAACTACGTGGCCACGTCCTGGTGGCTGACTACCTACCCCGGCTTGGTTGTGGTTGCCGTGGTCTTGTCCGCGAATCGCATCAGCCACTCAATCCGAAAGGTACAACCGTGAGCGACGTCCTCACAGACCTGGATACGGACGTACCCGCGCAAACAGGCACCGTCCCCGTCCTTGAGCTGGTCAATCTGTCCGTTTCCTATGCGGACCTACACAGGAAACACCGCCGCGTAGTCCACGATGTCTCGCTGCAGATCGCGCCCGGCGAAGTCCTTGCCTTGGTTGGTGAATCGGGTTCCGGGAAATCCACTACGGCCCAGGCCGTCATCGGCCTTCTCGCCGGCAATGGTCGAGTGGAAGGCGGAAGCATCCGCTTGAACGGCACTGACATCGCGGGTTGGTCCCAGAAACGCCTCGAATCGATCCGCGGAGCAAAAATCGCGCTGATCCCACAGGATCCGACGAGCTCGTTGAATCCGGTTCTTACTGTCGGTGCCCAAGTGGAGGAAGTGCTGCGCCTGCACACCAAGCTTCCGAAGCCGGCGCGACGGCAACGGGTCCTGGACCTGTTGTCGCGAGTAGGAATCCCGGAACCTGAACGCAGAGCCAGGCAATACGCCCACGAGCTCTCAGGTGGCATGAAGCAGCGTGTCCTGATAGCCGCGGCCATTGCCCTGGAGCCCCAGCTGATTATCGCCGATGAAGCGACCAGCGCCCTGGACGTCACTGTTCAACGGCGCATTCTTGACCTCATCGATGACCTTCGGGCAGACACGGGCACAGCGGTCCTCTTTGTCACGCACGACCTGGGCGTGGCAGCTGACCGGGCCGACCGCGTGGTGGTGCTCAATGGTGGACGGATCCAAGAGCAAGGCCCCACCGACCGCGTGCTCACGAATCCATCCACGGACTACACCCGTCAGCTCCTGGCCGACGCGCCGTCGAATTCGCCCATCTTTTCCCGCTCGGCACCTAAGCCCGGCCGGGTCATCACGGTTGAGGTTGCCAACCTGGTTCAGGAGTTTGATACCGGGCGCAACCAGCCACGGTTCCGAGCTGTGGACGACGTAAGTTTTCAGGTTCCACAGGGCAGCACACACGCAATAGTCGGTGAATCCGGCTCAGGGAAGACCACCACCGCACGTGCCCTGGCGGGTTTCCAACGGCCCACCTCGGGCAGCATCTCCATCAGCGGCCACGAGCTCTCCGGGTTGGACGCCAAAAGCCTCCGGCAGTTCCGGAAGCACGTTCAACTCGTCTACCAGAACCCGTTCACCTCCCTTGATCCGCGGCAGACGATCGCCCGGATCATCGAAGAACCCCTGCTGAATTTCGGTCCGGTCTCCCGCCAGGAGAGGCTCAAGGCGGTGCGGGACCTGGTCCATCGCGTCCAACTGCCGGAGAGCCTGCTCGCCAAGCATCCCCGCGAGCTCTCAGGCGGCCAACGTCAGCGCGTTGCCATTGCCAGGGCCTTAGTCCTCAATCCGGAGGTCCTGATTCTGGACGAGGCTGTTTCAGCGCTGGACGTCACCGTCCAGGCCCAGATCCTCACATTGTTGGAAGGACTGCAACGCGAACTGGACCTGACCTACGTCTTCATCACCCACGACCTCGCCGTGGTGAGGCAAATCGCGGACACGGTCTCCGTCATGAGCGGCGGCCGGCAAGTAGAGGCAGGCACTGTGTCCGATGTCTTTGACACCCCCCAACACCACTACACGCGGGAACTCATCGAGGCGATCCCCGGAAACCGAAAGGCAAAGTAATGACCCAACGATCAGAAGCCACCAAAAGGATAGGCTTCTTCACACGCTTGCTCGACGACGTCGGGCCGGCTGAACGCTACAGACTCGCCTTGGAGCAAATCCAAGCGGCGGAAGAAACAGGGTTCGATACGGCGTGGGTTGCACAGCACCACTTCAACGAATCCGAAGGCGGCCTGCCGTCGCCCTTGGTCTTCCTGGCATACGCAGCGGCGCGGACAACCAGCATCCGGCTTGGTACGGGAATCATCACCCTTGCACTGGAGGATCCGTTGCGGGTAGCTGAGGACACCGCAGTGCTGGACCTGATCTCCGGCGGTCGGCTTGAAGTTGGTGTGGGGACGGGAGGTACTGCATCATCCTTCGCTGCCTTCGGCCTGGAAAGTGACCACCGCCGTCGAATCTTCGCCGATAAACTGCAGCTCCTTACCGAAGCCTGGGGCGGCAAGGACATCCGCGCCTCTGCCAATGCCCTCTACCCGGCAGCACCCCAACTGCTCGACAGGTTGTGGCAAGCAACTTTCTCCACCGACGGAGGCGAGCGTGCCGGCAGGGCCGGCGATGGCCTGATGTTGTCGCGCACCCAGCCGCGCGAACAATCCTTGGCAGGAGCCTCACTGGACCAACTGCAGAACCCCATCATTGATGCGTACCTCGGCTCACTCCCTGCCGGGACAAGCCCAAGGATCCTGGCCTCCCGCACGTTATTCGTAGCCGACGACCGGGCCGCTGCTCTCCGATTCGCCCAAGCTGGACTGCGCCGGATTGTCCCGCTTTTCGAGCGCCAAGGGTATGTCTTTGAAAGCCATGACGCAGAGTCGCTCATCGCCGCCACCGACGCCCACGTAGGAACCGTGGAGGATGTCGTTGAATCACTCAGCCGTGATAGCTCGCTTGAACGGGCCACAGACGTATCGTTCCAGGTCCACTCCATAGACCCACCCCACGAACACATCCTTCGTTCCATCGAGCTCGCCGCCGCAGAAGTGGTACCGCGACTCGGCTGGAAGCCGTCCACAAGCCACATCCCCGCACTGCAAGGAGAGAAATGAGCAACACCATACCCGACGCCGTCGACACCATCCTGGGACTCGTCCCAGGGTCCCCCCTGGATAGGTTGCGGCACCGCCGCCCCATCACCCGGGACAACACTCAGTCGAGCTATCTCGCACTGTTCCACCCCGACCAACTGGAGGACGCGGGTCTGACGGAACGCTTCGCCGTCGCGATTTTTGTAGCGCTGTTGCACGGCAACCAAGCAGCTGCGAGCTTCTACAGCCAAGGTTTGGGAGCGGCCGAGACGGACCCGGGCCTCACGGCTTTGCTGAGAGAGGCCGCCGCTGCCGGTGCGGCCCAAGGCCCCTACGGCGAATACCGGGAGCCCGGTCTTCGTGGTGAAGACCGCCCTGGCCTCCGATGGGCCGTGGCGCCTGAGCTGGCCGAGGCGTTGGGAACAAAGTTGGCGGCAGCCTTGGAACATACCCATCTGCTGGTTCTTCGGCCCCGAGAGGCGTCGCCACGTGCGTTGGGGGCACTGGTAAAGGCCGGCTGGTCGACCAACGGGATCGTGACGCTCTCGCAACTCGTCGCTTTCTTGTCCTATCAACTGCGGGTAATCGCCGGGTTGGAACTCCTTGCCGATCCAGCGAAGGAAAGCCCTGCGCTGGATACGGCAGACGAATCACAAACAGTAAGGATCAACGCATGACCGACGAAGTGGTCACCTACGCCACACTGAACCGCCCTGAAGCCTTCACGCAGGAGCAACTTGGATGGGTGCCTTGGCTGCATGCACCTGCCGTGGAAGAGCTGACGGATCGCCAATACGACGGGCTCATGGACCGGTCCCGGGCTGCCAGCGACTACTTCCGCCTGCTGGCCCGGGATCCTGACATCCTTGGTGCCAGGACCAGGACAGACAAGGATATTTTCTACAACACCAAAGATGGGCTGCCACGGGCAGAGCGCGAACTGGCGGCCGTTGCCACATCCAGGGCGAACGGTTGCGTCTTCTGCGCCTCCGTACACGCGCGGTTCGCTTCCCACTATTCCGAGCGACATGACGACGTCCAGCGACTCCTCGATGAGGGCCTCTCGGCTGACCTCGGTCCGCGTTGGAACGCTATAGCGTCAGCCGCCCAGGCGCTGGCCCAGACTCCCCCGCAGCTTAACGCCGCACACCTCCGGGCGCTTGGGGACGTAGGACTCGACGCTTTGGAGATCTCGGATGTCATTCATGGAGCGGCTTTCTTCAACTGGGCAAACCGGCTCATGCTCTCACTTGGCGAGCCTGAGGAGCCGAACCTGGGCTAACGCGGTGGACGCTGGTTTCCACTCGTTCCGATACGTGTCCCGCCCAGTGGTCGTTGATTGTAGCGCGGACATGACCTTCCGGGTTACTCGTAGTTGCAGGCATGGGGGCGTTTTGGTCCGCTCCATGTAAAGCGATGGCACGTGGATCTCGTTGAGCCAGCGCTCGCGCGGACCACGGGGACCATTGGGGACTATTTCATCGAGTACGACTGGGATGTCGCCGGCGGCGACTTCACGCAAAGCAGAGCGTACGACGGCGGGCGGGACCCGTCGTCGTACGCTCTGCTTGTGTTGTTGGTGCCAACAAAGAGCTGTCATGAAATGGCGCCGCCTCTTTCACATCGGCGTCAAAGTGGAATTAGCTGCGGAACTACTCCTGCGAGGTGGCCACTTCACAGGGGGGGCTCGCCTGTCCTTCTCCGGAGGAGGCGTATGCCTGTATTGCGGCAAGGTAAGCGTGCAGAGAGGACTGGGTGCGCTGGCGGTCCCCCGTGCTCTGCAGATCGATAACGAGGCCGCTCAAGACCGCCATGAGGAGCGTGGATTGAACAATGGCGTCCTGGCGACTTCCATCGCGCTCAACCAGAATCCAGTCGGCGAAGTAGTCGATCCAGAATGACAGAAGCTCCGGTCGCCGCTCGCTGGACAAGTCCTCATCGGACGTCATCATTGCTTCCATACTTAGCCGTGTCGAGACGAGGTTCTCCTGGTCTTCCAGCCACCAATCCCAGAGTCGGACGATTCCATCAGCTACAGACGGTCGTATCTGCTCGGCACGAATTTCTTCCAAAACCCCCAGCGTCGTGGCTCGAGCGCGAGCCAATGCGGCCTCGATAAGCCCTTCCTTGGACCCGAACTGATAAGAGATCGTTTGCGTGCTGGTCCCCATGGCACTCGCCAGCTTGCGGAGGGAAAGGTTCGACAGGCCTCGCTCGGCTAAATAGGCTACAGCCTTTACGAGCACTTCCTCACGGCGGGCTGGGTCCGGTGGGCGCCCCACTTAGGCCTCCTCGCGTTCTAGTTTCTGTCTGCGGCAGTCCGCCCGAAGATCGGTATAACTCTACGCCGGGTTCCGTGGAAACCCCTGCGTTCTTCAAGAGAAGCCAACCGCGCCGCATCCCAAATTGGCACTTGACGCTGCAACAACATCGTGTCACGCTTTTTATGTAACGAGTGTCACAATAACTCGGCAAACGAGTCACTGAGCCGCCGAGACACGGCGGCGCCGAGCAGATCTGTCTGCTGCTCAATCCCAAGAAGAGAGATCCGAATGAGTCAAGCTCCTGCTGCCCAACAGCTGGCCTCTGGCAGCGAAAAACGACGGGGTTCTTTCCGTCAGCCTGCGGCACTTTATCTCGTGAGCACCTTTGAGCTCGCCGAACGTTTTTCCTACTTCGGAATGCTGGCGATACTCATCTATTACATGTATTTCCCAGCCGATAAGGGCGGCCTCGGTCTAGAGCAAGCCGACGCCGCCGCTCTCGTCGGCGCATATAGTGGCGCCATCTACCTTGCGATGGTTTTGGGTGGCTGGGTTGCCGATCGCATCTTTGGAACCGCCAACACTCTGGCAATTGGCGCCGGGATCGTGCTCGCCGGTCATATCACCCTGGCCTTCGTCCCGGGGTTTAGCGGGCTGCTCGTAGGCATGCTGCTCATAGCAGTAGGAAGCGGATGCACCAAGGCCACTACCGCGAGTCTCGTCGGTTCCTTTTATGCGCCCGGGGATGCGCAACGGATTGTTGGCTTTACCATCTTCTACCTTAGTTTGAACCTAGGTGCACTAACCGGGGGCATAGCTACCGGATTCCTACAGCAGTCCTTCGGCTTCCATGCCGGTTTCGGGGCGGCCGCGGTGGGGATGTTGATCGGGCTCTTGATCTACATTCCGGCACGATCGAAGCTCCCCGCAGCGTCGCGGATAGTGCCAAATCCCGCGACACCTTCCGCATTGTTGCGCTGTGGCGGGATAGTTGCAGTGCTGACCATCGCGCTTTGGTCTGGTTTCTCCCTTGGGATTCTTCACCTGGGCGACGCATCCACAATCGTGGCAGTCGTCGCACTGGTCTCGGCAGGTATCTACTTCACGCTTATGGGGCGGTCTAAAGTTGTGACCGCAACGGAGTTCCAATCGGTCGTTCGTTATACGCCGATCTTCGTGGCCTCCGTAATGCAGGTCATGCTCTGGATGCAGCTCTACACAGTGGTTGCTGTTCATGCTGAAGCTCGCACGGACCGCAGTTTCTTCGGTTTCGACTTGCCGCCATCCACCGCCATCGCCAGTGGCGGGCTCTTCGCGATTATTCTCACCCCGATAGTCAACGCGTTGTGGACCAAGCTTGGCACCCGTCAGCCCTCTATTGCCGTCAAGTATGCGATTTCGCTACTGACGCTTGGCCTTTGTTTCATAACTCTGAGCGTCAGCTCACTAGTACCAGGTTCATTGATACCAATCTCATTGCTATTGGGAGTTATTGGAGTCTTCTACTTGGCGGACTTGATCGCTTCCCCTGCAGGACTGTCATACGCCACGGCCACGGCACCGAAGGCATTCCGCTCACAGATGGTCGCCTTGCACTCCATGTCTTACGCCGTCGGTGCAGCCCTGTCGGGCATCTTCGCACAGTTTTACAACCCGACCGGAGACGCAAGCGCCTACTTCCTCATGGCAGCCATCGTCAGTGCAGCCACCGCTGGCGTCCTGATGCTGGTCCGAAGGATAGTCCGGGACGGAACAAGCCTCGACGCAGCAATCCCCGCTTAGTCCCTACTCACCTCCCCCCAGTTATTGGCGCAAGTGATCCGATAACTATGGGGAGATTAAGGAATACAAGATGAACGTCACGCCGAACGACCTGACTGAGCAACCATCGTTTCGAGAAGTACTCGGCCACCACGCCACCGGAGTAGCTCTCGTCGCCGCCATGAGTGAAGACGGCTTGCCAGTGGGAATGATCGTAGGGACGTTTACATCGGTTTCGCTGACACCGCCATTGGTTGGATTCCTCCCGGGGCATGCGTCGACATCGTGGCCCAAGATCCGCGCTGCCGGCAGATTCGCGGTCAATGTCCTGTCGGACCAGCAGGCCTGGATCTGTACCGAGTTCTCGCGTCGGCACAACAAAGACAAATTTGCCGACATCCCTTGGACGCTTTCGGAGGGCGGGTCCCCGCTAATAGAGGGCTGCGTCGCGTGGGTTGACTGCAGCCTGGCGGACGTCCATGAGGCTGGCGATCACGACATCGCAGTGGGAAGGGTTCTGAACTTAGGGACGGGCAATTCCATGCACCGAATTGGCATTGAAGAAGATCAGAGCCCCCTTCTCTTTCACAAAGGTGGTTACGGCCGCTTCGAACGGATCCTAAAACCTGCCAACTCCACGAATCAGAATCGAGCACATGCATGACACCCGCGTCACCGCGCCAGATGATCCTCGGAACCCTTCTGTCGCCTACGAGTTCCCATGTTGCCGGATGGCGACACCCGGAGGCGGTATCTAACGCGTCCGTCACCTTTAACCAGATGCTGGACTACGCAAACCAGGCAGAAAACGCAAAATTCGACTTCGTGTTCCTGGCTGACGAGCTGAGTGCACCCGAAGCGGACCGTGAAATCCTCAGCCGAGATCCTGTAGTTTATCGATTTGAACCCTTGACGTTGGCCGCGGCGTTGGCGGGCGCGACCCGGGAAATCGGCATCGTAGTTACGCAAACGACAACTTACAACGAGCCCTACCATATTGCTCGAAAGCTCGCCTCCATCGACAATCTCAGCGACGGGCGCGCCGGATGGAACCTTGTAACTTCCTACGTCACGGCTGAGGCATCCAACTTCAGTCGTAAGAACCACCTTTCGAATGTAGATCGCTACGCCCGCGCTGAAGAGTTCTACAAGGTAGTCCGTGGCCTCTGGGATAGTTGGGGCGACGACGCGTTCGTGCTCGACAAAGCATCCGGGAGATACTTCGAACCCTCGGACCTCCACCTTCTTAACCACGAGGGAGACAACTTTCAGGTCCGAGGCCCCCTCAACGTAGTGCGCCCCGTCCAGGGACGCCCTGTTCAAATACAGGCCGGTTCTTCCGAAGGTGGATTGAACTTAGCTGCCAAATACGCCGAAGTCGCATTCACCGCCCAGCGCACAATTGAGGACGCCAAAGCATTCTCTGCCGATCTTCGATCACGGACAGTTCGAGCCGGTAGAAGCGCGGACTCCGTAAAAGTACTCGCCGGGGCTATCCCAGTTGTTGCTGAGACGGAACAAGCGGCTCGAAAGAAATGGGCTGAACTCCAAAGCCTTATCCACCCTGAAATCGGACTCGCCCGCCTGTCCCAGCTGCTTGGCTTCGACGTCACCCGACTGCCTCTTGACGCTCCACTTCCTGAGGAGATACCGGCAACCCAGGCCTACCAGAGCCGACAGCAGCTCATTGTTCAAATGGCGCGCCGAGAGAATTTGACGTTGCGAGAGTTGTATCCGAAGGTGGTTGGTTCCTATGGTCACCCCGTATTTGTGGGCACCGCCACAACAATCGCCGATACCTTTCAAGAGTGGTTCGAAAACGGCGCTGTGGACGGCTTCCTTATCGTCCCAACGTTCCTGCCAGTCGGGCTCCATGATTTCAACCGCTTGGTTATGCCGGAGCTGAAGCGCCGAGGACTGTTTCGCAACGAATACTCCGGCACCACCCTCCGTGACCACTTGGGTCTTGCCCGTCCAGCACATGGGGAAGGTTATGAGTCGTGACAGGCCCTGAGAAGCGCATTGGCACTGACCTCCAAAGCTGCAGCCAACCTCCTCATGGAAAAGTTCGCAAGCCCTCACTTTGGTCGGCCTCCGCGAGAGTAGCCACGACGGCCCTCAAATGACACGAAATACCCGAACACCGGACCGGCCTACCCGCCATTCAAAGACACAACTCACCACATTGAAGGAGAAACACATGGACCTGAACGAACGAGTAATATTCCGCGCCGGAACCCTGGCCGACGTGAGGAAAGGAGAGCTCCTCCGCGACTACGCCATCATTGTCGAAAATGAAAGAGTCACCGCGGTGGAACCCTACTCCCCCGCGAAACACGAAGAATCAGATGCCAAACTCGTCGACCTTAGTGATCACCTCGTCGCGCCAGGACTGATCGACCTCCACACTCACATGATTGGGAACTTGCAAGAAGGAAGCTACATGCCCTTTCTGACCAAGTCCGCCGCTTGGTCCGTGCTTGAGGGAGTAAAGAACGCCGCGACGACTCTCCGGGCAGGATTCACCACCGTCAGGGAGCTCGGGACGTTCAGGGCCTGGGTCGACTGCGATCTGCGCAATGCCATCAACAGTGGCATTGTTATCGGGCCACGTATCTTTGCTGCGGGTGGTTACGTCACCTGTTCATCAGGCGGTGGTGAGATCACGGACCTGGCAGTGGACATCGAATTGCCGCGGGAGTTCCGCATCGGTGTTGCTGACTCTGTAGATGAAGTACGTAAGGCAGTCCGGACCCTTCTGCACGGCGGCTCCGATCTCATCAAGGTCATCGCCACTGGTGCGGGATACGCGGCTGGAACCGTACCGGGTGCCCCGGAATACACCGAGGCAGAGATTCGAGCTGCAGTCGAAGAAGCAGCAGCTTACGGAAAATATGTGGCAGCCCACGCCCATGGAACGGAAGGGGCCCTTCGGGCCGTACGGGCTGGAGTGCGGACACTCGACCATGGCTCGCTGATCGAAGGCCCCGAGATCTTCGACGCAATGCTGGAGCGTGGAACATACTATGTGCCCACCACATATCTTATCCACTGGGTAGACGACCAGCGCGCCTCCGCCGCGTTTCCGGAGGAAGTAAAGCGAAAAATCAGTGAAGCCCGCGGACCGTCAATGCGTGCCCTTCAAACAGCTATTGAAGCCGGCGTAAAACTCGCTTACGGGACCGACGCAATCATCTTCCCGCATGGCGAAAATGCTCGCCAATTCCAAGACTTCATCGACGCTGGCATGTCTCCCATGGAAACCCTGCGCACGGCAACAATCAACGCAGCGGATGCAATCGGCACCCCCGACGTCGGCGTCATCGAGACAGGACGCTTCGCGGACCTGGTCGCTATCAAAGGCCTGCAAGATCTGGGTGATATGTCCGCATTCAACGACATCGACCTTGTATTCAAAAGCGGGTCGCTGGTCCAGTAGTCTCACACCGTACTGGAACACGACACGGCGAATTTGGAAGGGTCAGGAGCCGATAAAGGCCAGCGCGACTCTAGGGCCTCGCCCAACAAGGGGGCGGGGCCCTCTACAACCGCGACCAGCTCATGCCCGACATCCCGGATTACAACTAAGCCGCCCCGTTACGTTTTCCCACCCGCCTTGTCATGGCAGGGCACCTTACGTCTAGGCTGACTTTGGCGAGTGATCCCAACCATGACGACGGAGGACGACCATGACCGAATCAAATATCCAGGCCCGGGCAGAGAAATTGAAGGCTCTGCATGAGGCACCGGAAATCCTGAGTGTGGTCAACGTGTGGGACGCCGTCAGCGCCTCGGCCGTTGCAGCCCTTCCTGAGACGAAGGCCATTGCCACGGCCGGGCACTCGATTGCGGCCGCGTATGGCTACGCCGATGGAACCATGCCCCTGGATATCGCGCTGGATGGCGTCAAGAGGATCGTCAACGCGGTTGAACTTCCGGTCACCGCAGACCTCGACGACGGTTATGAAGACCCAGCCGAAACCATCCGCCGGGCGATTGGCATCGGCGTCGTAGGCGCCAATGTCGAGGACCGCTTGCGTCCTTTCGATGAAGCCGTCGCCCGAGTGAAGGCGATAGTCGACGCCGCCAACGGCGAAGGCATCGCGTTCCAGCTGAACGCACGCACCGACGCCATTGCGAAAGGTGGCGACCGCCCGATCAAGGACAGCATTGAGGACGCCATTGCCCGTGGTCGCGCCTTCCTCGATGCAGGAGCAGCGTTGGTATTCGTCCCTGGCGCCCTGACACGCGACGTTATCGAACCGCTCGTCGCAGGCCTCGGACACGGCAAATTGTCTGTGATCGGCGCCCCCGGAGCGCTTCCCGCAGCTGATCTCCAGGAACTCGGCGTCGCGCGTGTTTCCTACGGTCCCTTTACCCAGCGGGTCGCCTTGCGCGCCCTCCAGGATCTAGCCGCCGATCTGTACGGTTCCGGCGTCATCCCCAAGGACACCCCGGCCCTGAACTAAACCAAAGAAACCGGTCCCCGCATCATAGGCGGGACCGGTCAGGTGCCGGATCGCGTGTTGAAGGCTGACCCCGCCTTGCGCAAGAGACGGGCATCCGTGCCCGCTGGAAGGGAACTTGGCCTTCGCTTGGCGAAAGCAAAACCCCCTCTGACGAGGGGGTATGCCGTGCCCGAGGTGGGACTCGAACGGGATTCCCAGCCTTGTCATTGCGGGGAACTCGCGGAAACGTGCGGAAGTCGGGCCAATTCGGTGGCAGTACGAGGAGGAAGTGTGGACATTATCCACACTTCCTTTTCGCTCGATCCGCCGAGGAACCGCCAGGCCCGATTGCCTCCCTGCCTACTCAAATCTCCGAAGAACATGTCGAGGCCTTCCAAACGGCCCGGCGACAGAACGTCCATCGTCGGCGTTTCCGTTTGGGTGCTCAGTAAATGAGGGATTCGTGCTGTCCGGTTTCATTGCAAATGTCAGTCTTTGCATTCAACCTGTCAGTTAACGGATTCCGGACGAGCCTCAGTTAAGTTGTCAGGCGCGGCCTTTTGGCGTTGGCAACGGCCGTCTGCCGACGTGCCAACTCCTGGAAGGATCGACCTAAGGCGATCTTATTGGACGTCAACCGCTCCCAAGCTACGGAACTGACGTTCGTTCCCTGGCAGTTACTCTGACTGGCGGAATGACCAAGGGTCAATAACAGCAGACAGGCTAGCCGTAAATCCCCGCATGTAGATCGTGTTATGGTGCCATCCCAATGGAAGGATATCTGCATCCGAGACGAGGGCACGTTCTGCCGCCTGCCACTCAGGACATCCCGCAGTTCCGACGGTCTTCATTGCCGCGGCAACGTTCTTGTTGTATGTAGGATTCTGAATATTCGAGAAATTGTTCGACGTATCGCCGCTGAAGTAAGGAACCAGAACGGTGGGGAACGAGTTATTGACGTTCATGTCCGCGATGTCCCAGTCTGATGAACCTGGCTTGAAGAGCATGTCGATGATGGTCGGGCTATCTGCAGATTTCAGGGTCACATCAACTCCCAGCTTTTTCCAAACGTCGGCCTGGTGCTCAAATGCCGCATTCTTCTCAGCTCCAGAGCGGTAAACGAAGGTGATGGCTAGCTTTTGGCCATCTTTGCTGCGCACACCGCCATCTGACATGTTCCACCCGGCATCATCAAGTGTCTTGGCCGCGGCATTCACATCAAATGCCGGAATGGACTTGTAGACGTCGTCAACGGCACAGGTCCGCGGCACACCGCCAAGGAGGGACTGGGCAGGACTTCCCTTACCGCCGGCAAGAATGTCGATGATTTCCGAGGTATTCGTGCTTTGCACAAGAGCCTTCTTGACCGCAGGATCTGAACTTACCCGTGAACTTCGCTGGTTGAAAAACAACTCACTCGGAGGAAGCTGGATGGAAAGGCCTTTCATCTTAAGTGCGTCAAGCCGCACAGCATCCGCTCCAGTGACAGAGGCAATATTCGTGTTTCCGGAAACAAGCAGGTTGGCCCGAGTTGTGTTGTCGCCCACAACAGTGATCACTACTGACTTCGGCAATCCTGGAGTTTCAGAAGTTGTTCCCTCAGGGCCCCAGCTATACCCCGAGCGACGGGTCATCGTGTAGCTCTCTCCTGGCTTCACGTCAGTGAGGGTGTAGAGGCCGGTTCCACCAAATGCTCCAGCAAACTTGGAGGGGTCCTTAAGTGCAGCGCTACATGCAATGAAAACACGGCCAATGTTCTCAACGAGGAAGGGCGACGGTGTCGCCGAGGTCAAAGTAACGGTTCGGGTCGCGTTGTCGGCCGTAGCCTTCAAATCCTCCGGAACGGTCACACCCAACTCGGACGAGTTGTTCTTTGCATCCGTAATCCATGTGAAATTATCTGCTACCGTCTGGGCCGTCAGTTCGGATCCGTCGTTGCAGGTAATTCCGGGCTTCAGAGTGAAGGTGGCTTCTGTGGTCGTCGCCGTCCATGATTCAGCCAACCAAGGCCTTGGCTTTCCATCATCATCCAAAGAAATCAAATTATCATAGCCAAAGGCGATAACCTGCTTACCATCTGAAGATGGATTCATCAATGGAAATATGTTGCCGGGATCAACAGCACCTGCGATTTTCAGTGTCCCGTCGGTCACAATTTTCCCTGACGATGACGATCCACTTGGGCTTGATCCGCAGGAACTCAGGGCAAGGGCTCCTGCCGCAAAAATCGCAGCACAAGGAATAATTTTCTTGTTCATGAATGCATCTTTCAAGTTGTAGATTCGAGAAAATATCTATAACAACTGGTCGAGGGTCACACGGATATCTGTGATTCGAAGGCACTTCCGGCTCCTGCGGCCTCGATCAGCGACCGCGTACAAGCATGCTGGGGGTTCGGGGGGCGACGTATGCAATTCAGGGGCTGGTTCCGCCAGACTTCTTCGGTGGCCGCGCAGCTCCGTCCACGCCCGGGACCAAGACCTAGGGCTGCTCCGCGTCCGTTGGAGACGCCGCTGTTTTCACTTTGTTCATGGACACGATCTTGTCAGTGTGACGCGGATCATGTCCCGGGCGCATCGCACCGGAAATTGGGAATGAATGGTCAGATCTAACAACCGACTTCGGGGCGAGCAGGCACGCTGCTTGCATGGAGGTAATCACCCGCAGAGGTTCGCCCGCATCTGGGTGAACGCTGGTGCCGTTGCGTTACTACTCCCATCGGAGCGGAGGGGCATGACCCAAACTGTACGTTCCTGCGCGTTTGACCTGCTGCGCTGGTGTCGGTTCCTGGTTGTCATCGACACCCTTTGGGACGCTGTGATGAGGGAAGACGTGGGGATCTGGTGTTGTGGATGCGGCAACGGCGACAGGCATGTCCGACACCAGCAACCCGCTCGGCTGCAACAACTACGTCCAGTCACCGAAGGGGTAAAGACCAGCCCACTCAACTGCTGTCAGTCGAGTAGCGCTACGCCGAATTCAGCGACGACGGCCCGCAATTCCTTGAGGTAGCGCTGCGCTTGGTCGGTGAGAGGAATCGCGGCGTGGCCGATCCAGCCGATCTCGATGCGTTCGTCAACGTCGAGCGGGATAGCGACGATCTCCGGGTCGAGTTCCCCGCTGATGATGCCCGTCGAGATCGTGTAGCCATGGAGCCCGATCATGAGGTTGAAGATCGTCGCACGGTCAGAGACCCGGATCTCCTGCTTACTGGACAAGGTGGAGAGAATCTCCTCGGCGAAGTAAAAGGAGTTATTCGCACCTTGATCGAAAGTTAGCCGCGGCAAGCCGGCGAGATCGGCGAGAGTCGCACGCTTTTTTGAGGCGAGCGGGTTTTTCCGTGAGATGAAAATGTGCGGATCGGCGAGGAAGAGCGGAGTGAATGCGAGCCCGGATTCCCGGAGCAGCTTGTCGATGATCTTCCTGTTGAATTCGTTCCGGTAGAGGATGCCTATCTCGCTGCGGAGCGTCCGCACATCCTCGATGATGTCCCAGGTGCGGGACTCACGCAGCGAAAACTCGTATTCGGCCACATCGGTGGCCTTCACCATCCGAACGAAGGCGTCCACTGCGAAAGAGTAGTGCTGCGTTGACACCCCGAGCAGACGTCGTGTCGGGGGCCTACCAAGGTAGCGCTGCTCGAGGAGAGCGAACTGCTCGACGACTTGCCTCGCATAGCCGAGGAACTCTACCCCGTCTGCAGTGAGGGTGACCCCGCGGGCGGAGCGAACCAGGAGCGCACGGCCCACCCGGGCCTCAAGGTCCTTCATCGCTGCGGACATGGTGGGCTGCGCTACGTAGAGAAGATCTGCAGCCGCGGAGATCGACCCCTCCGCTGCGACATCAATGAAGTAGCGGAGTTGCTGCAGGGTGAGTCCGCTCGAAAGTTGGGGCATAGGAAAAGTCTATATGAATGCATAGTAACGCCTAGTTACCCGATACCTTCGGGAAGGTTGCACCATGGATACATCACCTTCTGAAAGGCCGTCTCCGGCCCATCAACGGATTGGCAGCACATGGCAGACGACTTCACCTTCAGCATTAGCACGACCCGCTTCGACGAGGACTACTCCCCGTCGGAGGGCTCCCGGATCACGACTAATTTCGCCAACCTGGCACGGGGCGAGCACCGCCAGGAGAACCTCCGCAACGCCTTGACCATGATTCGGCGCCGCTTCAACGATCTCGCAAGCTGGGACAACCCGGACCGGGACCGCTACACGCTCGAGCTTGAGATAGTCTCCGTGCAGATAGAGTTCACTGCCGAAGGCACGGATCAGCAGTTCCCGCTGTTCGAGGTTCTCGACATCCAGATTGTCGACCAACTGAACGGGGTCCGCCACCAAGGTATCGTCGGAAACAACTTCTCCTCCTACGTCCGTGACTTCGACTTCAGCGTCGTACTGCCAGCGGCAGCAGGGGTCTCAGGCAAGCCCACTGTTCCCGAGGACTTCGGCGATCTTCACGGCAAACTGTTCCAGCACTTCCTCGATTCCCCGGCATGCCAGGAACGCTTCCCGCAGCCGCCAGTGGTGTGCATCAGCGTTTCCACGAGCAAAACGTACCGGCGAACGGAGAACCGTCACCCGGTCCTGGGCGTCGAGTACCAGCAGGACGAGTTCTCGCTGACGGACGCGTACTTCGCGAAGATGGGTCTCCAGGTTCGCTACTTCATGCCACGCGGCAGCGTAGCGCCGCTCGCGTTCTATTTCCGCGGCGACCTGCTCAACGACTACTCCAACCTGCAGCTCATCGGCACGATCAGCACCATGGAGACGTTCCAGAAGATCTACCGACCGGAGGTCTACAACGCGAACTCCGCCGCCGCTGCGATCTACCAGCCGAGCCTGGGAGAGCAGGATTACTCGCGGACCCAGATCGCTTACGACCGCGTCGAGCGCAGTCAGCTCGCGATAACGCAGGCGAAGTACACGGAGGAGCACTTCATCACGCCCCACAAGGACCTGTTGGACCAGTGGACCGCCAAAACCCCCGCTCTCGTCAACTGACCCCCGGAGAATCGTCAATCATGAACACACTATTGCCCACCACCCTTGTAGGAAGCCTGCCGAAACCGTCATGGCTCGCACAGCCGGAGACTCTTTGGTCCCCGTGGAAGCTGGAGGGTGATGCCCTGCTCGAGGGCAAGCAGGATGCACTGCGCATCGCCATCCACGAGCAGAGCCGACGCGGCATCGACATCGTCAGCGACGGCGAGCAAACCCGTCAGCACTTCGTCACCACCTTCATCGAGAACCTCAGCGGGGTCGACTTTGAACAACGCAAAACCGTGCGCATCCGCGATCGCTACGACGCGAGCGTGCCGACCGTCGTCGGAGCTGTGCGCCGAGAGCGGCCGGTATTCGTCGAAGACGCAAAGTTCCTCCGCGCAACCACCGACCGGCCGATCAAATGGACTCTTCCCGGTCCGATGACGATGGTGGACACGCTCTACGATGACCACTACAAGAGCCGCGAGAAGCTGGCCTGGGAATTCGCCACAATCCTGAACCAGGAGGCGAAAGAACTAGAGGCGGCCGGCGTGGACATCATCCAATTCGACGAGCCCGCGTTCAATGTCTTCCTCGACGAGGTCAAGGACTGGGGCGTGGCTGCGCTTGAGAGAGCGACGGAAGGGCTGCGTGCGGAGACCGCAGTCCATATCTGTTACGGCTACGGGATCAAGGCGAATACTGACTGGAAGGCGACGCTCGGCTCACAGTGGCGGCAGTACGAGGAAACGTTCCCGCTGCTTAAGAGCTCCAGCATCGACATCATCTCGTTGGAATCCCAGAACTCCCACGTGCCCATGGACCTCATCGAGCTCCTCCGCGGCAAGAAAGTCATGCTCGGGGCAATCGACGTCGCAAGCGAGACCATCGAGACCCCGGAGGACGTCGCCGACACCCTCCGCAAAGCCCTGCAGTTCGTCGATGCGGACAAGCTCATCCCCAGCACTAACTGCGGCATGGCACCGTTCCCCCGGGACGTCGCGCTGGCCAAGCTGAGCGCTCTCAGCGCAGGGACGAACATCATTCGCGAGGAACTCTCCGGCTCCGCCCCCAAGGTGTCATAACGATGTTTCACGCCTACCCCACAGACACTTGGCTCGAGGCTCCCAGGCAAGGCTTCCCGTCCTCCCTCTCGGCCGACGAATTCAAGGCACTGTTTCGCGGCCACCCGGGAGGTGTCGCCGTCATCACGGCGGATGCAGGCGAAGGACCGGTGGCGCTGACGGTATCGTCGGTCGTGTCAGTGAGCGCGGAACCTCCGTTGCTGATTTTCTCGGTCTCGGCGCTGTCGTCTGCATCTGAGGTGCTTTCACGCGCCGAAACCGTCGTCGTGCACCTGCTGGACGCGCACGACGTCGACTTGGCGAAGTTTGGAGCGACCCCCGGCGCCAACCGCTTTGACCAGACGCACCGCTGGTCGGCCCTTGCAACCGGCGAAGCGGTCTATGACGATGTCCGCGCCTGGGTGCGCTGCGCCATCATCAATCGCATGGAGGTGGGGACATCCACTATCATCGCCGTTCATGCCCTGGAGTCCCGTGTAATGCGTGACGTCCAATCGGGCGAACCCGGCGACGCTCTGGTCTACCACAACCGTTCGTGGCACCGCCTGGGCGAGCATTCCAGGCTTGAAGGCTAAGCGCCGCGCCAACAATGCGAGGCAGCAAACCGAACGGCGTACGACGGCGGGAGCATACCTCCCGCCGTCGTCCTCGTTAACATCGGAGCGTCCATCGACTTCCTGAATGGCTCGGATGCAACCCTTGGCCTGCACGCTTGCGTCGGTTCGGTTCGCCCCCGAGAAGCTCCCGCCGAAAGCGCTTTGACGGCCCCATGCCGACGATCGATGAGTTCCGTCATGTCTCCGCGTACACCGAAGCGAACCGCTCGCGCTCCTGCGTGAGGTCATGAACGGCTCCGACGTTCACATCGTCGCGGTGACGAGATTGAGCCCTAGAACTGCCGGAGCCCTTTCGACAAACCCCAAACAAGACACATGAGTGCCTATCGGCATGGAAGCCCGACCGAACTCCCCGCGCCAGAACGCCGAATGACTGGACGCAGCGGGATCACCCCCCTTCATCAAGTACTTGGCCGGGACGGCACGGAGGAACATGACCAAGCCCTTCTGGCCAGCCCGACGACAAACGTCCACTGTCGGCGTTCAATGCGGATCTACTCAATTAGGCAAGCGCATTCATCCCTGCTTTTCTGGCTTCGGATATGGGGATGCTTCAGAAGACGTGAACCCATGAATCATGGATTCTCAGCGGACCTGCGTAAGCCATCCTCCAGGGCCCCGAGCACTAGCTCGACGGAGTCCGGTCGGGCGTTGGGCCCCATGGTGCCGATTCTCCATAGTGAGTCTGCGTAACGCCCGACACCGGCGCCGATTTCGATGCTGAACTTCTCCATCAAGTGGCGTCGCACTCTTGCGGAATCCACGCTATCGGGAACCCTGACAGTCGTGAGGCTTGGCAGACGGGAGCCTTCTTGGGCGAAGAGTTGCAAGCCCATATTCTCCAGTCCTTCGCGCAACGCCCGGCCCGCGGCCTCATGCCGCGCCCATACGTTATTGAGGCCTTCGTCTAGGATCCGGCGTAGCCCGGCTTCGAGGGAAGCGATCATGGCGACCGGTGCGGTGTGGTGGTAGGTTCGGCTGGTCCCTTGGGCCGCGCCGACGTAGCCACCAAGTAATCCAATGTCCAGGTACCAGGAGCGTGGGTCTTTAACTCGTTCATCGAAGGCCCGCTCCGACACAGTGAAAGGTGATAGTCCCGGGGGAACGCCAAGACATTTTTGGGTTCCGGAGTATCCGATGTCGATGCCCCACTCATCGGCCATTACCTCGATGCCGCCCAGGGAGGTCACTGCGTCGATGATGAGCAACGCATCACCCTTGCCCGTGCCAAGCTCGGAAATGTCGGACAGGACTCCGGTAGATGTTTCGGCGTGTACGGCTGCAATCACTTTTGGACTCGGGTGAGCCTGAAGAACGCGTTCGGTGTCAATGGGTGTCCCCCAGTCATGGTCTACACGGATTACTTCTGCGCCGCAGCGTCGTGCTACCTCGCACATGCGTTCGCCGAAGAGCCCGTTGACTGCGATGACGGCAATATTCCCCGGGGACACCGTGTTCACGAATGCTGCCTCCATTCCGGCCGAGCCGGTGGCACTCAGAGGCAGCGTGCGGGCGTTGTTTGTTCCCCATACGGTCCTCAGTGAGTCACACGCGCTGTCGAGGATTGTGATGAAATCGGGGTCGAGGTGGCCCAAAACTGGTCGGCCCAAGGCTTCGGTGGCTTGGGGGTAGCAGTTGCTGGGACCGGGCCCGAACAGGTGGCGGCGGGTTAGTAGCGTGGTCATGGGTGTGCTCCGTGTCAGGTTGTTGTGCAGGATCGCACTGTTAGCCGACGACCCGCGTCATGAGGTCGATGAAGTTGCCGCCCAAGGCGGCCTCAATGGTGGTGTCGTCCAAATCGCGGATGATCAGTTCCCGGGTGATGTTGGGGAAGCCCTGGTAGGTTTTGATGCCTTCGGCGTAGGGGTACCACGGCGGACTTTGCAGACAGCCCGGGCCTTCCCACTTCATGCGTTTCACATAGAGTGTGCCGTCGTACTGGATGTTGAGATAGCCGTTGTCGTCGACGTAGGCGGTTTCGTAGACGCTGCGCCGGCCCTTGGGAAAGTCCGTGCAGACTCCCACCCCAGTCGGGCCGAAAACGCCCAGCGTATGCAGGAGGTGATCAACCATCTTCGCCACCGTGGGCTGGTAGTCGTCGTTGATTTCCAGGGGCATGGTGCTCATCATGCCGCCCTTGTCGGCAACGACTTGCATGGTTTCGTCCGTGGCGTTCCTGCGGTTGCCGAACACGGAATAGCAGTTGTTGTGGGAGAAGTATGGCGGTGCGGTGGATGCTTGGGCGGCCGTCAGTTGGGTCCGCTTTCCTCCGTGGGAGAGATCGACGAGCATGCCGACCCGGTTCATCTCGGCGATCATTTCGTGGCCAATACTGCTGATCCCTGAGTTTTCCGGTTCGGCGCAGCCGTCGCCAAGGAAGTTGCGTTTGTTGTAAGTGATGGCCGAGGAGACGATGCCCATATCCCGGAAAAGCTCGACGTTTCCCGGATCATCCCCGAAGGGCTTGGCGTTTTGGAAAAGGTAGTACACGCCGATGCGTCCGTCGGCCTTGGCCTGTCGGATGTCATCAGCGCAGGTGACCTTCATGAGGTCTGCGGAGTGTTTGCGGATGTTTCGGTTCCAGAAGGTGATCTGGTCCATGGCAGCCCGCTGGTCATGTTCCTCCGCCGAGAGGGTCATCCCCACGCAGTCCACGCCTCCGCGACGAAGGAGGGCGATGGATTCGTCCAGGGATCCATCCCCCCCAGGCGGAATCGCGCCGCAGGTGTCCACCACGGTGGCTCGAGCGTGGAGTTCTTGGGCGTGATGTTCTTCGTCCCGGTTCAGCTCCCGGGAAAGGTAGGGGTGTTCAAGCTGAGTTTGTGTCATCGTCGTCTCCCAGTTGGTCTTTGCCGGTAGGGTCCTCGATCATTGCGAGAAGGTTCGTGTCAACTGCGAGGAGTCCTGCCCGGATGAGCGCGGCTTGCCAGGCTCTGAATTCCGCCGGAACGGCTTGTGGTGTCTTCGCCCAGAATCCGATCCTCTGGAACTGGGCAACCGTGTCGTGCAACTCCCGTGGCGTGATAGCTGGAAACCATTCCTGCGCCGCGATGGCCACATCGGCCGGGTTTTGCTCCGCCAGCCAGGCTTGGGCTTTCCCCAAGGCAGAGCGGAAGGCATTGAGTTCGAAGAGGTGCTCCTGCGCCCAGGACCGGGTGGCGCAGTAGACGGACCACGGGACGGGGCCCAGCCCGTTGGCGAGCGGAACTACTTCCCGGAGTCGGGGGTCCTGGGCTTCTTGTCCACCGGCGAGGAGGAAGTCCCCTGGTCCGGTGAGGAATTCCTCCACCACCGCTTCCGGTTGGTACCCGACCAGGAGCCTGATGTCCCCCAGCGGGATGCTGCGTTGGTGCAGGATGTCAAGGAAAGCCACCCACGATGTTGGGACGAAGGTCGGCGCAACGAGTATGACCCGGCCCCGAAGCGCATTCCAGTCAAAGTTCTCCGGGCTTCCATCCACCGCCATATCGCCGGTTTTTTGGAAGAGAAAATGCCGGGTCTGGGTGTTGCTCACGGCGACCACAGTGCTGGGCGTCGTTCTGCTGAGCCGGTCGGCGAAGACGACGCTTCCCAGAACAAGGTCGGCTTCACCTCGAACCACTGCATCGGTGATTGTTCCGTGCCCTGGCGGCTGCTCCAGCACATCAACGGTGATCCCTTCAGCGGCAAAGTATCCGCGGGAGATCCCCACATAGTGTGGCAGGTAGGCCAGGTTCCGGGCGGCAGCGATCCGGATGCTGCCCCCCGGACTTGGCGAATGCTGTTCAGGCATGGAACACAGGCCTGGCTTCGTTGGCCTCTTCGAGCGTCTGGTCCTTGGTTTCCACACCGGCCAGCGCCAGGACGGCTGTGATGGCGAACATGACCGCCATGGTGGTGAAGACCCCGGGGAGGCCGGCTTTATCGAAGATCAGAGCGATCAGGGGCGGCATGACGATGATGCCCAGACCGCCAGTGCCTTTGACGAAGGAGACACCGAATCCGCGGACCCTCGTGGGGAAGAGTTCAGGAGCCCAGGACCACAGGGTGGTGGTCAGCAAAAGGGTAAAGAACTGGAACAGGGAGCCAAAGACCAGAATCAGGGGGTCCGTGTTGGCCATCAGGCCGAATCCCAGACCAACGAGGCAGCCAAGTACGGCCCCGGCGACCATCACGGTGCGGCGTCGGAACCGGTAGGTGATCGTCGCTGCACACAGGGCGCCGAGGAGACTGCCGATCTGCATGATGAGTGTGTACAACAGACTCTGGCCGATGGTTGAGCCGCGCGCAACAAGGAACGTTGGCATGAGCGTAAGCAGTGACATCTGCGCGGCTACGACCATGAAGTACGCGCCGCTTGCCGTTGCTGTGCGGCGCCGCAGTCCGCTGGTAAAGATCTCTCCGAGGCGGATCTTCTGGGGGCGGACGGCGACGGCGCCGTCTTCAGCGTGGAGGTCTTCTTCCTTGATGTGGATCTCTTCGTCCGGAATCCTGCCGGCTGCCAGCGCTGTGAGGCTTCGGTTGGCGCCGGCGATATCGCCACGGGTGAGAAGGAAACGCGGAGATTCGGGCATGTTCCGGCGGATCACCAGCACCAGAAGGACGGGCAGGATCAGCAATCCAAAGAGCCAGCGCCACGCGACCTGCGGTCCGCCAAAGAAATCCCCGAGGGCGACCAGGACCAACGCGGCGTAGGCGGGAGCCACGACGTTGCCGAGCCCGCCAGAGCCCACGTTGAGGGCTGCTACCGCTTGGGCACGATACTTGGTGGGCATGATCTCGCAGATCAGCGCAATTCCGACGGCGAGCTCGCCGCCGAGGCCAATGCCAACGATCAACCGCGACCCCATGAGGACTTCATAGTTAGGGGCCAGGGCGCACAGGACGCCACCCACCGAGTACACGACGAGGTTTGCCACGAGCGCGAACTTGCGTCCTTTGATGTCGGAGAGCATTCCGCCAAGGTAGGCCCCGATGGTCAGGCCGATGAAGGTCATGGAGCTGATCAACGCAAATTCGGCTTTCGAGATGCCAAACGTTGCGATGATTTGCGGGCCTGCGAGGCCCAAAGAATTGGATTCCAGAATGTCGAAGAACATGCCTGCCACGACCAACAGGATCGTCGCCCAGTGGGTCCGGGTGAGCGGAATCTTGTCGACCGATTCGGAAAGCTTCAGCAGCATGGAATTAAGTCTGGGCCCGCCGCCCTTAATGTCTAGTGAACTCATTTTCTGCCTCCTGAGAATGGGCTAAATGCTTCAGGATCCGCAAGCAGCGCCTTTGCTGACCTGCGTTTTTACTGGAGCCCGGAACCTGAACCCGACTGGGCTTCTACGTGATCCGTATTACCAAATTTACTTCATCATCAGTGATGATGCAATGATTTTCGTCCTGTATCTCCTGTGTTTCAACGGCGTTACCCGGTTGTCGACCTATGGCGGTGCTGGGAACTAGCGGGCCATTGCGGACAGGGACAGGCCACCGTCCAGGACCACGGTTTCGCCGACTGCGTAGCTTGCCTCGGGGCCTGCAAGCCACAGGTAAATGCCAGTGATTTCGTCTATCCGGGCAGGACGTCCGAGCGCCCCGCTGTAGACGTCAGTGGCCGCGGTTTCGCTCAGAAACCGGGTCTGAACGTCCCCCGGGCACACTCCATTGACGAGGATCCCCGAGGGCGCAAGTTCCATGGCCATGGACTTCACCAACCCCATGAGCCCCCACTTGGCGGCGGCATAGACGGCGTAACCGGGTTCGGCCGCAATGCCCGCCACTGAGGACGTTGCGATGACCCGTCCGGAGACGCCGTCGGCCAACATGCGGGCCGCGCCGTGTCGCATCGTATTGAAGGCGCCTTTGAGGTTGTTGTCCATCAGCCACCCCCAAGTCTCGTCCGAGGTCTCAAGGGCGGACTGCCCAGGGAGGGACACCCCCGCATTGGCGATGACGACGTCAAACGGATACTCGGCATCGGCAAAGAAGCACTTCATGGCGTCGCTGTCGGTGACATCGAGTTCAACGGCCGTTGCATCGCGGATGCCTTCAGCGACGCGTCGTGCTTCGTCTCCGTCTCTGTCGAGAAGGGTGACGAAGGCACCTGCCGCCGCGAAGCGCTCGGCGATCCCGCGGCCGATCCCGCGGGCTGCCCCGGTTACCACGATCCGTTTGCCGTTGTGCGGCGAATGTGTGTTCATGTCAGGGCCGCCCCTTCTCGATATTGTTGTCCGGTTATTGCAGCGGACTGGAGAGCGACTGCCCGGGCGCGTGCAGCTGGATGCTCCCGGAAGTCCTGGCCCTCCAGGGAACAAAGCAGGGATATCAGCGCGGTCATGTCCGGTGTCGGAATTCCGGCTTGCAGGCCGAGGTGTTCAAGGGGAACGAGCCCACAGGGGACGTCTTCGGTTACGAGACGCCGCTGGAAGGTTGGTCCGATTCTGGGTGGAGTCGTTTCCCGGGCGTCCGGCCCGTAGGCGCGGGCAGCGAACGAACTCCTGCCCAGGCAGTACCGGCCCATGCCAAGTGCCTTCATGACAGCGAGCCGTTCAGCGTCCAACCCATTGCGCAGCGATTCCAGCGCCGGCGCTCCGAAGTCCCCCAGATGAAAGGCTCCCTGGGGCGGGATCAACCCGTGCGCCTCCCGGGAAGCTGCGACGGCGTTCAACACGGCCGCCGGGACGTGAGCAATGGGATTCGGGTTGTTCAGGGATGAGGCGAGCTGGTGCCGTGCTGCGGCAGCGGCCGGAAACCAGGGTTTCAGCACGGAGGCACCTCTGGTGGCGGCCTCCTCGGTGATGCCGGAGACTTCGAACCAGCTTTTGACCGCGGCGACATGCACCGAACCGTCACCGGATGCATATGAAAGATGTGGCGAGGTGTTCATGGCTATGGCGGATTCATCGCCGCCGGCGAACCCGGCGTCAGAAAGCGCCCCGGCAAACACGGCCGCCCCGTTGACGTAGCCCGTCACGAGTACACAGAGTTGACCCCTTTTCAGGGTTTGGGCCAGACTGCGCGCGACGGCGATGTGCCGGTCGGCGGTGGTCGCAATGAAGATCACGTCGCATTCGGCCAGGCTGCTGTAGTCGTTCGACAACTCCGGCAGGGCAAACGTGCCGCTTCCCAGGTGACCGCTCATCGTGAGTTTTCCGGAGCGGTGAAGCCTGTCCAACAATTGGTGATTCTGATCGACCATGTCCCGGACGGTCGTACCTTGTTGCATCAAGTGCGCGGCAAGCGCCAGTCCGGCGCTGCCGCAGCCGACGATCCCCACCGTGGTCATGGGCGGCCCTCCGGGCGGACCAGCTGACCATGGCCTGGCTGGCCGCGCAGTTCGCCGTCTTCGGCCACCAGGGTTCCGCGGACATACGTGGCGACCACAGACCCCCGGGTAGCCCGCCCGGCCCAGAGTTTCGCAGCGGACCGGCTCACCGAGTGCTGGCCGCTCGGATCGATGACTCCGAGTCGATCCATGTCCACAAGGATGAAGTCCGCGTCGGATCCCTCGCGCAGGTGACCTTTGGAATGAAGCCCGAAAACCTGCGATGCCCTCTGCGAAATGACCCTGGTGAGCTGAGGCAGGCTCAATTGTCCATCGTTGACTGCGGTCAGTAACGCGGGCAGGACAGATTCGAGCCCGTGGACGCCGGAGGGTGCGCTCCAAATGTCAGACCAGCCCTTGTCCTTATCCTCGATGGTGTATGGCGCATGGTCGGTGCCGATGTAGTCGATCGTGCCGTCGGCAAGGCCTGCCCATAAAGCCGTCACGTCGTCATGATCGCGCAGCGGCGGGTTGACCTTGGCATAGGGACCCAGATGCTCGCTGTTGGACAAAGTGTGGAACAGGTGATGGGGGCATGCCTCTGCGGTCACGTCCTGTCCCCGGGCCTTGGCCCGGCGTACTTGTTCTACGGCGGCACCGGTGCTGATGTGGGCAATGGAAAGCCGGCTACCTGCGGCGCCTGCCAAACGGATGGCGCGGGCAACTGCCTCTTCCTCAGCCACGGGTGGCCGCGATTCGGCGTGTGCCCTAAGGTCGTTGCGGCCGCGTGTTTTCATTAGTGCCGCCAAGCATCCGCAGATGGAGTCGCTTTCAGCGTGAACGACAGCTACTCGCCCGGTTGCCGCGATGGCCTTCATGGCAGCCAGGAAGGATGTATCGTCTGGCAAGGCGCGGGTATCGAATCCGGGATCCGCTCCGGGTCCGGGAGCGTTCATGAAGGACTTAAAAGCAATCGCTCCGGCCGCAGCTTGTTCGGCGATTTGTGCTGTATTGGTGTGGCCGGCGCCTCCATACAGCCCGAAATCGACATAGGCTTTGGGGCCAACGACGTCGTTCTTGTAGTGCCAGCTTTTGGCATCGGCGACCGCGGGAATTCCTGAGGGCATCTCCAGGACGGTGGTGATCCCGCCAACGGCCGCGGCGCTGGTGCCCGTGCCGAAAGTTTCCCGATGTGGATGCCCTGGGTCCCTGAGGTGCACGTGGGTGTCGATCATTCCCGCCATGACCATGAGGCCGTGTGCGTCAACTGTCTGAGAGTTGGGCGTCGCAGGCAAGGCTGGCTCAGTTGTGCCCCTCGCGGCGTGTTCGCGGATGCCGGCGATCTTGCCGTCCTGGACCAGCAGGTCCGCGTCGATGATCCGGTCGGGAAGCACGACACGCCCCCCGGCAACGACCAGCGCGTTTCGTGACGCCCCCATCAGTGGTCGGCCATCATGATCACGGCACCCTTGGACTGGGTGAAGCCAAGCAGGGCCTCGTAGCTCTTCGACGTCCCGTAGCCCGATTGTTTCCGACCGCTGAACGGCAGTTCCACCCCGTTGGAGAACGTGTTGACCATGACTTGGCCGCACTGCAGGTCCCGGATCATTCGGTGGGCGCGACCAACGTCAGCGGTCCACACGCCTGCCACCAGGCCGTAGTCAGTTCCATTGGCCAGGTCCACTGCTTCTTCAGTGCTGTCGAAGCTTGTCACCGTCAGCACGGGTCCAAAGATTTCCTGTTGCGCGATCGAGGCGGTCGGAGCCACGCGATCAAAAATCGTGGGAAGCACGAAGTTTCCTCTGGACAGTGACTCTTGCTCGGGCACTCCCCCACCCACCAGGAGTTCACCCTCTCCCCGACCAAGGGCAATGTAATCGAGGACCCGCGCTTGCTGTTTACGGGAGATCACCGGACCCAGTCCAGGGTTCTCCAGTCCCGGACCGAGGGTGGTTCGCTGGAAGATACGCACGAGCCGGTCGACGAAGTCATCGTGGACGCTGTCGTGTACCAGCAGGCGGGAGCCGGCCGAACACGTCTGGCCGGCGTTCTGCAGGATCGAAGCCGCAACTGCTGCAGCAGCGGCGTCCATATCTGCGTCCCCGAAGACGATGTTGGGTGACTTTCCGCCCAGTTCCAGATCTGCCGGGACGAGGTTGGCCGCCGTTGCCTGCCCGATCTTCACGCCCACCGGCACAGAACCGGTAAAGGAGAGCTTGCCCAAGCCGGGGTGCGCCGCCAACGCTGCCCCCGCTTCGGCCCCGATACCTGGGACTACGTTGAGGACGCCGTCCGGCAAACCAGCTTCGGACATGATCTCGGCAAGACGCAACGCGGACAGAGGAGCTTCCTCCGCGGGCTTGAGAACGCAGCAGTTTCCCGCCGCGAGAGACGGTGCGAGAGTCCGGGTCGCCAGTCCAAGGGGGTAGTTCCAAGGGGTGATGTGCCCGGTGACCCCGTACGGTTCCCGGACCGAGAAGGTCATGCGGTCCGTCGCTGCGGGAATAATGCTGCCGAAGACAGCCTCCACCATATTGGAGTAGTACTCAAAAAACCGAGCTGCAAAAGAGACGTCCACAACGGCTTGTCGCAGTGGTTTGCCGGTGTCCTGGCTTTCGATTCTGGCCAGTTCGTCGCCGTTCGCCACGATGGCCGATGAAATACTCCGCAGAACCAGGGCGCGTTCGGCCGCCGTCGTCCGTTTCCACCCGCCGTCGTAAGCCGAGCGTGCCGCCCTCACGGCCTGATCAACTTCATCGGCCCCGCAGGCCGCCACCGTAGCCAGTTCAAACCCTGTTGCGGGGTCCAGGACCGCGAACGATTCCTGTGTGTCCACCGCTTTCCCGTTGATGTGGGCCATCCTGCGCTGTGCGCCCAGTACCTGATGCGTCATCGTTCTCCTCCAAAGTTTGTTGCCTGTAGTGGTAGTTCCGCAGTGGGCCGTTCCCGGATCCAATGCCTGGCGATCGCCTCGCGGGTGCTGAACAGCACATCCCCGGCACCCAGCGCATATTCGACAAAGTCGCGCATTCCGGCCATTCGACCGGCCTGTCCGGTGTGACGGGGATGGATGCCGATCGACATCATCTTCGGGAAACCCCGTTGTCCTTCACGCCTGAGCTCGTCGAGGCCACGGCGGCATGTCTCCCAAAAATCGAAGGGACTGGTGAAACCCATGGGCTGAACAAGGCGGCCCTCGGTGTAGGTCAGGGTGTACGGAACCACCAAATGCTCGCGGGCTCCGACCTCCGTGAAATAGGGAAGGTCATCGTTGTAGGCATCGGAGTCGTAGATGAACCCGCCTTCTTCGACCAGCAGGCGACGGGTGTTCAAGCTCGGCCCCGTCCGCGAACGCCAACCTACCGGTCGTCGTCCGCACGTGCGTTCTATCGATTCAACCGCCAGCTTGATCCGTTCCTGCTCCTGGCTCTGCGTCAATTCCCCGGGATCAGTCCAGCGCCAGCCATGCGCACAAATGTCATGCCCCCGTTCTGCCACCCACTGGCAGACCTCCGGATTCTTTTCCAAGGCAACCGCAGGAGCGAAGAGCGTGGCAGGAAGACTGTACTCGTCCAACAACTCGGCGATCCTCCAGATCCCCGCCCTGCTGCCATACTCATAGATCGACTCGACGGCAAGGTCACGATGCCCGGGTTTGGCCTCGCGTCCCGGCCCCAGGGTTTCGCCATGCGGGTCACCATAGATAACGCTTCGTTCGGCGCCCTCTTCATAGGCGATGCAAAAGTTGACCGCTACTGCAGCGTTCTCCGGCCATCGCACCCGGGGTTTCCGTCGGCCGTAGCCGATGAAGTCCCGCGCCGGACCCACATCACTTCCTGAACTTTCCATTGCCGCCACCCACACTTCGCATTGAGGTATTACTTACTGGAATATCTCTTCATCACCAATGATGAAGTAGATTGCGGAGGGCGTCAACAGTCACAGGAAAGAAGCCTTGAGTCGGGGTTGTGGGAAGATAACTTACGTGCGGGCGGCCACGTCCACATCTCGCGGGACAGGGGGGCTATTGATGACATCGCCAAATCTTGAGATGGAGATTCTGGCTCTCACGTTGATCCGTGAGTCGGAGCGACCCGTAGGCTCATCCCGCTTGGCGGAGGCCTTCAATGAATCGGGCATCCATGTGGCAGAGGCGACGGCCGGTCGCTTCCTGCGTTCCCTGGACAAGCAGGGCCTCACTCTCATTCCTCGCCCCAAGCAGGGGCGCGTGGTGACGGAACTTGGCGAGCAACGGCTTGAGGAACTCAGAGCAACGCTGCGCGCGCAGGAAAATGGGGCAAATCTCGTCCGGGCAGCCAGCACGAACGACCTCAGTGAGCTCCTGGACATTCTGGTAGTCCGCCGCGCCGTCGAATCCGAAGGCGCGCGGCTGGCTGCGGAGAATGCCTCGGACGAAGAACTTGGAGAAATCGCACGCCAGGCTGCGGGCCACCGGGATGCAGTAGATGCAGGCGCGACCCCCAACAGAGACTCGTCGACGTTGTTTCACCGCACTGTTGCTGCCGCGACACACAACAGAATCCTTGAGTCGATGGCGCACCTGTTGATTGAACCTGCGAACCCCAACCTAACCAGCGTCCTCGAAGAGGTGTCCTTAAACTCTCAGGTCGTATCCGAACAGGCGGACGACCATGCAGAACTGGCAGCAGCCTTGTTGAGAAGGGACGCAGATCTGGCGGGCCACCTGATGCATCAACATATCGGCCACTTGATCGACGCAGTCAGGATCTACCTCGAGACAAGCGGAAGCGACCTCGACGGATCGACGGCTGCGCGGGCCGCTCACTGACGAGCGTCAGCAGGACAGGCTGACGGGTGGGCCCTTATCGACAGACTTGCCGGGGGACAGGCTCCGCAGACGGCCGCGTATGACCTGCCTAAGGTCCAGCGTCTCGGCTAGATACCAGTAGTCTTCCCCGGGACCGCTCCCTTGCGCATTCTTGATGCCGTGGCGAGGGGCATGCCGTGCCCGAGGTGGGACTCGAACGTGATTTCGAGCCTTGGGGACCGGGATCCTTGGATACATGCGACTCATAGTCTGCGCCGGGGAGTCGGCGCTGCCGCCTCTGCAGATTACCTGCTGGACGGCACCCCTCAGTCCTCGTGAGCACTCCGGACCAGAGGAAGCCGCGACCTCCAAGGCATGACTCCCGCCGGTCAGTAGAACAACCGAAAACCGGACGGCAAAGCATCAAATATCGGCGTCAAAGTACTGGAAAGACGTAGCTGCGAGAACTCCCGTCCCGCGACATACAACGATTCCGCAGGCCAACCCTCTTTGCACTGCTGGTCTGACCCAATGCATCGCCTCAGAGATAATCGCCGCCCCGTTCGCGTGCAATCTCCAGAAGGGTTGAGTGGAAAGCTACCTCTGCGGGCGCATACACCTTGTCCTGGCGCTGGGCCAGAAGTACTCGCCGCAGGGGGGCGTTGGAGCCAAGGCTGAGAATCCTGACATCCGGGTGCTGCAGGGCTACTGCAGTCTTTGGGACCATCGCCACCCCCATTCCGACGCTAACCATGGCTTGGGCCTCCTGGTAGTCGTTGGCCAGGAAGCCGATGTTCGGCTCGAAGCCGGCGTCATGGGCGGATCTTTGGAGTACCTCCACCACCGGATGTGCCTCCGCGCGGACTATCCACGATTCCTTCCGGAGGTCTTTCATCGACACTTCGTCACGCTCAGCGAGGGGGTGGCCTTTGGCCACCAGGATCACCGTGCTCTCCTGGAAAACTTCCGTGATCCGGATGGACTCGTCGTTGAACCTGTTCCAGGGATAGTCCCAGAGCAAGCACAGTCCGGTCACGCCGGACTCAAGGTCTGAGACGAGCTCGTCGAATCGGGCGCTGCGCACGGAGAGGCCAATGGCCGGGTAACGCTTCTTGAAGGCGCGGATCACCAGTGGCAAAAATGAACCAGCCAGTGTGGGGAAGGTGCCGACGGTCAACGAACCGCGACCCAAGCCGGCGATCTGGCCCAGGTCGGACCGGGCTGCACGCATCTGCCCGACGATCTTCCGCGCGTGCCCCGCCAACACCTGACCGGCCTCAGTGGGAACTACCCCGCGGGATCGTCGGTTGAGGAGGGGCTGGCCCACTTCTTGCTCCAGCTTCCGCAATTGCTGCGAGACGGCTGAGGGCGAATACAACATGATGTCAGCCGCTGCCGTGATGGATCCCTGTTCGACCACCTCCACCAAAAGGGCAAGCCGCCGGATATCGAATAAATCCACGCTCTCATCGTTAATCAATGCTTTACCCTTCCTCTCCTTTGGTTCATTCTATGCAACTAGCTGTGGCCTGAGGCCTGTTTGCACACGCGTCGAATCAAACTGGCTCACTTGAGCAGAGTTTTAGGCCCGTCACATCAATGAATGAAGCAACACTACATTCCCCCACAATTATCCAACATTGTCTTCATGTGTGATCCGCATCATCCTCGTAATAGGCCACAAAGTTTACAAAGCGCCACGGGAAGCAGGGAACACCATGAAGATAGAAGCCGAATGGATGCGCGGAGGCACCAGCAAGTGCTGGGTCTTTGAAACTGACCATCTGGATAAGGCCCACACCAAGCTGGACGATCTCCTGCCACGCCTCTTCGGAAGCCCGGATTCGCGCCAAATTGACGGCGTGGGCGGGGCAACGTCCACCACCAGCAAGGCAATGATCCTCAGCCGACCGGCCAAAGACGACATCGACGTCGAGTTCACTTTCGCACAGGTAGGAATCGAAGAAGCCGCTGTCGATTGGGGCAGCAACTGCGGGAACTGCTCGGCGGTTGTCGGCCTCTACGCCATCGAAAAAGGGTGGGTTGTGCCCACCGGCGATTCCACGCGCATCGTGACCCGCAATACAAATACGGGACAGATCATCATTCAACGGGTTTCAACTCCATCCGGCGCCCTGCCGATCATCCCGGACGCACAGATGCCTGGCGTCGTGTTTCCCGGTTACAAAGTCGGCCTGGGGTTCCAGGATCCGGCGGGCAAGACCACTGGACACTTGTTGCCCACCGGCGCCGCTGCCGACGTGATCGTAGCGGGCGGTACGCGCTGGAATGTTTCAATGATCGACGCCGGAGCGCCAGTGGTGATTGTTCGCGCCGAAGAGTTGGGGCTGGACACCGCCCGCTACGACACGTGGAAAGCCGGCGTCGAACAGCAGTTGGACACTTTGGATCTCATCCGTCGCCAGGCAGCGGTCCGGATGGGCATGGCAGCAGCGCTCGGACAAGCCGCGCGAGCGGTTCCGAAGCTCGCGATCGTAGGCCCGCCCACCGGACCGGATTGCGACGTCAACGTGATGATGCTTTCGATGGGAAAGCCGCATCCGGCCTTAGCCATCACCGGAAGCATCGCCCTGACTCTCGCTGCCCGGACACACGGCACTGTGCTCAACGCCATCACCGGCAGCACACCAGAAGCGGTCCTAAGACTCAGGACACCGGCCGGCGTCATAGAAACCTGGAGCGAGGAGCACGAAGGGACCCTTCTGGTCGGCGTCGACCGCACGGCCCGCACTATCGCAACCAGCATCATTCACCTCCCGGAGACTTTCGGCAACGCAGTCGAAGCCTCACTAGCCACAGCCACTCGATGAGGAGACACCACCATGGCTAAGACTATTTACCAACCAGCTCCCGAGGCAGAGAGCGACCTCCGGGAAGAACGTTCCCCGCGGCCCCGCAATCGCCGCCGTATCCTGCTGATAACTGTTGCCGCTTCCGTCATCATGGGTTTGGCCGCCATCCTGTTCGGGGGTGCCATTTTCAACCCGGCGGCTACCCCGGAATCGGAGCCGACCATGACCGCCACCCAGATCATCCCGCTGGTCATCCTCGTCGTGATGTTCGTTGTGGCCACCAAGTGGCCATTGAACATCGGCGTCATGGCACTGGTCGCCTCCTTCGGCGTTGGCTACTTCATGCTCGGCATGACCGACAAGGAAATCCTTGCCGACTTCCCCGCCAACATCGTCATCACCATCATCGGCGTCACATACTTCTTCAGCATGGCCCAACGCAACGGCACCGTCGACATCATCGTCCAAACCTGCGTCCGGCTTGTGCGCGGCAAGACCCTGCTCTTGCCGTGGGTGTTCTTCCTCCTCGCAGCATCACTGACCGCACTCGGCACTTTCTCCCCCGCCGCCGTCGCCCTGTTGGCCCCCGCGGCCATCGGGCTGGCCTACGAATCACGCATCCACCCCGTTCTCATGGGCGCCTTCATCATCAACGGCGCCCACGCCGGCGGCTTCTCCCCGCTCTCCGTGGCAGGCGTCCTGGTACACGACATCGCAGTAAAGAACGGCTTCCCCATCTCCCAAGGCGCGCTCTTCGGAGCAAGCTTCGCCCTGAACCTCATCCTCTCCGTCCTGACCGTGGTCGTGTTCGCCCTCCTCGGAAAACTCCGCGACGGCGCCACCGGCCAGCACGCCGAACTCGACACCACCCGCACCACCCGCCCCCGCGGCCAGCAGATCCTCACCCTGGCACTGATCGCCGCCATGCTCGTCTGCGCCCTCGGTTTCCACATGCCCATCGGCTTCGTCGCGCTCTCCGCAGGACTCCTCCTGGCGCTGGTCAACATCAAGGAACACCGGACCTTCATCGGCGGAGTCTCCTGGTCCACTGTCCTGCTGGTCGCCGGCATGATCACCTACGTGTCCCTGCTCCAGCACGTCGGCGTCATCGACACCCTCGCCGAGCAAGCCCTCGCGTTGGGCGCACCACTGCTCATCGCACTCGTTCTCTGCTACGTGATCGGCGTCGGCTCAGCCTTCGCCTCCTCCACAGCATTGCTGACGGCCTTCATCCCACTCGCTGGTCCTCTGCTGGCCACGAGCTCACTCAGCGCCTCAGGCACCGTGGCCGCCCTCGCCATCGCCGCAACCGTCGTAGACGTGTCCCCCTTCTCCACCGACGGCGCGCTGGTGGTTGCAAACGCCCGCGAACACGACCGGCAACGCGTCTACAAGCAGCTGATGATGTACGCAGGTGGAGTCGTACTGGTGGCACCTGCACTGGCCTGGGCACTGCTGGTTCCCACGGGCATCATGTAGGCCTCATAACCCGAAAGACGGGCGCAAAGCGCAAAACCTCACGCACCCCAGGCAGGGCCTCCACACCGGAGGCCCTGCCTGAGGTTTTTACAGTCCGGCCCCGTGCACCGCTGAACTGAACACACCGGACGCCTCCATGCATCAGGACTAGCCGGCTCGGACCACGGCGCCGACCTGCACCACGGCGTTCAGCACCTCAAGGGTTGGCGGCTTCACCCACGCCCACGACATTCAGCGCCCTTAGGTGCGGGCTACGGCGTGACCTTGAGTTCGCGGATGGTCAGATCCCGGAATGTGGCCGATCCTTCGTGGGCGTAGAGGCGGATGCCGTCATCGCCTTCAAGGGGAAAGACCCGGTGCGAGTGCACCACACGCCCGTCGCCGACGAACACCTCCACGCTGGTGCGGTCCACCAGGATGCGTAGCGTGAGTCTCCCGACGGAAGGGTCTAACGGGGTTTGCGTTTCGCCGGCAGTGGGGTTGATGGTGGGGCGGCGGTTGACGTAGGTAAACGGGCCACGCAGGAAGGCGCCTGCGGCCACGTGCCTGCCTCCACCTGGCGCACGGCATACCTCCAGTCCGAGATTGGCCGGGGGTGCCGCCGGGTCCCAGACCAGCTCGCAGCTCAGATCGTAGGCGTTCGAGCGGATCTTCAGGTCATGAGTACCGGCAACCGCCACATCACCCAGTCGATGTGTGCGCTTCACGTGGTCTCCCAGTGCAGATGTGGGGGTGGATGCGAGGTAATAGGCCCCGTTTCCACGCTTGAGCCGGACATCGCGCACGATCATGTCATCGCCGTTGTAGCCGTCAGTGGCAAGGGTTGGGGTGTTGTGGGGATAGTCCCAGAAGTTGGCCCAACCAATTGCCCGGCGGAGGGTTGGGTCCTCCGCTCCCGATGCATCGTGATGCGGGTAGGTCACTGCGCCATAGAAATCGAAGCCATAATCGAGCCATTCCGGCTCGGAACGGTCGGGCTTGAAGGAACTGCCGTCAAAGGCTCCAATCCAGTAGGCGTACGTCGCTGGCAGTCCGCGGCCCTTGCCGTTGGCGCTGGTGCCCAGGACCCAATGCGAAGTGCCGTCGTCGGCAGTCATTCGAAAGAGGTCAGGGCACTCCAGAAGCCCCAAGTCGCTGCGAAGAAACTCGCCAACACGTTTCCAGGAGCGCAGGTCCGGGGAGGCGTAGAACCCCAGCTTTTGTCCCTCGGCATTGGCCATGAACCACCGGCCACGGTCCCCATCCCATATCACCTTGGGATCACGGAAATCAGGCACCCCCGGGTTGGGCAGTACCGGCGCCTGGCCTCCCGGCCTAAAAGAACGGCCTCTGTCCGTGGAGTACCAGAGGTACTGCGCTTGCCGGCCTTCCGGCGCCTGGGTAACAAGGGCAATGACTGCTCCCGCCCCATATCCCGCAGTATTTCCCTCATCAACCACCAGGCATCCGGACCAGCAATCACCATTGCCGTTGCTGAACTTCGGTATCGCGACACCCCGGTCCCGGAACGCGACGTGATCAGTAGTGGTGGCCCGGCGCCAGGACGTGCCGCCACCGCCAGTGAGGTAGTCGGCGTTGTACAAGTAGTAATAGTGGTACTCCCCATCCAGGTAGATGGGCCGCTGGGGATCGTTCTTCCAATTGTCAGGCACGCTGAAGTGATAGACAGGACGCATCCGGGACGATCCTTTCGAGGGGCTACCTGCCGCCGAGGCAGGCCCAGCAGGGGTGGACAGCGCCAGGGAGCCGCCCAGCGCGGCCGCACCGGCGCCGGTCAGAAGTCCGCGGCGGGAGACTGATAGTGATTTTTCCATGGGTCTTACTTCCGTTCCGGCAAGAGGCTACGGGTCTCGTCAAAGACCCCAGCCATAGTCCATGCATCGAATGAGAGGAGCCGCACCGAACCCGCAGTAGCAGCCAGAGTCACGCACTCGCCGCCCAGAGTCGGGTAGATACGGGCCGTGAGCGGCTTTCCGTTAGCGAAAATTTCGACGGCGGACCGGTCCACCAACACGCGCAGGCGAACACGACCGTCCGTCATGGGAAGGGGGCCGGACTTGTCGTCCACATCAACGGAAGGGTTGAGGCTGCTGCGGGTGCGGTCAAGGCGGAGAGTGCCGGTGGGGGTTCCGTCAACGGCCCGGCTCAGAATGATCACCGTCTTCTCGGCCCCATCCGGGGAGCTAAGCACTCCAAGGCGGAGCTCCGCACCGGGAGCGAGCTGCACGTCCAGCTCGAGGTCCAACTGGTTGCCTGAGACGCCGGTATCCACGGGCATTCCGTCACCCACGAGTACCTGGCCTGCGACGCTGACGTGATTCCTGCGCAGCTTCTCGATCTCGGGAACCGGGGCGAACTCCAGGGTTCCGTCATACGCCAACGTGGTGACCCGCGGCAGGCTCATGACCCCGGACCAGCCGGCTGCCAGCATGGCTGCATCACTTCGCCCTTCCTGCATCCAACCGAACATGACGCGTCGGCCGGACTCATCTTGGAAGGACTGAGGTGCGTAGAAGAAGCGACCTCCGTAGTCCAGTCGGTGCAGCGCTTCGGGCTTGAAGGTGTCGCCGGCGTAGTGGCCGGTCCAATACAGCGGGTGACGGGTGTCGCCGTCGTCCCAGGCGGAGAAGACCAGCACATCCGGCGAGCCATCAGGGGCTGCAGACCCCAGCGATCCCTGACCCACCCGGAACAGGTCCACGCATTCCCACATGGTCCCGGTCCAATCGGTGTCCGCAGGATCACCCTGCGAGGCATCGCCGATGAACAAGGGTCCGATGTAGTCCCAGGAACGCAGGTCCGAAGACTCATACAAAAACGCCGTCCCACCGCGGTGGCGAATGCCTGAGCCCACCAGCTGTCGCCACTTGGCTCCTTCACGCCATACACAGTGGTCGCGGTACGCAGTGGTCTTGACTCCAACCGGCGGTGCGGCAATCACCGGGTTCCCGGGGTCTTTGGTCCAGTTCAGCAGATCCGGGGATCCGACCGCGACGCAGGGCAGTTCCTGGCCTTCAAACCGTCCCGAATACACCAAGGTGGGAGTACCTCCGTCGTTCACCAACACCCCCGACCAGCAGCCCTCGGCGTCCGGTCCTACGGAAGGTTCCAAGGCAACGGGCTGGTCTGTCCAGGTGACGAGGTCGGTGCTGGTGGCATGGCCCCACTGGATGCGATGGTGGAAAGCACCCTCCGGGTTGTACTGGTAGAAGAGGTGGTACGTCCCGTTCCATTGACTGACGCCATTGGGGTCGTTGAGCCATCCAGCCGGTGACACGAAGTGGAATCGTGGGCGCAGGGGGTCTGCCTCGGCGCGGGACAGCAACTCGTCCCGTGGAATGGTGGCGAGTGGGTGGGTCAGTTCAGTCATGCGGAAGCCTCTTCTTGAGCGTTCGACGCCGGGTGGCCGGTTGGGGTAGGTTCACTCGCCAGGGCATGGCCACCGGCAGCGGCCCACGGGCGGTAGAGGTGGCAGCGCACCCAGTGACGGTTTGCGGGGTCCCCCACCTGATGGCGGACGGGTTCTTCGGCCGAGCAGGCCTGGTTCGGGTCGCCGTCGAACACACAGTGTGTCGAGGCCATGACCGCCTGCCGCAATTCGGCCCGGCGAACGGGATCGTAGGAGCCTGCCCGGGCCGGATCCGGGACGGCCGAGACCAGGAGTTGCGTGTAGGGGTGCGCAGGGTTGGCCAACAGGTCCAAGGATTCGCCCTCTTCAACGAGCTCACCGGCGAACATGACCGCCGTCCGGTCCGCCAGGTAACGGGCGGACGCCAGGTCATGGGTGATGTAGAGCATGGAGATGCCTTGCTCGTCGCGGAGCATGCGCATCAGGTTCAGCACGCCGATCCGAACAGAGACGTCCAGCATGGACGTAGGCTCGTCGGCCAGGATGACCTGTGGTTCAACGGCCAGGGCCCGGGCTATCGCTACGCGTTGGCGCTGGCCGCCCGAGAGCTCGTGCGGGTATGAGTTCAACATGTCAGCTTCCAGGCCAACAGTGGTCATGAGTTCTTCGAGTCGCCGCTGGGTCTGCTCCTCGGAACCGCCGCCTTTGCCGTGGATCGCCCGGGAACGCCGCAGGAAATGCTCGATCCTGTGGGCCGGGTTCAAGGAGCCGAAGGGGTCTTGGAACACCATCTGCAGTTGCGACCGGAACGCCCGCGACGCTTGGAACCGGTCCCGCTTGAGGACGTCGACGCCGTCCATGAGGACCTCGCCCGAGCTCGGCTTCTCGAGCCGCGCCACACAGCGGGCCAGAGTGCTCTTGCCGGAACCGGACTCCCCCACGAGCGCCACAATCTCACCCCTGCCGATCGTCAGATCGATCCCGTGCAGGGCGCGGACAGAATCGCGGGAGAACAAACCGCCAATCGGGAAAGTCTTTCCCAGGCCGCGAATCTCCAGGGCAGGGATGCGGCTTTTGGACACAGCCGAGGGGGTCATCAGGGAGTGGCTCATCGCGCAGCTCCTTCCAGGTTTGCTGAATCAATCACCGAAGCGTTGGGACCAAACGGAGCCACAAAATGGCCGGGTACCACCTCGGTGAGGTCCGGGATGTTCCGGAACTTGACGCCGTCGGGCAGTCCTGTGAGGGGAACCCGAGGCCCGGTGAGTGGCGGGAAGGCTCCCATGAGCGCCTGGGTGTAGGGGTGGCGGGGGTTGGCGTAGACGTCCTGTGCTTTTGCGGTCTCTACGATCCGGCCGCCGTACATCACGGCCATGCGGTGTGAAAGCTCCACCATGAGGGACATATCGTGCGTGATGAAAAGGACGGAGAAGCCGAGTTCGCGTTGCAGTTCTTTGATCTGCGCCATGATTTCCTGCTGCACCACCACGTCCAGTGCGGTGGTGGGTTCGTCCAGGATCAACAGTGACGGCTTGAGCGCCACGGCCATGGCAATGACGGCACGTTGACGCATTCCGCCGGAGAGCTGGTGCGGATAGGACTTGAGTCGAGCGGGGTCGATCCTCACGAGCTCCAGCAGTTCACCGGCACGGCGCAGCGATTCCTTGCGGGAGTAACCGGCGTGGGTGGTGAAGATGTCCGCGATCTGTTCGCCGATGGTCAGCACCGGATTGAGGGAGTTCATGGCCGACTGGAACACCATGGCCACGTCCTGCCAGCGGAAGCGCCGTAGTTCTTCAGGGCTCATGGCAAGGACGTCCTTGCCACCGAAGGAAATGCTGGCACCGGCGATCTTTGCGGGATCCTTCAGGAGCCTCATGATCGAGTTGGCGATGGTGGACTTGCCACAGCCGGACTCCCCCGCGAGACCGAACACCTCACCGGTGCCGATGCTGAAGGACACGCGGTCCACGGCGGTGGTAGAGCGGGTGTCGCCGATGTACTTGACCGTGAGGTCCTTGACGTCGAGGACAGGTTCGTGGGAGCCGAAGGAAACTTGGGAGATGGTCATTTGGCGGCGCTCATTTCGGTGTCTTTCGGAGTCTTGATCTTTCGCAGCCGCGGATTAGTGACTTCGTCCACGGCGTAGTTGATCAGGGCAAGGGCGAACGCGACCAGCGCGATACACACGCCTGAGGGTACGAAGACCCACCAACTGCCCGTGAGCAGCGCGCCTTCGTTGCCGGCCCAGAAGAGGTTGTTGCCCCAGGAGACCGTGCTGACATCGCCCAGGCCAAGGAACTCCAGGCCCGCTTGGGCACCGATGCCGTAGATCACGCAGGCCAGCAGGGTGCCCATGACGATCGAGGCCATGTTGGGCAGGATCTCGCGGAACATGATCCGGCCTGCACGTTCGCCGGACACGACGGCCGCAGCTACAAAGTCCTTGGAGCGGATGGATAGTGCTTGTGAGCGCAGGACGCGGGCTGACCCGGCCCAGCCGGTAACCACAAGAACCAGGATCACTGTCCCCAGGCCCGGCGGAAGGAAGGCGGCCAGGATGACCAGCAATGGGAGGCCTGGCAGGAGAAGGAAAACGTTGGTGACCAGGGAGAGTGCTTCGTCAATGAATTTTCCGAAGTACGCGGAGGCCAGGCCCACCAGGATGCCGATGAAGGTGGACGCCAGGCCCACGGTCAGTCCCACGAACAAGGAGCTCCGTGAGCCGTGGACGGTCAGCGCGAGCACGTCCTGTCCTTTGGCGGTGGTGCCCAGCCAGTGCTCGGCCGATGGTTCAAGGGAAGCCATGGCGGTGATCCTTGAGGGATCGCCCGGAAACAACACCGGCGCCAGCAAGGCCAGTGCAATGAAGATGACCATTACGGCCATGCCTGTCAGCGCCTTCTTGTTGCTGATCAGGCCGTGGATGAAGCTGCGGTTGGGCTTGCGGACAGCCGGTGTTGGAGTTGGCTGCTTCAGAAGTGCGGTTGTCATGGTCAGTCCTCTAGTTGCTGCGCACGCGCGGGTCGAGGCGGACGTACAGGATGTCCACCAGGAAGTTGGCCAGCAGAACAGCAGCGGTGATGGTCAGGAACAGGCCCTGCATCAGCGGGTAGTCCAGGCCCTGGACGGCGTTGAGGAGCTGGTAGCCGACGCCGGGGTACGCAAACACCACCTCCGTAAGCAGCGCGCCACCCACCACGAATCCCAGTCCCATGCCAAAACTCGTCACCGACGGGAGCATGGCGTTGCGTGCTGCGTAGCGGAGCATGATGCGGCCCGGGCGGAGTCCCTTGGCTTCGGCCATGGTGATGTAGTCCTCGGAATTCGTCGCGATCATGGTGTTCCGCATACCGAGCATCCAGCCGCCGATGGAAACCAGCACGATCGTCAGCGCAGGCAGCACCAGGTGGGCACCGACGTCGCCGATGAACTCCCAGGTGAACGCCGGCTCCAAACCGTCGGTGAAGGCATGGCGGATCGGGAACCAACCCAGCACCACCCCGAACAGGTACAGCGCACCCATCGCAAGCCAGAAGTACGGGAACGAACCAATGAACACCAGCACGGGCGGAAGCGCGGAGTCGATCGCGCCGCCTCTCCGCCAAGCGGCCAGGATGCCCAGCAGGTTACCCACGACGGCGGCGATCACCAGCGCGGTTCCGCCCAGCAGGAGTGTCCAGCCGATTTGGGACGATATGACCTCGGTGACCGGGGTGGGGAAACGGGAGATGGAAACACCCATCTGCCCCGTGAAGATGTTGTGCATGTAGTCGATGTACTGCTCCCAAATCGGCCGATCATCAACACCCAGCAGCTTGCGCAGGGCCTCGATCTGTTCGGGCTGCATTCGGTCCTGGGAGCGGGCAAACATGCGGGACACAGGGTCTCCCGGCATGAATCGCGGGAGCAGGAAATTCAGGGTGATGGATGCCCAGAAGGCGATCAGGTAGAAACCCAGGCGGCGCAGGATGAAGCGCACGGTTTCCCTCCATTCGGGAATTGCGGAAAGTGTGGTTGCACGCCCGGCAGCGTCGACCGGTGAGCCGGAGTTCTGCCGGGCGTGCGGTGAGGGCTGGCAGGGCCCATATCGGTGGGTGGGCCCACGCCGCCCGGGTTCCCTGGCCGAAGCGCAGCGAGGTTAGGGCGGCGGTGGGTGGGCCCACGCCGCCCGGGTTCCCTGGCCGAAGCGCAGCGAGGTTAGGGCGGCGGTGGGGACTACTTGCGCGGTTCCAGCGTGGTCAGAACCAGCACCGTGGTTGGTGACCGGACCGAGAGGGTGGCGTAAGGGTTGGCCTCGGTGGGCCAACCTGTGAAGCGGGTGTCGTTGAAGGCGCCCCATTCAGGGCCGGAGAACAGCGGCACCAGGGGTGCGACGTCGTTGTACTCTTCCTGCAGTTTGTTTGCGAGGTCCTTTTGTTTGGACTCGTCTGACTCCGCGGCAAAGTCGGCCAGCAGGGCATCAGCCGTGGTGTCGCCGAACCGGTGGTAGTTATCGAACGTCTTGGTGCCAACGGGTTTTACAGTGCCTGTACCCATGGAGGTGTTGAAGTACTTGTACGGGCTGGGGTCGTTGGCGCTCCAGACGATCCCGGAGTCAAAGTCGCCGGTCTCGTAGCCGGCCACCACTGCGGCCCAGTCAGGAGACTCCACCTTGGCAGTAACGCCCACCTCGGCCAGGTTCTGCGAGATGACGTTGGCCACGGACAGCCAGTCGGAGGACGTGGCGCCCACGGAGATCTTGAATTCGAAAGGCTTGCCGTCCTTGAGCGTGCGCTTCCCGTCAGCTCCCTTGGGGTAGCCCGCCTTGTCCAGCAGCTCGTTGGCCTTCTGGACATCGTGGTTGGTCCACGTGCAGTTGTCCTTGACCTGGGTGTTCTTCCAGGTCTCGTAGTTGCCGGAGAGTCCGGTGCAGTCGGCAGGCTTGGCGTAGCCGCTCATGCCGATCTTGGTGACTTGATCGCGGTCCACGGCCATGCTCAGTGCTTTGCGGACATCAACCTCGTTGAACGGCGCTTTGGTGGTGTTGAGCTGCCAGTTGATCATGGCACCCGTGGCAGGGAACCAATACTGACGGTGTTCCTTGTCTTTGGAAACGAAGGTCTTTTCGATGTTCGGGATGTACTGCGGGGCCCAGTCCACGTCGCCGTTCGCCGCGGCGAGGTTGGCGCCGTCGTTTCCTGCGAAAGCGAGCATCTTGATGCCGGCGATCTTCTGCTTCTCAGGCTGCCAGTAATTCGGGTTCTTCTTCAGCACGAAGGACTGGGCCTGGAAAGTATCAACCTCGGTGTACGGTCCGGTACCCACCGGCTTGGCATTCGCATCCTTTTCCGGGTCCGGCAAAGCCGACCAGATGTGTTTGGGCAGGATGCTGAGTTGGCCGACGTCGTAAAGGGCCGGTGACCACGGCCTGTTGAAGTTGAACGTGACCTGATTGCCCGCGGCGGTGACGGTGTCCAGGTACTCGAAGCCGCCCTTGATCTTCTTCTGAAGTTCGAACGTGTAGGCAACATCGTCAGCCACGAAAGGCTGCCCGTCGGACCACTTCACACCATCACGGAGGGTGAAAGTGACCGACTTGCCGTCCTCGGCTGCCTTCCATTCGGTGGCGAGCCACGGCACCGTGTCTCCCTTGGCCGGATTGAAGATCAGGAGGGATTCGTAAATGGACTGCTGAACCATCGGGTTCACCGTGGGAGCGAACGGGTTGAAGTTCTGCACGAACGTGCCCATGTCCTCACGCGGAATGGTGAGGAACGCGCTGGCGTTCGCTCCGGCGTCGGAGTCGCTTGTCTTGGCGACGTTGGCTGTGCAACCGGTGAGCAGCATCGCGCCCACTGCGAGGCTTGCCGCAGTTATCCGGGCAGCACGGAAGTATCGGGGTTGTGTCATGATGGTTATCTCTTTCCTATCTTCATCCGCTAGGTGAAGGGGTGGGTAAGGGTTTGCTCTTCGAGGTTGATTTCGCGGTCAGACCGAAGAGCGTTCTAGCAGCGGACAGTCGACCAATTGCTGGTCGGCAAGGATCGGCTGTCCTGCTGTAAGAGCTGCGAGTGTCTGGACGCCCAGGGCGCCCATTTTCTCGAATGGCAACGCAACCGTGGTCAATTTCGGCCGCAAATAGGCCGCAATGAGTTCCTGGTTGTCGAAGCCGATCACGGCGATGTCTCCGGGGATGGTCAGGCCCCGTTCCTTAATGGCGTCATAAGCGCCCATTGCCATACGGTCATTGAGGCAGAACAGCGCTGTTGGCCTGTCCTTTTCCGGGTAGCGATCCAGGATCTGGCACGCGGCTTCGTAGCCGCCGTCTGCCGTTGCATATCCGGACACCACCAGTTCCGGATCAAGCTCCAGTCCGGCGTCGGCAAGTGCTTCGCGGGCACCCTTCAAACGCCCCACTGCTGCAGGGATATTAGGGTCAAGGTTAATGACGCCAATCCGAGTGTGGCCGGCGTTGAGCAGATGTTCCACCGCCACCCGGCCACCCCCTCTCTCGTCAGGGACGATCGAGGGCAGCTTCCCATCCGCGTCGAAGCAGTTGATCAGAACGGTGGGTACCTCATTGGCACTCTCTGGAACGTGGACGCCCCGGTGAAAGGTGGCTGCGTAGAGAAGTCCTTCCACTCGTTGTTCCAGGAGTTTTTCAGTTGCAGCATCTTCCAGGCCCTGGTTGGGTCCTACGGCATCGGCCTGGTCGGAGGGCGCGATGAGCAGGAACCGGCGGTCCAGCCAGGCTTGGTCCTGGGCGCCTTTGATGATGTCGACGGCGAACGGTGCCGTGACGATCTCCGTCACGATCCCGTACCAGTCACTGCGTCGGGATGCCAACGCACGGGCGCCGGCATTGGGGCGGTAGCCCAATTCCTGCACGGCGTCGTTGATCCGGGTGCGGGTTTCCTCGGAAATACTCGCATTTTCCCGGTTGCTCAGCACGAACGAAACAGCAGTCCGGGAAACGCCGGCGTGCTTGGCGACGTCTCTCATGGTGACGCCCCGCTGCTTTACAGCAACTGGGTTCTCAGGGGTGGTGCTTTTCGCCATCGAATGCTCCGGTAATCGTCGCTGATCTGGGTCCGTGCCAAACCTTCTTGTCTGGTCCGCCAGGGTTGAACACTACGTTGGTAACGCGCGTTACTTGCCGGGCATGTGACTTAGGTTACCCGCGTTACTTCGATCCTGTCAACAGGTCCGCTGGAGCTTGGAACCGCCCCGTTTTGCTGTCCGGCATAGGCGGACCGTGCAGACGATGCTCGGCAACCCAGCGACGGGTTCGGGGCGACAGTGAGAGCCCTACGCCCCCTGGGCGAACGCAGCGAAGTCGAGTGAACTCACACTTGGTCAACTCACCGAGTCACTGGAGCACGTCCAATTGAATCTCAACTGAGCTCTTGCTTTAACTAGACGACCGGTCTATTCTTTAGATATCACCCCGACCAAAGGATCAAAGATGAGCACGGGCACCAAGGATCGAATCGCCAGCACGGCACTTGATCTCTTTCACGCGAATGGTTACTCGGCGACCGGGGTATCGGACATCACCCGGGCGGCCGGTGTCCCCAAGGGCTCCTTTTATCATTTCTTTGAAAGCAAGGAAGCCCTCGCCGCCGAAACGGTGAAGCTCTACGAAACATCGATCAACTACGAACTGCTCGATAAGGGTTCACCCTCCCCGATGTCTCGCATCAAGTCTCATTTGGCCTTCATCACCTCGATGGCAGAGCTGGACGACTTCCAGCGGGGCTGCCTGCTGGGCAACTTCTCAACCGAGATGCCCTCCCAAAGTGCAACTGTCGCCGCAGCGGTCGAACGCTCGCTCGAGCTCTGGACCGACAAGCTTGCGAAGGCCATTGCCCAGGCGCAAACCGAAGATGAGATCTCCAACCACAGCGACCCGCGGCGGCTCGCCGGCTTCATCATTGCTGGTTTCGAAGGCGCCGTCGCCCGTTCCAAGCTCACACGTTCACGGGCGCCTCTCGACGGGTTCTTGGAAACCGTCTATTCCGACGTCTTGGCCTGATCGCCGGCCCCTCCAAGGCATCGCCCTTTCTATCACCAAAGGTAGACGACCGGTCTACTATGCATTTGAAAGGCTGTTCAATGTCCCAATACACTGCCCCGAATCTCTTTATCGCAGGAGCCAACGGCACCACGTACGCCTACCGCCGATTCGGCCAAGCTGGCACCACGCCCATCGTCTTTTTCCAGCACTTTCGAGGGAATCTCGATAACTGGGACCCTGCGCTCGTTGACGCGATCGCCGCCGAACGGGAGGTCATCCTGTTCGACGCCAGCGGAATAGCCCTCTCAACCGGCACGACCCCGGCAACTTTCAAGGACTTCGGCCACGATGCCCTGACCTTCATTGACGCTCTCGGCCTGGACGAAGTGGACCTCTTTGGCTTCTCCATCGGCGGGTTCGTGGCCCAGGAGGTCGCCCTGCAACGCCCGGACCTGGTCCGCCGAATCGTTCTCGCCGGAACCGGCCCTGAAGGCGGAGAAAACATGCACGGTTGGGCAGATGAACCACACGCCCACGCAATGAAAGACGTTCAGGACGCCGAAGACATCCACTATCTCTTCTTCAATCCCTCTCCCGAAAGCAGGAAGAAAGGCGAAGAATTCGTCGGCCGCATCTTCACCCGCGCTGAGGACAGGGACGCGGATGTCTCCCTGGCAGCCCGGGACATCCAATCCGCCGCCATCATCGAATGGGGCATCCCGAATCCGGCCAAGCTGGACCGGCTGGCCTCGATCCAGGCACCCACCCTGGTAGCCAACGGGGACAACGACATCATGGTGCCCACCCCCAACTCCTATCTGCTGGCCGACGCAATCCCGAATTCTGAACTCACCATCTACGCGAACGCCAACCACGGATTCCTCTTCCAGTACCCCCAAGAGTTTGCTGCTGAGGTTCTCACCTTCCTCCAGAAGAACTAGCACCGACCAATCCCAACAGAAGGACGAAGCAGTGCAGACGAAAATCACACTCATCATCGACAACCCGGAAGCACCCGAGGCATTCGAACACCACGTGCCTGCGCTGCTGGGCCTGGCGAACGAGCTCCCCGGCCTGGTACGAACCGAATCGGCAAAAGTCTGGCCCAAGGAGGACACCACGCCAACACCGGCCTACCGGACCTTTGACCTCTACTTCACCGACTACGCGGCAGCTTCCCACGCCGTTACCACCGCCCAAGCAGTGGCGTTCTTCCAAAAGCTCACCGAAGCTGGCGGAACATTCACCGGCCTCTTCTCGGAGCTCGACCACAACTAACCCACCCCGTTCCGCTTTCAATCCCCGAACAAACTCGAAAGAAGAAGATCATGAACGACCTCATCGAATTCATCCACACCAAGCGGAACACCGCTCCTTCCTGGGACGGCGTCCGCAGCGTCTCAGCGAAGGTCCGCGTCCACGGCGTTTTCTGGCCTTTCAAGGGCCAGCCGGGCCTGCTCGGAGACGTGACCGTCACAGCGGACCTCACCCGGCAGCGCATCAGCATCACCCCCTTCGGGCCGGGCCGAACCCTGCACTTCGACGCTGCCCAAGACCTTGTGACCATCACCGACGAAACGGGCGAAGTGGTGGACAGCCTTTCGGCACCCCGCCGCAGCATGGCCGGCTACCTCGGAGACACACAGTGGTCACCGACCCAAATGGGCTACTTCATCTCCTACGCAACATGGACGTACCTGGCCGAACCCGCGCTCTTCACCCTCCCCGGAGTGACGACACGCGAAATCGATCCCTGGTCCGAAGACGGAGAGACATGGCGCCGGCTCGAAGTGACCTTCCCGGACTCCATCCACAGCCACAGCAAGGTCCAGACGTACTATTTCGACTCTGAGACGGGCGAACAGCGTCGGATGGACTACGACGTCGAAGTCAACGGCTGGGCCGAAGTAGCCCATTACACCTCCGAGCACAAAGGCTTCCGGGGACTGACCGCCCCCACCCGCCGCCGTGTACTCCTGCGCGATAAGGACAACAACGGCCTGCACAACTTCGCCGCAATCCTCCTGGATCTCCAGGATCTCCGCCCCGCCAACTGACCGCCAGCCCCACCATCCAAACCCCAACAAGGAGCAACACAATGTCTGTCCCCACCACCGAAATCCTGAAAAACGCCCTCGACCAAGCCGCGACCGATCACGGCGTCTACGAGGCCACCGTCCTCGGCGGTGTCCACGACGTCGAGTGGCCCACCTGGTACGCCGACCACATGAGCCAAGCACTGGCCAATGACGGCTACAACCTGGCCCTAGCGGCAGAAGAGAAGCCCAAGGAAACCAGCACCCTGGAACTGAAACTTGAAGTCCTCGTCCTTCCCGTCACGGACGTCGACCGGGCCAAGGAATTCTACGAGAAAGCTGGTTTCCGCGTGGACGCGGACTTCAACATCAGCGAGAACTTCAGAATCATCCAGCTCACCCCGCCCGGTTCGGAAATGTCCATCATCTTCGGCAAGGGCGTCACGGAATCTGCACCCGGATCGGTCCAGAACCTCCACCTCATCGTCAAGGACATCGTCGCCGCACAGTCGGAGCTGCACCGTCGCGGGATCGACATCAGCGAAGTCTGGCATGACGCCGACGGGCTCTTCCACCAACCCGGCGGACGGAACCGCATCAGTGGCCCGTCCCCGGACAGGGCCGACTACGGCTCCTTTGCATCCTTCAGCGACCCGGACGGCAACGGCTGGTTCCTTCAGGAAGTCCTCACCAGGGCACCCGGACGATGAGCGACCACGCATCCGCAGAGTATGACCTGATCATCCTCGGCGGCGGCGCCGTCGGAGAAAACATCGCCGACCGAGCCGTCCAAGGCGGCCTCACAGCCGTCATCGTGGAAAACGAACTCGTCGGCGGAGAATGCTCTTACTGGGCATGCATGCCCTCCAAAGTCCTGCTCCGCTCCACCCAGGCCCTTCGCGCAGCCCGCCAACTCCCGGGTGCCGCCGAGGCAGTCACCGGGCAGCTCAACATTGAAGCGGTTCTCGCACGACGCGACTACTACACCAGTAATTGGTCCGACGCCGGGCAAGTCCAATGGCTCGACAGCGCCGGGATCGGCCTGATCCGGGGCCACGGCCGAATCACCGGAACAAAGCGGGTCACTGTCACCGCCGCAGACGGGTCAACCCGGGAAATCACCGCCCGGCATGCCGTGGCAGTAGCAACCGGCTCAGGCGCCCATGTGCCCGACATCGAAGGGCTGGCTGATGCGCAACCTTGGACAAGCAGGGAAGCCACCAGCATCAAGACAATCCCTGAAAGCCTCGCTATCATCGGCGGAGGCGTCGTCGCCACCGAGATGGCGGCAGCGTTTGCCGGATTCGGGACGGCAGTGACCTTGATTTCCCGCAGCGGTCTCCTGACCACCATGGAACCGTTCGCCGGTGAGCAAGTCGGCGCCGCCCTCCGCGAACAAGGCGTCAACCTGCTCCTGGACACTAAAACCACCAGCGTCCACCGCGACGGGAACGCCGTCACGGTCGAAACCAGCGACGGTCAAACCATCACGGCACAAGAAGTGCTCATCGCAACCGGCCGCACACCCAACACCGGCGACGCCGGGCTTGGCAGCGTAGGGCTCACCCCCGGCGAATGGATCGAGACGGACGACACCTTGCGGGTTCCGGGCTATAGCTGGCTCTACGCCGCAGGCGATGTAACGAACCGGGCACTGCTCACCCACCAGGGCAAGTACCAGGCACGGGCCGTCGGCGACGTCATCGTTGCCAGGGCAACGGGAGCGGCAGTGGATGTCGCCCCGTGGGGCCGGCACGTTGCAACAGCCGACCACGCAGCAGTACCACAGGTCACTTTCACAGATCCCGAGATTGCCTCCGTTGGACTGACCGCCCATGCCGCCGCAAAGGCCGGTTACGACATCCGTGTTGTCGACTACGAAATAGGGAACGTGGCCGGCGCCGGCCTGCATGCCGAAGGCTACAAAGGCACCGCCCGGATGGTGGTCGATGAAGCACGGAAAGTCGTCCTGGGAGTCACCTTCGTAGGCCCCGACGTCAGCGAACTGCTGCACGCTGCAACCATCGCAATCGTCGCCGAGGTTCCCTTGGACAGACTCTGGCACGCTGTCCCCGCATATCCCACGGTGAGCGAAATATGGCTCCGCCTCCTGGAGAGCTACGGGCGAGAAACCCAATAGCACACAGTCTCCCCACGGCTCCCTACCCCGGTCGGGGACAGGACCTCCACCTACCTGGAGTAAATAATCCTTCCCCGACCGGGGCGGAGCCCCAAAACATCAATCGCGCTAGCGACAGCTGCCCTCAACCGCCCTCTGGATGAACAAGAGAGAAGACCCAATGGCAATCAGCCATTCAGACAGAAACGCCAAACGCACGCTTCCCGCAGAACATGTCGGCCCCCGCGGGCGCACGTCAACTGCCCCGACATTTGGATCAGGCCGGAGCCACTGATGGCGCTCACCGACCACGAACAGAAGATGCTCGAACAACTCGAGCAGCAATTCAAGCAGGACGATCCCGGGTTCGCCAAAGCAATGGAACCAGAACCCGCCCCCACCACATCGGTCCGCACTATCGTCGGCGGCGTCCTCATCACGCTTGCTGGTTTCGTAATCCTCTTCCTGGGCGTCGGCCTGCAAGACCCCGCGGCCAATATCCTCGTCGGGCTCTCCGGTTTTGCCGCCATGGTGACAGGGCTCTACGTCGCCACCAAAAAGCTGAACCTCCGGAGGACGCCTCAGCCGAAGACGGCCGAAACAAAGAATGAGACCACGCGCGCGCCGAAAGCAGAACCCAAGGACGGCTACAGCAGCGCAGCCTGGTGGGCGATTATGTTCCCCTGGGTCTAAAGAGATCAACCAAGCCACGCTGAAAACATTCAGCAAAGGACAGCGCGTCTGCACTTGTGCACGGCCTGGTTTTTGGCATTCGGACCAGACGCGCAAGACCCCGCGACCTTACCGCGAACAGGGAACGATAGCCCTACTACAAGGTGTCTGAATTGCTTCTTATCAGCGCTCATCAATGTCCCTGCCAACTGGACAGACAAACTCGCGGACCGACTCAACGTGGAAATGCAACGACCCATCAGGCCACCCGACCAGGGCAGCTGACTCCTCGGTGGAGGACGCAACTGCGCGACGTTTGTCAGAGGACCAGCGCACTATCTCATCAAACGCCACCCATGAAACCTGGTGATGATGATCCCGCCTGCACTACTTCTTGGCCTTCGCACTTGCAGCCTTGGAAGTGGACCGCTTGGTTGGAGACGCCTTCGCTTCGCCGGGGCTGTCGGCGTCCTTGAGCTCCTGCTCGGCCGTGGCCTGGATCAGGGCCATGAGTGCCGAGTCCAGGCCGGGCGCGAATTCTTCCTTGCGTTCCGGTGAGATGGTCATGGGGAATCCGTCAGGCTGCTGCTGGGTGCTGAGCTCGGTGCCGTCGTTGGATGGTGAAGCCCCACGGTAGAGCTTGCCCGCTTCGCTGAGGTTGTCAGCACTGAAGGTGTACTGGATGCTCTGAAGTCCCAGGTCCAGGAGCTTCTTCACTTCCGGAAAGTGCTCCGCGTTGGTCTTCGGGATGGGAAGGACTTTCCCCCAGTTCACACCGAGGCTCTCCAGAGCCTTGGCGTAGGCATTTTCGTGGGCCTGGTCGCGGACGATCAAGTAGGCGATAGTGGAGCGCGCCGTCTTGTTGTCCGTCATCTCGTAGATACGACACTTCTGGAGCCGGCCGGTGGATTCCAGCATCAGGTTGTAGAGCAGGTCCAACACCAGGTTTCCGCTGTTGTACACGTAGGATCCGCTCCACGGGTTACCCGCGGCGTCCACCGGCAAGGCACCTTGGGCGCCCACCAGATAGTGGTGGATGTTGCTGGTGTCCAGTGCGATCTTCAGGGGAGTTGCTCCTCCTGCGCCCGGCTGGTCCACAGGATCGGACTTCTTGCCCTGGTAGCGCGGCGACCCATCGAGGAGCTGGGAAATGGTGGTTCCGATGAGCTCTACGTGGCTGATCTCTTCCGTACCGATGCCTTGAAGGAGGTCCTTGTACGGCTTGGACGCAGGGTCGCCGCGGAAATTCATGCTTTGGAAGAGGTACTGCATCATGGTGCGCATCTCTCCGAACTGCCCGCCCAGGCCTTCCTGGAGTGCGTTGGCGGCTGCGGGATCGGGCTCGTCAGCAGCAATTTCGTTGATGAGAAGTTGGGTGTGCAGGTACATTGCGATTCCTCACGTTGTTCGAACTGCGTCCTTGGGGATGGAAATCCACTGCTGGCCATCCCGGAATCACAACCATAAGCATGCTTATTATTTCTGGCAAGGATGAACCCGGCATCCAACCGCCCTGGTAGCCATCGATAAGGCCGGAGTGGGACGTGGCTTCGAGCCAAGAAAGACAGGATGCTTATTATTTAGGTAGGCTGGCCGCTTAGGCACCGGAGGCAACAGCCGTTCCGTCGTCCTGATCCACGCAACATCAGCCATGTCGACGCATGGAACGCGGCACAGATTCAATATCTCGGCAAGAAACCACCCTTCCCACAGGAGGACCACCATGACGGACCAATACACCTTCCGAAACCCGGTCACCGCCTACGAACAGATTTCCCCACCCAAACAGCACCAGCCCGAGCCCGGCCTCGACGCAGAACTGAAACCCAGAGCGGACCTCGGCGAAGACAGCTACCGGGGGTCCGGCCGGCTGGAAGGTCGAAAGGCGATCGTCACCGGAGCGGATTCGGGAATCGGTGCAGCAACGGCCATCGCCTTCGCCCGAGAGGGGGCCGACGTCGTGCTTTCCTACCTTCCCGAGGAAGAAGTGGACGCCGCCCGAATTGCCGGCATCATCGAGGCCGCCGGCCGCAAGGCGGTGAAAGTGCCGGGTGATCTCAAGGACCCGGCCGTGTGCAGGGAGGTGGTGGACACCGCCGTCGAAGTTCTGGGCGGAATCGACATCCTCGTCAACAACGCGGGCAAGCAGGTGGCACAGGAGAACCTTGCCGACATCACCGATGAGCAATTCGACCACACCCTGAAAACCAACGTGTACGCAATGTTCTGGCTGACCAAAGCCGCACTCCCCCATCTGCCCGCCGGTTCCGCCATCATCAACACCACATCCATCCAGGCCTATAGCCCGTCACCGACCCTGGTGGACTATGCCACCACCAAGGCCAGCATCAACAACTTCACCAAAGGTCTGGCCCAACAACTGGCACCGCAAGGAATCCGTGTCAACGCCGTGGCGCCAGGTCCGATCTGGACCCCGCTGCAGGTCAGCAGCGGCCAGCCCAAAGAGGCGCTGCCGGAATTCGGGCATTCCACTCCCCTGGGCCGCGCCGGGCAACCAGCCGAACTCGCTCCCGCCTACGTCTTCCTCGCCTCACCCGAATCCAGCTATGTGGTGGGCGAGACCCTGAATGTCAATGGCGGCAACCCCACGCCATGAATGCCGGCCAGCGGCATCGGCCGCACACCTGCACGAACACCAAAGCCCAAGGTAAGGAGCAGGAAGAGTCATGAAAGCAGTAGTTTTTGAAGCCCCCTATGAACTGTCCGTGGAAGACGTCACCGATCCGAGAATCGAGGAGCCGCTTGATGCGATCATCCGCATCACCACGGCCAACATCTGTGGCTCGGACTTGCACCCCTACGAAGGTCGGGCGGACCTCGCCGCCGGCATGGTGCTCGGTCACGAAAACATGGGAATCGTTGAGGAAATCGGGCCTGGAGTCAACCGCATCAAGGTAGGCGACCGCGTATCAGTACCGTTCAACCTGGCCTGCGGAACCTGCAGGAACTGCAACAACGGCTTCACGTCTGCGTGCTTGCGCGCCAACCCCTCCGGCCAGCCCGGCGCCGGGTACGGATACCCGAAAATGGGGCCTTACTGGGGTGGGCAGGCAGAACTGCTACGGGTCCCCTGGGCCGACTTCAACCTACTCGAACTGCCTGGAGGAACGGACCACGAGAACGACTTCACTATGCTCTCTGACGTTTTTCCGACCGGCTACCACGGCGCCGAAATGGCAATGGTGGGCCCGGGCAAGTCCGTCGCTGTGTTCGGCGCCGGGCCGGTCGGCTTGATGGCGGCCCACAGTGCCTTCCTCAAAGGCGCCTCCCAGGTATTCGTCGTCGACAAGGAAAAGGACCGCCTCGCCCTGGCAACGGAGATCGGCGCCACAGCGATCAACTTTGCCGACACTGACCCCACCGAAGCCATCACAGAAGCAACGGACGGGTTCGGTGCCGACTGCGGCATCGAAGCAGTCGGATACCAAGCCCACGACCACACCGGCCAGGAACATCCCGAAATGGTCCTGGACAACCTGGTCAAAGTCGTGCGCGCCACCGGACACATCGGAGTAGTTGGGGTCTACGTCCCGGAGGATCCTGGTGCCACCACTGAACTGGCCAAGGAAGGCAGATACGCCTTCAACTACGGAGAAATGTTCACCAAAGGCATCAGTCTCGCCGGCGGCCAATGCCCGGTCAAAAAGTACAACCGGGAACTCCGTGACCTGATCATCCGCGGCAAATCCAGCCCGTCGTGGATCGTTTCCCACGAAGTACCTCTCCAGGACGCCGTCGGTGCCTACGAAAAGTTCGACAAGCGGATCGACGGTTACACCAAAGTCCTGCTCAAGCCATAGTCCACCGAAGCCCTCAACCCTGGACTAACTGAAGACCGCGCCGCCACTAGCGCGCCCTGTCTTCACCGCAGGCAAGCACCGGCCAGCATTTACGCCACCGAACTCCTTCCAGACAGTGGGGCACGTTGGCACCTGGAAGCAGTTAAGGAGCGCGATCGTTGTGCTGGTCGCGACCCCAATCCTGCACGCTCCTGGAAGCCGGCAGCCAAGGAAAGTTTTTCGTTGTCGGTGCGCCGTCGGCTGAGTAGTCTCATCCTTAGCAGGCAAGGGAGCACACGTCATGGCCACCTTCATACTTGTCCACGGAGCGGGAACCGGCGGATGGCTATGGGATGCCGAGGCCGCAGAACTGCGGCGTCGGGGCCACCGCGTTTATTCGCCGACGCTCTCTGGAACCGGCGAGAGGACGAACGACGGCGGACCCGGCATCTCGCTCTCGACGCACATCGCTGAGGTCCGGCATCTGGTCCAAACCCTCCATGACAGAGTTCTGCTGGTTGGCTTCAGTTACGGCGGACTCGTGGTTGGCGGGGCAGCCGAATGCGTGCCGCACCGGATCGCTGCCCTGGTCTACCTCGATGCCCTCATGCCCGAGAACGGGCGCTCGATGTTCGATTACTTACCAGCCGAAGTGAAAACAGCTTTGCAGGACGCGGCGGCAACCACCGGCGATGGATGGCGCATGCCGCCAGTCCCACTGCCCAAGCTTGGCGATCTTGGCCCCTTCGGTGACGGGATTGACCCTGACGCCATCCGTGAAGTCCTCGCCAAGCGCGGAGCGCACCCCATCGGAACCTACCGGGAACATGCCAAAGTTTCCAACGCGGCTGCTCAGAGAATCCCCCGAATTTTCATCGCGTGCACATCCCACGGCGGCGCAGACCCCATGACCAGCGCTGCCGAAAAAGCCCGAACGGCCGGCATACCGGTCATCGAGATCGAAACGGGCCATTTCCCCATGCTGAGCAAACCCGTGGAACTGGCCGACATCCTGTCAGGGGCCGCTGCAACCACCGAGAGAGAACACTCGGCGCCATCGACCGCGAGTTAACCCCTTACCGCCCTGAGCTGCCAGGACTCGCCGATCATGACCCAACGGGGAGTTTCCGCAGGTCAATACCCCCTGCCGGAAACTGAGGCCTTACTTTGGCGAGAGGCTGAATCTGTTTGCCCCGGGCCGGACTTGGTCAGCACGTCCCGGCATTCCCAGTTCGGGCACCACAAGAATTTCGCTGAGACATCGGGTAAGCCACGTGTGCCTCTTGATCGCAGATGATAAGTATGCTTAGCTTTCAGAGAGTCAGGCCACGCGCTCACCCCTTCTGAAGGCCAGAGGGCTTATGCCCGTGACAGGCCGCCCATCCTTTCATCCCTCCCGTTTAGCCGCGTCCCACGCAGGGAGGCTAATTCGGCCGGGCTCCAGAACCAGCACCAACTTTGAACCCCCGGCATGTTCTGTGGGGTCAACGCGCATTGATAAGTGGCAGTACTTCCTGTTCCGGCTGCTGTCCGCAGCCTGCCAACCGTGGAAAAGAGAGCGACAATGACTGAGAGCCAATCTCCGCAGGACGGAAGCTTCGCGACACCAAGGGTTGGGGCCCACGCAGGGACTCAACCGTTCACCGGCAGCTACCTGGACGCGCCGCCCGGTGAATTTGAAACGGTCCGACCCACAACTACCAATTCAGGAACTGGAACTGCTGATGCCGGAACGGTCGAGACTGCCAAGCAGGAAGCCGCCGGAGTAGCCGGTGCCGTAGGCGACGCCGCGAGCGGAGTCGTCGACGCAGCCAAGTCCGAGGCCGACAATGTGGCCCACGAGGTCAAGGTGAACGCCCGCCAGCTGCTCACGCAGACCAAGGGCGAGCTGTCCGATCAAGCTCGGGCCCAGCAGCAGCGGGTTGCCGAGGGTTTACGGTCAATTTCCGACGAGTTGTCCACCATGGCCAACTCCACGGAGAACGGTGGAGTCGCCACCGACTTGGTCCAACAGGCCGCCCAGCGTTCTTCCTCGGTTGCCCAGTGGCTCGACGGACGGGATCCAGGATCGCTTCTGGATGAACTTAAGGGCTTCGCACGCCGCAAGCCGGGAACCTTCCTGCTGTTGGCTGCCGGGGCCGGCGTACTTGCGGGCCGTCTGGGGCGGGGCATGACAGGAAACGGATCCCCCGACGGGGCCGCTGCGACAGGCTCAACCTACAAGCCCGCCGCGGGTTCAACCGTTCCCCCGCCTGCAGTTGAGCTGCCTGGACCGGACGCCACAACGGCTTCGTACATCACTGCACCCGGCGGCGCGGCCAGCAACGGCTACGACGCAGGAACTACTGGCGGAATCGACGGGTCGACGCTGCCGTATCCGGAAACCGAGGCCGGTGGAATAAATACCCAAGGCGACCCCTTGGCAGGATCCCTTGAACAGAAAGACCCCCATTACGGAGGACACCAATGAGCAGTTCCACCGACCTGCCGCCCACAGATGCCCATGTGAAGGCAGAGACGCTGCCCCTTGGCGAGCTGTTGGGCGACCTGACGCGGGACGTTTCCACGTTGATGCGCCAGGAAGTGGAGTTGGCCAAAGCGGAACTCAAGGAGTCCGCCACCAAGGCAGGCAAGGGCGCGGGAATGCTGGGCGGAGCCGCATACGCCGGCCACATCACCGTGCTGTTCCTGTCCATTGCCCTCTGGTGGGCGGTGGGCCAGCTTATTGGACTCGGATGGTCCGCGGTTATTGTCGCGGTCATCTGGGGAATCGCCGCTGCCGTCCTGGCCACGCTCGGCCGCAAGGAACTGAACACCATCAAGGGCCTGCCCCGGACAGCTGAGACGGTCAAGGAAATACCCCCGGCTTTGAAACCGAACACTGAGGAGACACGATGACGCAGAACCCCGACGCCCTTCGCGCCGATATCGAAGAAACCCGCCGACGGCTGAGCACCAACGTTGATGCGGTCGCGGACAAGGTCACGCCGTCACACATCGTGAACCGCCGGGTAGACAAAATCAAGACCGCCGTGTTTGGCGCCAGCGATGATGTCCAGGAGCGTGCCGGCGACGCCGCCCAACACGCGCAGGACACTGTGTCCGGCGTCGTTTCGGAGATCGGTGACACGCCCCAGGTCATCACCCGAAAGACTCAGGGCAGCCCGATCGCAGCAGGACTGATCGCTTTCGGCGCAGGCCTTTTGGTCTCATCCCTGTTTCCCGCCTCGGAAAAGGAGCGCGAAGCTGCACGAGCCGTCAAGGAAGCAGCCCAACCACTCACGGAGGAACTGAGCCACGCTGCCCAGGAAATGGCCGATCACCTGAAAGCGCCTGCACAGGATGCGATACAGAACGTGAAGGACACTGCAACCGAGGCAGCGACAAACATCAAGGAGGAGAGCCAGACGGCAGCCTCTGACGTCCAAGAACGGGCTGAGACGGCCAAGGACAACGTCAGCAACCCGTAGGCAGAGAATCACCTTCCGAATGGCAAATGCAAGCATGCCACCGAGGTCGGGGTATTCCCCCGACCACCCACGAACGAGTGCCCTATGACTATTCACGATTCAGCCCAAACCAGCGCAGCCAAGGCCAAGACCGCACCCTCCCCGGAGGACCCCCGTAAGCCAGACAGCCCGAACGACCTTGCCAAACCCACCTGGATGTACATTGCGAAACGGACTCTGCGGGAATTCACCAAAGACCAATGTCCCGATGCGGCAGCCGGCCTCACCTACTACGGTGTACTGGCCCTCTTCCCGGCACTCCTAGCACTGGTTTCCCTACTGGGAGTCTTTGGGGATGCAGGGAAGACAACGTCTGCACTGCTGGATATCGTCCAAGAGTTCGCTCCAGGACCAGGCGTTGACACCCTGCGGCAGCCCATCGAGGAGCTGACAAAGTCCAACGCGGCCGGATTCGCTTTGGTCCTTGGCATTGTCGTTGCCCTCTGGTCGGCTTCCGGCTACGTCACCGCGTTCAGCCGAGCCATGAACCGCGTCTACGAAGTGGACGAGGGACGCGGGTTCATCAAACTGCGTGGCACCATGCTTGCGGTCACCGTTGTGGCGGTTGCGGGTGCTGCCCTGGTCGCGGCGATGCTGGTCCTGAGCGGTCCCGTGGCAGAGGCCATCGGAGGTGCCATCGGGTTGTCCGAGACGTTCCTGACTGTCTGGAACATTGCCAAATGGCCGGTCCTCATGGTCGTCGTAATCGCCATTATTGCGGTCCTGTACTACTTCACTCCCAACGTCAAACAGCCCAAATTCCGCTGGATGAGCGTGGGTTCCCTTATCGCCTTGGTGATTTTCGCCCTCGCATCACTGGGCTTCGGCTTCTACGTTGCAAACTTCAGCAACTACAACAAGACCTACGGTGCTTTGGCGGGCGTCATCATCATGCTGCTGTGGCTCTGGATCCTCAACATGTCACTGCTGTTCGGCGCGGAATTTGACGCCGAAATGGAACGCGGCCGCCAGTTGCAAGGAGGCATTAAAGCCGAAGAAACCATCCAGCTTCCACCCCGCGACACCAAGAAGAGCGACAAGCTCCAGGAAAAGGAAGAGGCGGATATCCGTCGTGGCGAGGAAATACGCGACACACAAGGCGACGCCACGACCAACAAATAGGCAAGCTGAATGCTTCCCCAACATCACTTGAGCCTGGGCGCTCATCCGAACAGTCCCACTGCCATACGCCGGATCTTCTTCAGTGTGATCCGGCCCTCAGGAACATCCGCACTACATTTCACGAACGCAACGACGCCGCTACTCTCCCCCGACCATGAGCGGCTGCGGCACCTTATGAAGTAACCCCGCGGGCTGTAGTGTGGGTAGCAGGGACACTCGCTGATGCAGCCGGCGCTCAGTTCTTCGCACGGACGAGGCATCAATCATGAACAGCACCCAAATCGGCAATTTCCTGAGGGAAACCGTGGCCTTTGAGGATGATACCGACGAAGGCCTTGATCTCGACACACTGTATGGGTTGTACCTCAGCTGGTGCGCCTTAGGCCGCAAAATACCCATCCCTGACAGCGCATTTGAGACAGGTCTTCAGGTCGCTGGCTGCAAGCGCGTCAGGCACAACGGCGTCCACATCTACCGCGGTCTTGTCATGGTCGGCCCCGCCGCCCGGGACTTCGCTGTCACCAACACGGCCCTGTGGGCCGATTCCACGGAAGTTGCTGCCCTCGGGCTGCCTGAGTCCGATCAAGACGACATGCCGCATACGGCCTGAGCTGGCACTCAAAAGTGTGGCCTCAGCCAAGTGCGCTCACTATTGCTTGAAGATCCTCACGTAGTGCAGAGGCGTTTGCGGTCACTCGCGCCAAAATGGCGCTCTCCAGCTGCCGGGTCGTCTGCACCAGCGTCAGCCCTGAGCCTGTAATGACGACAGTGGCGCTGGCCCCTGCGGATTCCCTCACGTGGCGGCGTACATAGCCGCCCTTTTCGAGTTTACCCAGCAGTGAGCTGAGGGAATCGGCTCGAATGCGCATACGCCGCGCAAGCGCCGTTGGGGTTGTACGCCCAGAGACAGTGAGGGCTTCAAGGATGGCCACGGATGCCACGCTTATACCCAAGCCGGCCAGGCCTTTGGCCCACTCCTCCTCAACCAGTGCGGCCGCCGCGGAAAGCAACCCGCTCAGCTGCAGCAGTATCAACTGTGGTTCATCGTCCATGCCGCCACCGGAATGCCTCACGTTATCTTGCAGGCCTGGCTGTCCGGGAGATCTCCTGATCCAGTTGCGCTGACGACGCATGTCCTTACGTCCGACCCGTTGTGCAAGCGTTCACGACCCTCTCTGTTGTACGGAGGCGACGCCCAAGCCACCCTGTACTTCCACCATACGCTTGAAAAGATAAGTGACCTTACTGTTGAAGGTATAGGAAGTGTTGGCCCCTTGCCAACGAGGCCACCTATCCGTGGGCGACCCGGCCGCTGGTCAGGGCCCGGTCAAAGCCAGGGGGTGGTGGTCGGTTTCTGCGGCCGCTGCGGGCCGGGCCGTCCACAGTTGAACCCGGTCTTGGGCAGGAGGGAAGGCGGCTCGTTCTACCGCCCTGCCCCACCTTTGGCCATCAGTTCCAAGCGCTTGAGAGTCTCCCGGTTTCGGGCATCAATCACGGGGTCCCGGAGAACCTTTGGAATGAGTTTTCCGGGTCCTCGGACTGCGTCTTCTTGGATGGAGACGCGGCAGCGATTTGGCCCAAGGTCTTCCAACGTTACGAGTACTTTGGCTTCCCCCAAGGGCCAGCCTCTGGCGAGGAGTTCGAGTTTTCGCCCACGTTCCATGCCCGTGACACGGGTTGAGTCGTCGATCAGCAACGGCCAAGCGCCCACAGAGTGATGGAGCATGGCGTCGACGTGCGGCCATTGGTCATCAACAGCGCGGATCCTTGAGGCGCCGACCACCCAGCCGGAGTACAGCCAGCCATCAGCAACGACGTTCCAGACGTGCTCGACGGTCGCGTCGAACACCCGAGTCATCGTGGACATTTGCATCCCTTTCGCACCGTAATGAACCCCGTAACGGCAAACCGAACGAGGCGGGCTTAGCCGTTGTTGGCCACTGGACCGGGCCGGGCATCCAGCGACCCTTGTGGGCAGCCAATTTATCAGTATTCTTACCATTAGTGCGGTCTCTACTCTGCTTCATCGATGGGAAAGCGATGCTGATCCGTTCAGTGCGTGGCCTTGCCTCGGCGCTCTGGCCCGGAATCGGAAGCCGTTACCGGGAGGGGCGGCTATGGCCGCTAGGCCGGACTCGCCGCATTGGCCGGTTGCCCGGTAGTGCGGTCGCTGTGAACCGGCCTCCAGGACGTGTCACCGGAGCTGTCTTGGCTGTGACCTTCCTGGCCGGCGTCCTGTCCGGATGCTCGACAAGCCCAACAGCTGAGTCCTTGGAAGGGCCGGCGAAATCAGTTTCCGCAGCCTTGCGCGCCACCACCCTCGCGGTGGACCTCCGCAGCAGAGAACGCACGACGGCGGCGGCCGGCACCACAGTGGCGGACGACATGCTTCGCGAAGTCCAATCCGCCATCGACGACGTCGAAGGCTTGACGGTGGCCACCGAAGATGAGCAATCACTTCGCGATAGCACCGTGGCAACTTTCACCACTGTCTCCCGGACGATACTCCACGCCCGCGATGCCCTCACGGCCCCGACCGGGGAATCCGGCAACGGGCAAACAGGGCAACTACCTGGTGTTCTCGATGAACTTCGCGGCGCCACGGATCAGTTGGACGCCCTCATGACCCGGGCCGGCATCCAATGAAACGGCTCCTCGGTGTTGCACTCGGCATCCTGACGGCGATCGGGGGCTTCGTCGACATCGGGGATTTGGTGACCAACGCCGTGGTTGGCTCCAGGTTTGGGCTGTCCTTGTCATGGGTGGTTGTGGTTGGTGTGGTGGGGATTTGCCTGTTTGCGAACATGTCCGGCCGGGTGGCGGCGGTTTCCGGGCGGGCAACGTTCGAGGTCATTCGTGAGCGTATGGGTCCACGGGCCGGTCTTGCCAACCTTGGCGCGTCGTTCCTGATCAACCTCATGACCGTTACCGCCGAGATCGGCGGCATCGCACTCGCCCTCCAGCTGGCAAGCGGAGTGGCTTACATGCTATGGGTCCCGTTCGCTTTGCTGGCCGTCTGGTTGGTGATCTGGCGTGTGAAGTTCAGCATCATGGAGAACGTCACCGGTCTCGTTGGGCTGTCGTTGGTGGTGTTCGCCGTGGCCCTCTTTCTCCTGAAGCCGGACTGGGGTGTTCTGGTCAGCCAGGCGTTCACCCCGTCGGTCCCCCAGGAGGAGAGCGCCGGAGTCTACTGGTACTTCGCCATTGCTCTCTTCGGCGCAGCGATGACACCCTACGAGGTGTTCTTTTTCTCCTCCGGTGCCGTCGAGGAGCGCTGGAGCGCCAAAGACCTCGTCCAGTCCCGCATCAACGTCCTCCTGGGCTTCCCGCTGGGCGGGTTCCTGTCCATCGCGATCGCCGCGTGCGCCGCCGTCGTTCTTCTGCCCGCCGGGATCAGCGTCACCACACTGTCGCAAGTCGCGCTGCCCGTAGCCCAAGCCGGAGGACAGCTAGCCCTGGCCGTGCTGATTCTGGGCATCGTGGCCGCGACATTCGGCGCGGCGCTGGAGACGACACTCTCCAGCGGATACACGCTGGCACAATACTTCGGCTGGTCATGGGGCAAGTTCCGGCGCCCCGCGCAGGCGGCCCGGTTCCACATGGCCATGATCGTGGTCCTGCTGGCCGGGGTTGCAGTCCTGGCCACAGGCGTGGATCCCATCCTGGTGACCGAATACTCCGTGGTTTTCTCGGCGATCGCGCTCCCCCTGACATATTTGCCGATCCTGATCGTTGCCAACGATCCCCAGTACATGGGCAAACATGTCAACAACCGTGCCGTCAACGTGGCCGGGTTGATCTACCTTGTGATCATCCTGGTCGCCTCACTCGCCGCCATTCCGCTGATGATTGCGACAGGAGCAGGGGCATGAAGAAACCGAAAATACGGCAGATCCCGGCGCACGAACTCCGGCCCGCTCCACGCGTGGCCGGCTTGGTGCTCGATGCCCAACTCCATCTGCTGGACCGGCAAATGCTGGACGTCGACGGCGTCCCCGTCACTACCGTGGACGACGTCGAGTTGAGCGGCCCCATACCTGACGAACCAATCCCAACTGGCACTGAAGCACCGCACATTACCGCCCTGCTGACCGGCCCCGTCCTGGGGACCCGAATCTTCGGCGGCAGGCCGCCGTCGAGCAGGCTGATCCGAATTCCGTGGACTGCCGTTGCCGGCGTCGATACGGTTGTGACCCTCGGCGTCCGTTCCGATTCACTCGACGCCTCATGGGTGGAACGATGGCTCAGGAACCACGTGATCGGGCGGATTCCGGGAGGTCGCCATGATCCTGACTGACGTGCTCGGCTGTGATGTGCTGGACAACGACGGCGTGCGCTTGGGCGAAGTCTCCGACTTCCGCTTCGCCCTGGATTCGGCACCGACGCAACTCCTCAGCCACGCCCGCCTGGTGGGAATCGTGGTAAGTCCAAGGACGGCGTCGTCGTTCCTGGGCTACGAACGGCAGGAACTGACGCAACCATGGCCGGTGGCACAGCTGCTGCGCTGGCGACACAGGGGCTCGTTCCTGGTGCTGTGGGAGGACATCGCCGTAATGGGGCCTCGTGCGGTGACCGTACGTGCAGGGTTCACACCATATGCCCCAGGTTTGGCAAGATAACGACCCCGCAGAAAGGGTGACACCACTGTACGTCCACCGCCTCGATCACGACCAACCCGGACTAGTCCCCACCAAACACGAAGACTTCAAGCGCCTGCCTAACCTGATCGCCGACGCCGCGTACCGCAAAGAGTTCCTGAACGGCGTCACCGGGTTCGCGGCCGCGATGATCACCACGTCCACGGGCATCCGCAACGATTGCGCCGTCGCCTTGCGAAGGCTCAAGCGCACCACCACCATCGTCGGCAGCAGCGACGAAGCCGTGGAAGTAGGCACCCGTCGTTCTGGAGGACGCCTTTGCGGGCGCTACTCCTAGGGTCCTGAACACATGGTGATTCCCGTGTACCCTCCTACATAACACCGGAACGGAGAAACAAGGCATGACTCCCGGCCCGCTCGACATCACCTTCACCGCCACCCTTGGCAAGGTCCGTGACGGCGATACATGGACCTGCGTCCAGCTTCCGGGCTCGGCCAGCATCTTCGGAACCCGCGGCCTGGTGAAAGTCGCCGGAACCATCGATGGCCAACCATTCCAGAGCGCGTTCATGGCATTGGGCGACGGGACACACAAGCTCCCCGTGGCCGACGCGATCCGCCGCAGGATCGGTAAAACAGACGGCGATGACGTCACGATCCACCTCACCGAACGCCGGTAGGTCGTCGAGAGCTAATTGATGACCGTTGACTCCCACGGCTTGGCACTCATCAGGACGTTAGGGCACTGGCCGGAACCAGAGACCGACACGGCCATCGAATCCGGCTGGGCCCTGAGATAGACCGACTTAGATTGGTGGTGGGCCCGCCCGCGAGGGGCGCGGCCAGCCGGCTCACCGGCTTACGGGCGCTGTCGCAACCGGCAAGGACCATTTCGCCTCACTAATGAAAGAAGGGAACCAATCATGAAACTCACCATCAGCCTGCAAGTCACCCTTGACGGCGTCGCTCAGGCGAACGGCGGCAACAACCAGGAGATGGACCCCGGCTTCACACGCGGCGGGTGGGCACTCCCGCTCAACGACGGTGAGGCCGTTCAGTACATCCTCGACACCTGGCAACGTCCGGACGCCTTCCTGCTCGGCCGGAAGACATACGGTCTGTTCGAGAAATATTGGGGTGCCCGCAGCGACGACGGCGGCTTCGGCGAGGCGATCAGCTCGAAACCGAAATACCTCGTCTCCACCACCGTGACTGAACCGACGTGGGAGCCGACCACTGTCATCTCCGGCGATATCACGGCTCGCGTACGCGAACTCAAGGCGCAGCCCGGCGGTGAACTCCTCGTGGTGGGCAGCGCGGCACTCGCGCGGTGGTTGCTCGAGAACGAGCTGGTCGACGAGCTGAACTTGATCCAGTTCCCGGTGATCATTGGCGAAGGCGAACGTCTGCTCCCCGAGCGCGGTCTCGACTTCGCACTCGACCTGATCGAGTCCCGCGTTTTCGGTACCGGCATCGTTGGCCTCACCTACAGTGTGGGCGGCCGCCCCGAGTACGCCTGAGCGAGCGATGAAGCTGCCGCCTCAGTGGCCGAGCCGGAGGTCATCGAACCGGTAACAAGGATGAGGGACATGGCTTCTTCTTTCGTGTGGAGTGGGCCGGTGGCGCCTTAGTTGAGGGATGTCACGAAGGTACGGAGATCTGTGGCGTCGCTGTGGATCTCGCCTGCTGAATATTTGCGGACGGAAGCGGCGCTTTGGACGGTCTCGTCTTGGGATATGGAATCGGCCATGCGGAGACCCCGGTAGTGTTCGACTCCATAGCGGGCTTCTGACTGCAGACCGTGGAGCCGCAACGCGTTGCAAAATTCCTGGCCTGGCAACGGAGTCTTGTTCCCGGTGAGGCACCAACTGATGTAGAGGCCATAGACCGTCATGTGGCTGAGCCCGTCGGCGGAATCATCGTCGAAGACGACGCATTCGCTCAAGAAGAGGGGTATTTGGTTGTCGATGATTGCAGCGGCCTCCGGCCATCCAAAGGAGCCGCCAGTCTGCATCAGCGAAGGGATTGTCCACCAAGACTACAGGACTGCTCAACTCGGGATGTCAGCGATATCCAGCGCTACTGGGAGATGGAGACAAGACGCCACTGGTCTCATTGACGTGTTCTATCTAACATTGGATATGCTGCTTTAGGTCAAGTAGTCGGCATCCCAAACTGAGCGCGAGGGAGGGCCTATGGGCTGCCATGTCACCGACGCTCGGTTCAGCGCTCCGCAGGCTGCGGGGAGCATCTCATGACGTCAGCAAGACCGGGTCCCAAGGGTGAAGTTGACGGGCCAAAGAAGCCGCCCAAAGCAGTCCTGCTTACGGCGACAGTGACATGGGCTGCGGACCAATGGTTTGAGCTGCACGTTCTTGAAATGCCTGATCTCATCGTGCACTCACGCAGTCTCAGCGAAGCACCCAACGCAGTGAAAACAGCGGCAGCCCGCTCAACCAACCGGGAACCCGAGTACTTCTCTGTGAGGCTATTGTTCTGAATCACCGGAGGTCAATGGGGTCTGAACGGACCTCGCCCGAGACACACCCTTTTACGTCTTCTGCCACGGTCACCGCGCGGACAGCTTGGAGGCAAACTCCGCCAGCGCACCGGGCCAGGACGGCGAACTTATCCACCCGCCGTCGGCGTCTTTCCTTGCCTCTCTCCCACTGCTGTATGCCTGTCCTAGCCGTGACTGCTCGATCAGCGTGGGCGCGAAGGATGCCGCTAGTCCATAAGAAGTGGACTTTGAGGGGTGATCCGTAATCCGAAAGGCGCTAGATCACGAGGGCAGACTCTACCTGTCCATCAATCGGTCACGTCCAGAACTCAGGCAGGCAAGGTAGCCGTCATGTCGAAGAACCCGGTTCCACCGGACGAGATTCTCCGCTGCGGAAGTTGCGGCTTCCGGCTTGAATTGCCTGCTTGAGCGAGCGGAAACTTTCAGGGTTTCCTTTGGAGTTGCCCCGCGCTGCATGAAGCCCACATCCCGGCTCAGAATTGAGGTGTACGGCACCAAGGGCGCGTTGACCTTCGATTTGCAGATCCTGAACGAACTGCAATTCCTGGACGCAACTGCCCAGACACGGGAGCATGGCTTCCGCCGGATCCTGGTCAACGGGAACCAGCCGCCACTCCCCTTTGATGCCGCAGCCTTGAAGGATGCCAAACCCCGGCAACTGACCCAGGCCATCGCGGCATGGCTCTACGAGCGAATCGTAGTAGACGGTGGCACTTTTGGCTCCCGGCACGGGGACGACTCACGGCATACCTCTGTCAATTCAAACGACACCGTTCTCGTCCCAAGGGACGAACGCGAACCCTCAGGTTGTCACAAAAAGACGAACGGAGGCGCCTCCAAAAGGAACATGCTTATCGGTAGGAGGAGACGGCCCGCGACACGGGAACGTTCGGCATGCCAATCCCGCTCTCAGTGCAAGCACCACAGCGGGCCTGCCCTGGTGCCGTTCCACTAGCCACGACACACCGAGGAGAGCCACCATGACCGCAGAACTCGTAGCAGATTTCACCCGACGACTTCCGCAAATGCTGGAAGACATTCGCACACTTGTTGAGTGCGAATCGCCCTCCGAGGACCTTGCTGCCACTGCTGCAGCGGCCGAAGCTGTGGCAAATCTGGGTCACCGGATCCTGGGCGTGGAGGCCGAGCGGATCGTGATCGATGGTCGCACGCACCTCCGGTGGATGCTCTCTGATGATCTGCCCAAAGTTCTCATGCTCGGCCACTATGACACTGTGTGGCCGATTGGCACCTTGGATTCGATTCCGTTCTCGCTGAACGATGGGACCCTGCGGGGGCCCGGGTGCTTTGACATGAAAGTAGGCGTTGTGATGGCCCTGCACGCTGCAGCCGCTCTGGGGGCTGAAGTCCCTGTAGCCATTCTCATCACCGGAGACGAAGAAATCGGGTCCGGCAGTTCCCGGCGGCTGATCGAAGATACCGCCAGAGGGACACTGGCAACGTTGGTCCTTGAAGCCTCGGCCGACAATGGAGCGCTGAAGAGTGCGCGCAAGGGTGCATCCATCTACGAAGTTTCCGTGACGGGCCGTGCCGCGCACGCCGGGCTGGAACCGCACCTGGGCGTTAATGCCGTCGTCGAATTGGCGCACCAAGTAACCCGCATTGCCGCGCTCGGATCGGTTGAGCTGGGAACCAGCGTGGTGCCAACGGCCGGGAGTGGCGGTACAACCACGAACACTGTTCCTGCAGCGGCGAACGTAGCTGTGGACGTCAGAGCGTGGTCGGCCGCGGAACAGGAAAGAGTGGACCGGGAACTCCGGGCGCTCACGCCAGTGCTGCCCGGAGCCCTGGTACACGTCAACGGGGGCCCGGATCGCCCACCGATGGAGGCTGCTGCCAGTGCGAAACTCTTTGCACTGGCACAGGAAGCGGCAACCGCACTCGGCTTGGAACCTCTCACGAGTGCTGAGGTTGGCGGGTGCTCGGATGGCAACTTCACTGCCGGTATCGGCGTCCCCACCCTTGACGGACTGGGAGCTGTCGGTGGCGGGGCCCACGCGGAGAACGAACATGTCCTTGTCGCTGAAATCCCCCTTCGAGCGGCGTTGCTGACGGCCCTCGTCACGAGGCTTATCGAGCCTGGTACAAAGAGTGGGTCTTAAGGAAATGGTTCGGTCCAACAGTGATTTTCGCGAGGACCTGAGCCAGGATGCGTTGCGCCAGAGCGTCGCGGCTTCAGCACGCTCCGGCGTCGAGATCCGGCAGCTCACCACGCACGCGGAATTTCGTGACTGCGCCGCAATCTTTGATGCCATCCGGCAATCCGGAGGTGGGGCATCACTCATTGGCCCCGAGATGCTCCAGGCTCTTACGACTTCTGGCAATTACGTCGCCGGGGCCTTCAGCGAAGGCCAGTTGCCAGGGGCCTGCGTAGGATTTTGGGGACCCCCGGACAGCAGGACGATGCACAGCCACATTGCCGGCGTCTCAAGCGATGTGCGCGGCCGGACCTTGTCCGTCGGAATGCCCTTTTCAACATCAACAAACTAGGCGGACACCCCAGGGTGTACCTGGTCAACCACTACGGTTCCGTGCAAGATGCGTCGCAACTTGCAGCCATGCTCCGCAATGTCCTGGGTGAGAATGATGTCGGTGACGAGGCGGCAAGCACGCTGGGCGGTACGCCGTCGGGGGATCTGCTTACGTTGGCTAATGCCATCGCGGCCCTGGTGGATGCGACTGTGACAATAGAGGATCGAAATTTCAATGTCCTAGCCTTTTCGGCAGGACAAATCGTCGCAGATGCCTCTTGTGTGGAAACGATATTGGGTCGCAGAGTCCCCCAACGCGTGACGAAGGTACTGGAAAGTACCGGAATGATCACCGCCCTCTACAGGAGCAAGGGTGAAATCTACTCCCAGCCTGAGTCGCTGGACTTCGAGGAGAAAGTCATGCTCCGCGTGGCGGTCGCCGTACGAGCCGGGGATGAGATCCTGGGCTCGACTTGGGCGGCCGTCCCGGAGCGTTTGAACGAGGGACGGACGCAGGCTTTCCTTGATGCTGCAAAACTCGTCGCGCTTCACATGCTGCGCCTGCGTGCCGGCGCCGACGTCGAGCGCCGTCTGCGGACCGACCTGGTTGCAACTGCCATTGAAGGGGGACCGGGTTCCCCGGAAGCCCTGGGCCGGTTGGGTCTCTTTGGGCATGCGGTTGCGGTGGTCGCCCTGGGCCTTCTGCCTTACGACTTTGACGCCGAGGATCCTGTCTCCGAATCCCGGGTCATCGCAGAGCGGCAACGATTGGCGGATGCTCTGGCGATCCATCTCGGAGCAGTCGCACCGCGGTCGGCCGTGGCCCTGATCGGGGACGTCGCCTATGGGCTGCTGCCCTTTGTATCCAGTGTCAGCGATGGGGAGCATCGCGCCAAACGAATGATGGCGAGTTTCTTCGGGCGCCTTGGCTCCAAAGTCTCGGCCGTGGCCGGAGTGGGCATTGTCGCCAAGGACAGCAGTCACATCATTCAGTCGCGTATGGGAGCCGACAGATCACCTCGAGTGATGCTCGACCTAGGAGTTCCGGGGGCCGTCGCGGCAATTTCCGAAGTCCAGATCGGTGAACTCATCTTGGAGCTCGGCGATATGGTGCTCGCACGTGGGGACCAGCTCAGTGGTCCGATGGCCAGGCTCCGCGACTACGACAAGGAACACAATGGGCGTCTCCTGGAGACACTTGACTGCTGGCTGAATGCCTTCGGCAACGGCGCAGAAGCTGCAGAAGCTGCCTTCGTCCACACGAACACATTCCGTTATCGCCTGAAGCGGGTGGCCGAAGTGGGCCAGATAGATCTGTCGTCGCCTGATGATCGATTCGAAGCCATGGTGCAACTCCGCTTGCTCGCGAAGACCAACGTCCTGGACTAGCGCGCTCCTTTCGGCCTATTGGTCGGTGTGGGACTTCACCGGGCGGCCCGGAAGAACGTCAAGGCGCAACTGGTCGTGGTCTACCAGGACCTGGCCACCCACCAAGACGTAGGCGTATCCCGTGGAGGGAAGAGTGCCTGTGGCATAGGTCGCCCGGTCAGTGACAGTCTCCGGATTGAATACCACCAGGTCAGCATCGCAACCCGGCTGGACGCGTCCCTTGCGACGCATTGCCGGGACGAACGATTCGAGCACCTTTGCAGGGCCCAGCGCGCAGCGACTTACTGCCTCGGACAGGGAGATGGCGCCCAGCTCCCGCATATACCGTCGAAGGAACCGTGAGAAGCTGCCCGCCCCTCTGGGGTGGTGGGTGACATCTGCCGGCGGCCAGGCGTACGGGTCGTATCGCTCCTGCGGCCAGATGAGCGGCATGGCGTCCGAACCTACTACGGTCCCCGGAAAGAGCAGCGCACGGTCCAGAATCGCCTGTTCCACAGGATCGGCTTCATTGAGAAAGTGGACAATCGCGACGGCGCCAGGATCCTTCCGCTGGAGTTCGGCCAACATGGCATTGTCGGCGACCCGTTGACCAGTTGGCGTGTACACGATCGATTGCGGCGTAAGCCCTCGCTCGTGCAGACGGTCAGGGGAAAGGAAATCGGCGCTGATCGACGTTGAGGCGGCACCGTACGGATATGCTTCCGTCGTTATCTCGGTTTGAGCGCGCTGTACCAAGTCGTGCACGCGGTCGACATGCCACGCCGACGTACTGTTTACGTGACAGTAGTGGGACCGGGCGCCTGTCTCCTGAGCTGCGTTCACAATTTCTTCGGCACCATCAATCACAGTGTCCGGGACGTCCTCGACGAGGTCACGAGCATGCGTAAACGTGCCGGTGTCAGTGTCGGCCGCGAGCTGAGCCATGGTGAGGTACTCCGACGGTTCGACGCGGGGGGCATACCCCATGAGCAGTCCGAGTCCAATGGCGCCATCATCGATATCCTGGCCGAGCCGCGCCACCATGGCAGTGATCTGACGTTTGGTGGCGCTGACTTTCCAGGCGGGATCTCCGAAATAGGCCATGGAGTCGACCAAATCGGCCGTAGCCAGGCCGCCCACATCCACCATCCTCGCTGCCTGCCATGAGGTTGAGAAGCCGTAGTTGATGGCCCGCCCTTCAGTAGCGGCACGCTCATAGTGAGCCGCAACGCCGAGGAAGCCACCTTCAAGGTCCAGTGCGGTGGTGACGCCATCCCTCGCCTGCAGCCGGCCACCGGCAACTGATTGAGCGTGACTGTGCAGGTCGATCCATCCCGGCGCTACGACCAATCCTGCAGCGTCAATGGTCACCGCGCCCTGAAGATCATCGTGTGTGACGGAGACGATGGATCCGTTGGTAATGCCAATGTTCCGGATACCATCCAGACCCGTCTCCGGGTCGATCACCCGCCCACCTACTATGACGAGGTCATGGCTTTCAGGAGCACTGCCGTTGCGGGATGCACCGGCACGGCCTGTCTGCAAACCTCTATTTTCGTGCTTCGGCACAAGAACCACCTTCTGGTCGAGTCATCAAGGACAAGTGCTGCCACCATCCTTGTATAAAACTGGTCCGGTTGATTGGCTGAATTCCACCGATTCGTGGGGACACTTTCGTCCCCTGAAACGAACCAGATCAAAATCAGCAGGATACGATGTCACCAACATTTGCCGAGCCAAGCGCCCTCCCGGCCACCCGGGCTTCCTATCGCAATTCTCTGAATTGATTGTGCCTGTGGCCTATTCGGGAATTCCCAACCATGGCTCCACCGGACCAGCATCTGCGGTTCTGTGGTCTGAGACACGGAGTATCTCTCGTAGTCACTACCGGCAGGGCGCGCTCCAAGGGGCGACCCAGCCACGCCGCCAATTGGAAGACACGCTCTAGCGGGATAGCCGCACTGCTGACAACAGCATCGGGGTAGGAAGGTCTAATGTCCTTCCCACCGATGATCGCCGAGGAGAACGTACCAGCCGGTCCTGGCTCAACAGAGGCGACGAGATCCTATCGATCTCAGCCGTAGCGCTCCCAGCAACCGTGATCATGTCCCCGGTTCCGGGCTCCGGTAGAGAACACTCAGGATCCCGCAGGCCTGAGCGTTGTGAACGGATCCAAGGTCCAGACGTTCTGTTGTCCGGTGAACTTCTTACTCACTGCATAGGCGTAGTCCGGGTAGGCAATCGGGATGTAGGGCACCTGATCGGCGGCGGTCTCCATCACCGAAGCAGTTGCGGCCTTGCGTGCCTCGCCGGCGGTTCCCAGGACGTCGTCGATTTTCGCGTCCATCTCCGGGTTGGCGAACTGGGAGAAGTTGAAGCCCTGAGGCTGGGCGGCGACGCTACCGAGGAGGTCAGGCAGTACCTCACCAACGTCGGCGGTGACGTAGCCAAGGCTTGACAGGCCGAGGGTGAGGTCCTCGTGTCGCATCGTTGACGCCCAAAACTTGTCCGCCGGAACGGGATTGAGGGTGAGGTTGATTCCGATCTTGGCCAGGTCGGCCTTGATGGCCTGCAGGGAATTCATTTGCGGATCAGCGGCGTTGTGGTTCAGTGTCATCTCGAAACCGTTCGGGAATTTCGACTTCGCCAGCTCTGCCTTTGCAGCCTCGAGATCGTAATCGTAGTGCGGTATACCGTCGACGACCTGCTGGTATCCGTCCTCGCCGTAGAGGTTCGTCAGCTGCGGTAGCGGGACGATGGTATCGGCTCGTTGGCCGTGACCATCAGTGGACAACCCCAGCACGGCCTCACGGTCCACGGCGTGGGCGATCGCCCGCCGGACATGCAGATCGGAAAGGTACGGATCGTTCACATTCATCCAGAGGAACTCAATGCCGTTGCTGTGGATCTTCTGCAGATCGAAGTTGCTCACGGACTCCCAATTCTTGAAGTCCGTAGCCAGCACGGGCACAAAGTCCACGTCCCCAGAGGTCGCGGCCAGCCGTAGAGCATCCGGGCTGGTGATCGCAGCGGTTTTCACCTTGGCGATCGGCGCCTTTGTCCCCCAGTACTTATCGTTCCGTTCCAGGCTCAACCCGTCCACCAAGGAGAAGTTCGTGATCTTATACGGGCCGGTTCCGATCGGAGGGACCTCAGGGGTTCCCAAGTCCTGCGGATGAGCTTCGGCCAGCTTCTTCGGAAGAACCTGCCAAATCACAGGAACGTTGGCCAGGAAGGTCTGCGCTCCCTTGCTCAGGACCACCGTGACCTCATCCGCGGCAGTAGCTTTCACCGACTCCACCGTTGCCACGACACTTGCCACCTGCGAGGCCACCTGCGGATCGGTGTGCCGCTGCAACGAGAACGCCACATCCTCAGCGGTCATCGGCGTACCATCGGAAAACACCACGCCCTGGCGCAATTTGAACACCAAGGTATTCGGTGTTGGCTCACTCCACGACTCCGCGAGACGGGGGATCAATTTGCCGTCCGAATCCCGGCCCAGCACCGTGTCCATCACCGCGTTTTGCAGGGAGAGCTCCCAGCCGCCAGAAATGACCAGAACCTGCGGGGCACTGTACAAGGCAACCACGACGGTGTCCGCCGGACTTTCCTTTTGATCACTGGTGGACGAACCGCCACTACAACCAGCCAGCAACAGCGCGCTGACCAGGACAACACCCAGACGGGTCCGATGACCGCTGAAGTGCTTCACACTTGATGACGACATTGAGCTCTCCTAAGAGGAAAAGTGGTTGGGAGAGGCCCATCGGGGTTACCGGCGGCCACACGCGGCGGCAAACATCAACGCTGCGGAAAAGTTCTCTGCACAATCCTGCGGCGGATGACCGAGATCGTGTGCTTCAGAACACAATCCCACATCAGCGCGACGGCACCGTTGTCCGGCTCTTCAATCAAAGCTGTCCAGCCTTGAACATTTCTACAACGTATCCCAGCCCGCGCGAGGCGTAACCACCAAATGCGCCAGGTCGACGCCGATCCCTGGCGCAGTATCGACCCGGGGCAGCAAAGAACAGCACCCGGATGGACAACGTGTCCATCCGGGTGCTTTCTACTACCGATCAACTCTCTGGCAGGCCGATGTCAGTCGCGCACATTCAAGCCCGCCGGCACACCAACCGGCACCGTATCCTCGCTCTGCCGCTGGAACCGAACCCGACGAACCCCGTGGCTGCTCACCAACAGGTCCTCACCATCAGGTCGAAGGACCACACCCGCCGCGGAGAACGTACCATCCGGTCCAGGCTCAACCGAAGCGACAAGATCCAACCCGATCTCAGCCACCGCGTTCCCGCCCACCGTGATCAACGTCCCCAGTTCCGGGCTCCGGTAAACGGCCGACGCCAACGACGCATCAGGGACGGGAGGTTCGCAGCGGCGGTAACTGCGATCCATCCACGGCGACGACACCAACCCCAACACCAAGCTCTCCCCCGACCCCTGCAGCTTCATGCTGGCTGCCTTGCCTTGCCCGTACCACGTGCCATCGGTCGCCAACGCAAACTCACTGACGAAATACCCGTTCGAGAGCTGGATCCGGCCATTCCCGGCCTCAATCCGGGCAAAGGCATCGGCGCCCTCGTCCTGCCAGTAACCAGCCAAGCCGGCCGCAGCGTCCGATCCGTCCACGAACTCTTCCGGCTCCTCCGACAGGCCAGCGGCCAGCAGCAGCAACTCAGCACCCACCTTGTCCGTGTCCACTGAGGAATTGTTGCTCAGCAATGCAACACCCACATTCTTGCTGGGCATAAAGAGCGACTGTGACCGATAGCCCTGCACGCTACCGGCGTGGCCAAACACCGCTTCGCCGCCGATCACGCTGTGAATCAGGCCATGGGCGTACTCTCGGGGTTTCGATCCAGTGGGCCCCACCTGTGCCAGCAGCCCGTCCCTGATCTCAACTCCGAGCCCCCGGCCGTTCTGCAGGAAACCGAACCACGGCGCCAGGTCAGCAATACTGGTCACCAGGGCACCATCGCCTACCAGCGATTCCTCAGAATCTGCCCTGAGCACACCCTGATCGGTGACCTCATAGCCGTATGCGAATTCCCGTATCACTTCGCGGCTGTCATCACGGAAGAACGTCTCGGTCATCCCCAGGGGCTCGAAGACCCGTTCGGCAGCAAACTCCCGGAATGACTTCCCCGTGATCCGGTGTACCAGCGAGGCCACCAGCACATACCCCGAATTGGAGTACGAAATGTCGGTCTCCGGCTCGAAGTTCAGCTCCGTGAGTTCTGCGATGAAGGCAAGCACCTGATTCTGAGTGATCCGGGTCATCGTCCGCCCAGCCACCCGGCTCAACGAAAGGTAATCCGGCACCCCGCCTGTGTGACGCAAGCACTGTCCCACCGTCACTTTCGAGGACAGCTTAAGCTCCGGCAAATGCGTACGAATGTCGTCATCGAGGGAGATCTGACCATCCCGGCACAACAACAACACCGCGGTCGAAGCAAAATGCTTACTCATCGAGGCAATATCAAAACGGGTGGTGGCTGTGACGGGCATATCAAATTCAATACACGCCAGCCCCGCCTCAGCATGCTCAATGAGCTTGCCATCGGAATACACGCCCACGGCAACCCCAGGGCCACCGGGTCGAACAACAGTGTCTAACAATTCGGATAACTGCGTCTTAAGAGTCATATCCCGATGCTCCCAGAGCCCCACACCCGCCGGATTGTCCTAATGTGCAACATTCAACCCGCCACCATTGTCCCGCACCACATCCCAACCGCTGCTCCCGACTGCGCAGGTCATCTGCTCAGACGCGAACCCCAGCGGAGGGGTCAAACTCGTGCTGCAGACCGACTCTCTTCAGGCATTTCCTTTGGAGATACGGGCCATCCAGTCCTCCACGCCGTCCGCCGTTCGGGGCAGGGCGGCGCTGAGATTGACAGGTCCTTCAGCGGTCATCAGGATGTCATCCTCGATGCGGACACCGATTCCGCGGTATTCGGCCGGGATGCCGAGGTCCTGCTCCTTGAAGTACAGGCCGGGTTCGATAGTGAACACCATGCCCTCGGTGAGGATTCCGTCCAAATAGAGTTCGAGCCGGGCCCGGGAGCAGTCATGGACATCGAGGCCAAGATGATGGCTGGTACCGTGCGGCATCCACCGGCGGTGCTGCTGGCCCTCAGGGCTAATCGCTTCCTCCACGCTCACGGGCAACAGTCCCCACTCGGCCAGGCGCTCAGCAAGGACGGTGGTGGCAGCCGTATGGATATCTCGGAACCGGGTGCCGGGCCGGGCGGCAGCGAACCCGGCGTCGGCCGCGTCCAGGACCGCCTCATAAACCTTGCGTTGCACCGGACCGAAAATACCGCTCGCAGGAAGCGTGCGGGTGATGTCGGCGGTATACAGCGAGTCTGCTTCCACGCCGGCGTCCAGCAGCAGGAGGTCACCGGCGTCGATCCGGCCGGTGTTGCGGATCCAGTGCAGCACCGTGGCGTTTTCGCCCGCGGCCGCGATCGTGTCGTAGCCGAGCTCATTGCCGGCTTCCCGGGCGCGGGCGAAGAACGCACCTTCCACCACGCGTTCGCCACGGGGATGGGTGAGCGCCCGGGGCAGTGCCTTAACAGCCTCTTCGAAGCCTTCAACGGTAGCGGCGACGGCCAGTTTCATCTGCTCGATTTCCCAAGTGTCCTTGAGCAGGCGCAGCTCGGAGAGGGCTTCGCTGAGCTTTTCATCAAGAGCATCATGGATGGCGAGGTCAGGTTCCTCAGAGTCTTTGGCCGCATTGCGTCGAGCGGTGCCGACCACAGCGTCGATGGTGTCGTCCACCTTGCGAACCAGCCTGATGGGGGTACCGCCCAGATCGGCGCTTCCCACATTCTTGGTGATGGCCGTTTCGAGCTGGTCGATGTGGGCGGTGGCCAAGCCCAGCCGTGCTTCCAACTCAGCCAGAGTGGGTCGGGCTCCGATCCAGAACTCGCCGGAGCGTGGGTCGGAGTAGAACTGCTCTGTGTCCCGGCCGGCCAGCGGACGGAAGTAGAGCGTGGCAGTGTGGTGACTGCCGTCGTCGCCCTTTCCGTCCTCAATCGGCTCCAGGATCAACACGGCGTCCGGTTCATGGTCCAGGCCCAGCCCGGTGAGATGTGCAAAGGCCGAATGTGGCCGGAAGCGGTAGTCGCAATCGTTGGAACGGACCTTTAGGGTGCCGGCTGGGATAACCACGCGTTCTCCCCTGAATTGATCGGAGATGGCCTTGCGGCGGTATTGGGCGTACGTGGCCACTGCGGCACGCGCAGGGAGTTCCTGGTTGGTGGGCTGCCAGTTGCTGGCCATAAAGGACTTAAAGGCGTCTGAATCGGGCCGTTGCGAGCGGTTACTGACGCGCCCGTCGGCGGACTGGGGAGCGGAAGTGTCCAGGGACTCCGGCGTTGACACGTGTACCAGTTTCCGTGCCCGCAGCGCCCGGGCTACGTCGTCGCGGTTCTCCAGCATCATGCGCCGGAGAGCTGCACTTTCGAGCGGAAGCTCTGCGAGGAAGCGATCCGTCCGGTCGACTGTCGCCTGCGTGGTCAGCAGGCTTGGGTAGAGTCCGACGACGATCTGCTGAGCGAGCGCTGAGGTCCTGTTGTCAACGACGCCCGTAATCACCTCAAAATACTTCTCCGCGTACGGTTCCAGGAGCGACCGGTCAAGGACGCGCATGAAGCCGGTAACAGCCGAGGCTTGCAGGGCATTGGACAGTTCGCCGTTGACCACGATTGAGTCCCAGGCCGCTGCTTTGGCTTCCGGCGTGGGGATGGCCGCGGTAGCGAGGGCAGCAGAATTCTGGCCGTTCGCCGTGTTGTCCCGCTCCAGCTCGGCATCGATGCAGTCCCGGCCTGCTCTGCCGCCTGCCACCAGCGATGTCAGCAGCTCCCAGCGCAGGTCCTGGTCAACTGTCAGTCGGTCCAGAGTTAGTGTGCCCTTGAAGAGGCCGTCGACTGTGTCCAGTTGTTTTTCGCTGCGGGCCAACAGCACGAATGACTTCACGAACTGCAGCCTGGCATCGGCACTGGCCGTCACATTGGAGGCAAGCGTCCACAGCCGATCCACCGCCGCCACCGCGGTGGCTTCCCGATGTTCTTCCGCGACGAAGAAGTTCAGCGTGGTCGCCAGTTGGCGGAGCTGGACCTGAATGACCGAGGAATCCGTCTCGGCGCCGACGTTGGCCATGATAAGTTCCACGTACTGTCCTGCGGGCGTCTCGCCGTCGCGGGCAGCGTCCCACGCAGAATTCCACACCAGCGTCCGGGGCAGGCTTTGGCTGAAGTCCTTCAGGTGTTTCGTCGCCGTGGTCAGCGACTCCACATCGAGCCGGATCTTGGCGTAGGCGAGGTCGTCGTCGTTGACCAGGATAAGGTCCGGGCGCTCCAAGCCAACGAGCCTTGGAACGTCAGTACGCTCACCGCTCACGTCCAGTTCTTCCCGGTTCACCCGCTCCAGCTTCCCGGCACCGTTGAGGTTGTAAAACCCTACTGCCAGCCGGTGGGCCCTGAGGGTGGGCCACGCTTCAACGGCGGACTGGACGATGGTGAACGAGGTGATCCTGCCGTCGCCGTCGACCTCCAGCTCCGGCGTCAACGTATTCACCCCAGCGGTTTCCAGCCATTGACGTCCCCATTCGTCCAAGTCGCGCCCGCTGGCTTTCTCGAGCTCGGCCATGAGATCGCTCAGTTCCGTGTTCTGCCATGAATGCTTGGCGAAGTACTCCCGCACACCGGCCATGAATTGCTCAGAACCCACCCACGCCACCAGTTGGCGCAGGACGGAAGCGCCCTTGGCGTAGGTTATGCCATCGAAGTTCAACTCCACGTCCCGGAAGTCTTTGATTTCCGCGAAGACCGGGTGGGTGGTGGGCAACTGGTCCTGCCTGTAGGCCCAGGACTTGTCCGACGACGCGAACGTGGTCCACGCGCTGGTGAATGAGGTCGCTTCCACCGCGGCGAGGTTCGACATATACGTGGCGAAGGATTCGTTGAGCCACAAATCGTTCCACCATCGCATCGTCACCAAGTCTCCGAACCACATGTGCGCCAGCTCATGGAGCACTATGGTGGCACGGCGCTCAACGTGGGCCTCTGTGACCTTGCTACGGAAGAGGCAGCCTTCCTGGATGGTCACGGCGCCAGCGTTTTCCATGGCACCCATGTTGAATTCCGGTACAAAAAGCTGGTCGTATTTCTCGAACGGGTATGGGCAGCCGAACTGCGCCTCGAAGAACCCGAAGCCCTGCCGGGTCACCTCAATGATGTTCTCAGCGTCCAAGTACTGCATCAGGGACTTCCGTGCGAAGACGCCCAGCGGGATCGTGCGGCCATCGGAACTTTTCAGCTCGCTGCGTACGGACTGGTAAGGGCCCGCGATCAGAGCGGTGACGTAGGAGGACAGCCGGGGCGTCGCCGCAAAGGACCAGACAGACCGTGCACCGCCGTCGTCACCGGGTGTGGTCTCCGCAGGCGCCGGAGTGGGCGAGTTGGAAATTACGTCCCAATGCGAGGGTGCTGTGACAGTAAAGGAGAAAGTGGCCTTCAGGTCCGGCTGCTCGAACACGGCGAACATCCTCCGCGCATCAGCAACCGCGAACTGGCTGTAGAGATAAACCTCGCCGTCGGCCGGGTCCACGAATCGGTGGAGGCCTTCGCCCGTGTTCATGTAAAGGGCATCCGCCACCACGGTGAGCTCGTTCTGTTCGGCAAGGTCCGCCAGATGGATCCGCCTGCCGTCCGCTACCGTGGCGGGATCAAGTCTGGAGCCGTTCAGGGTGACACTGTGCACGGTGGCCGTCACGGCATCGACGAATGTGGAGGAGCCAGCTTCTGCGCTGAACTTCACCGTGGTGGTGCTCCCAAAAACCTTCCCTCCCCGGGTCAGGTCCAGGCTGACATCGTAGGAGTCGACGGCGATCAGGTCAGCGCGCCCGCGGACTTCAGCGCGTGTCAGGTTCATGCTGTGCAAAATTCGTCCTTTAAATGTTGTGAGCTGGCGTGCAGCACTTGAGAGGGCCTTCAACTGAGGACCGGATCCAAGCTACGAACCGATGGCTTTGTACCCCACCAGCCAAAGTGAGCCTCGAGTAGGAACTCGTGCTACACGAGTTGCTCCGGTTGGTGTTAGCCGATCATCTTGGTGTTGATCTCCTGCATCCGCAACTGCAAAGCCAAGGCCAGCCGCACATCGGGGTCTTCGATGTCAACCACCTCGGCCATTCGGCGTAGCCGGTGCCGCAAGGTGTTGGGGTGCAACACCAGCGCCTCCGCCCCTCGGGGGATGTCGTAGTGCGCGGCGATCCAGCTGCGGAGCGTCTTAACGTAGTCGGTCCCCTGCCGGTTATCGTGATCTGCCACCACTGACAGGGGTTCGGCGTCCAGGGCCGAACGGAATTGCAGGGCCTCGAACACTTCCAGGAGGAACAACGAAGCCCCCAACTCCTGGTGCTGGCCGATCTCGCCGTGGCCGAACGGCCCGGACACCACGTCGAGGGCCTGTTTTGCCTGGGTGAATCCGACCGGGACGTCCGCCACACTGTCCAGTGTGCGGCTGATACCTGCCCGCCAACCGCCTCCCACGCTCTCCGCAGATCGGGCCAACACCGTGGTAACGATCGTTTGCAACACCGGAGAGTCAGCTGCCGCGCCGATCACAGCAACCGTCTGACCGTCGAGTGATCCGGCGGCGGCCCGAAGCCGGTAGGAGGACAGCGCCATCCTCAACAGATCGCTGACATTCACTGCAGCAGATTCCGCCGACATCCCCCGCGAGTGGGCTGGCAGGTTCTCATCCCGGCCGATCACCACCACCGTCGCAGCGGCGTCAAAGCGCAGCCCGAAGGACTCGGCGACCCGCCGATTCGACCCGGTCCCGCGGAACAGCTGCCCCAACCGCTCCGCCCGCTGCCGGCGGTCGGTGTCCGCAGCGGCTTTCAGTCGGGTTAGGTGCGGGGCAGCCAAACGAGCGCCCTCGGCCAGCACCTCTGAGGCTTTGCCGAACAACGGCTTCTCGCCCTGAAGTAGCCAGATGCTGCCCAGTGCTTCGCCGCCGTCGCGGACCGCGATGGCCAGACGCGGCCGGAACTCAGGCTGTTCCACGCTCCAAATCGCAGTTTCAGCGCGCAATATTGTGGCGTAGTCCTCAGCATTGGCCGGGTGATCCGGCACCCGGCGACCAAGGATCCCGTCCCGCCGCAGATCGTCCACTTCCTGACCCGGAATGGTCGAGTACGCCAGAACCCGCATGGACAGGTCCTCGATAGCAACGGCACCACCTGCCCGCAAAGCTATGTCATTGGCCAGGGAAAACAAGTCGGCCGCCCGCCGATCATCTTGTTCGAGCCCCGGATCGCTGATGGCCCGCAGCGCATCGATCAGCACATACAGCTGGCCCCAGGAGAGTTCCTCGCTGCACTCCAACAGCGTCATGCCAACGCGATTGGCCGCCGCCGTCAGTGGCTCAGGGTCAATCGCCCCGGCACGCACCACCACAGCTGCGACGTGCGCGTCCACAGCCAATTCCAGCAGGTCGGCGCCCGGGCGGCCCGGCACCAGCAACACAGCATCGCTCAACTCCACGTGAGTCTGGTCTGTGTCATGAATCGACGGCGAACCGATCGGCACTGAAGTGCCGTGTGGCAACGCCAAGGGCCGCACCATGTCCGGGCCCAAGCTATCGAGCAAAACACCCACCGTGATGCCTGCCGATGCCAACGATGCATTGTTGACCTGCCCAAACGAGTTCATCGACGGCCTGACCTCAGTATCTGGCCGCGCCGGGCTCCCGTGAATTCACCATCGACGATCACCGGCTCACCATCCAAGAGCACATGCACCATCCCCGTCGGGCGCACATCAGGTTCCTCATAGGTACCTGCGTGACCTATTGTCTCTGGGTCGAAGACCACCACGTCCGCTGCCGCCCCGCGTCCGAGCCAACCTCGATCCGTGAGGCCGAACTGGCCAGCAGTTGCCGAGCTCACCTTACGGATCGCCTCCGGCAACGTCACCACACCACGATCACGGACGTAGTTGCCGAGAAAAGTCGGGAAAGTGCCGAACGCACGCGGGTGGCTCGGCCCAACCGGCGAACCATTATCAGAACCCAAGGACACCAACGGATCGGCCATGATGGTCAACACATCATCCTCGTTCATGCTGTGACAGACCGTCCCGGCATTGGGATCCTCCATCAGTACCTCGCACAACGCATCCCACGGTTTCCGGCCAGCCAGGACTTCAGAGAGCCGTCGGCCGGCTATTTCCGGGTTGCTGTGGGTCAATATCTGTACATCCTCCGGATGTACTTCCCGCCACAAACCGACGCCGGTACCGTTGTCGGGGTTCTCGGCGATAGCTTGCAGCGAAGCACGGATCGTTGGGTCCGCTAGTCTCGCGCGCATCGCCTCGACGCCGCCTTCAAGTGCCTCGGGCGGCAACATCGCAACAAGCCCAGTAGCGAAAGCCCGGTACGGATACTGGTCGCCGAGGACATCCACACCGCTTCGACGGCCAGCAGCAAGCTTGTCCAAAATCAACTGCGACGATCCGTGCATGGCCCGGCCTGATGCCTTGCAATGTGAGTACTGCAGCCGGATCCCCGCTGAGCGGGCAACATCTATGGCTTCATCCATCGCTTCGGCCAGACCCTCACTCTCACTGCGACTGTGAGTGGCGTACGTGCCGCCGTATCGCCGGGCCACCCTCGCTATGGCGGTAAGCTCCGCACTGTCGGAGTACGCACCAGGCACGTATTCCAGTCCGCTCGAGAAACCAACCGCGCCAGCCTCAAACGCTTCCTCGAGGAGTTCACACATCCGGTCAAGAGCACCCTCCGGTAGCTCCCGCTCCACACCAACCACCGTCTCCCGCACAGAGTTGTGGCCAACCAGCCCGGCCAGATGGTTAGTGGGTCCAGCCGCAGCAGCTGCATCCAGATAGTCACCAAAGCTCAGAAACCGCTGCTCATCCGGCTCAGTGCTTTCGGCTGCATCCTTCGGATTGCTGGGGCCCAGGGAGAACCCGCAATTGCCAATGATCTCCGTAGTAACTCCCTGGAACAGCTTGAATGGCTGGGCATCCGCTAGAAAAGGCACACCATCGGAGTGGCTGTGCGCGTCCACAAACCCGGGAGCGACCACCAAACCCGTAGCGTCGATGGTTGCCCGCCCCGGACCAAGATCGCTGCCCACCGCCACGATTCGTCCGTCGGCGATGGCAACATCAGCAATGACAGGCGGCGAACCGAACCCGTCATGCACTTGCCCCTGCAAAATGATCAGATCGTGCATTCGGTGGATACCTCTCCTAGATGAGTAACATGTTGCGCCGAGGGGGCCGGTGGGACTGAAGCCACCAACCGACGGCTGTAGCTGTGTTGGGGGTTATCGAGAATATCTGCCGTGTCTCCAGTCTCCACGATTTCCCCGTGCAAGAGCACGATAATTCGGTCCGTGATCTGGCGGACGACTGCGAGATCGTGGGTGACAAACAACAGTGCGGTGCCAGATTCGGAACTAATGGTTCGCAGCAATTCCAAGACGTTGGCCTGCACCGAAACGTCGAGGGATGCTGTGGGTTCGTCGCAGATCAACAGCGCAGGCCGCACGGCCAATGCCCGGGCGATAGCAACCCGTTGTTTCTCACCGCCGGACAACTTGTTCGGCAGCAGTTTCGCGTAGCTGACTGGCAGACCTACTAATTGCAGCAATTCGCCGACGGTCCGACGATCGGCCGCCGCAGCTTGCCCTGCTGCCTCCCCGAGAGTGGCTCCAATAGTCATCGCCGGGTTCAGCGACGTCGATGGATCCTGGAAAACGCACTGCACCATGGTCCGCATCCGACGACGGTCGGCTGCCGTGGTTGTCCGGAGATTGGTGATGTCCATGCCGTCCAGAACAATCTGGCCCGCGCTGGGATCAACAAGACCCAGCAGACACCTGGCCAGTGTCGTCTTCCCGGAGCCAGACTCGCCCACCAGACCAATCCGCTCCCCGGGGCGGATGACCAGGTCAACGCCGTCCAGGGCCGCCACCGGTCCGTAGTTCTTACGCAGGCCAGTGACCTGCAGCAGTGGCTCTTCAGCGGCCACGGTGAGTGGCCCGATGACTGTTCTTATGGCTGGAGTCTCGGTCACCGTGAGTGGCAGCAACTCGTAACGGCACGCGGTGAGGTGTCCATCGGTCAGTTCACGCAACCCTGGCCTGCCGGTGGTGCAATCGTCCTTACGCTGCTGGCAGCGATCGGCGAACGCACACGTGTCCACCACATCGGCTGCCCGCGGTACGGATCCGGGGATGCCCACCAATTTGGCGGCGGTGCGCTCCACAGCGGGGAGCGCACCGATGAGCCTGGCGGTGTACGGATGGCCGGGCCGGGACGCGAGATCTTTGCTGTTGCCGGATTCAAGGACCCGGCCTGCGTACATCACCTGTACACGGTCACACAGCGCAAACGCCACCCGCAGGTCGTGGGTGATCAGCAGTACTGCCATCCCGCGGGACGCCTGGATCCGGCTGAGCAGCTGCATAATCTCATGTTGGATGGTCGCATCCAGAGCTGTTGTCGGCTCGTCCGCAATGAGCAGCTCCGGATCCCCCGCCAACGCCGCTGCGATGGCCACCCGCTGCCGCATTCCGCCAGAAAGCTGAAAAGGATACTTCTTGGCCACCAGCGGATCGGTGATCCCCACCTCAGCAAGCCGACGAATTACCTCCGAGCGATCTTTGCGCAGACCATGGGGCAACGACTCGGCGATATGCGCGCCCGCCGTCTGCACGGGATTCAACATGGCGAACGGATCCTGCATCAGCAGCCCAATTTGGCGGCCACGTACTTTGCGCAGAACCGATTCCCGCGCACCAACCAGTTCAGTTCCCTTCACTCGCACGCTGCCTCCGGCAACCAGCGGTTGTGGCAGTAACCCGGCCACAGCCCGGGCAGTGAGCGACTTTCCACTGCCGGATTCGCCCACCAAGCCCACTGTTTCACCGGCAGCAATCGTCAGATCTATGTCGTCGACGATCCGCCGACCACCCAAGGACACTGACAATCCCTGGACTCGAAGCAGTTCCGTCATGGTGATACCGACTTTCCGGCACTGAGCCGTTCGAAGACTGCGTCACCGAGGACGGTGGCGGCAGTGGCTGTGATGGTGATGAGCACCGCTGGGGCGACTGACGCCCACGGGTTGACGTTAAGGAGTTTGAGGTTTTCCTGGATCATCAGCCCCCAGTCTGCGGTGCCGGCCGGTAGCCCGATCCCCAGGAACGAGAGCCCCGCCAGCGCCCCCAAGGCAAAAACGAAGCTGAGTAGCAGATTGGCCGTCACTGTTGGCGCCAAGTTAGGCAGGAGATGCCGGAACATGATCCGGCGGTTCGTTAGGCCCAATGTCCGGGCCGCATCTACGTAGGCGAGTTCCCGCTGCCCCAACGCGAGGCTTCGGATCACCCGTATGTCGGCAGGTGATCCGAGCACGATCAGCGCGATGATGGCCACCGCGTAACTGCTGCCGGCAATGCCCACGATGACGATCAAGATAAGCAGGCCAGGCAGTGCGTACATCAGGTCAGTCAAACGCATCAATACGGCATCGAGCCAGCCTCGGCGATACCCTGCCAAAAGCCCAAGCGAGGTACCAATGATGGTGGTTCCCAGCGCGATGAGGACCGGAGCAAGCAAGGCAATACGGGTTGCCACCATCAGCCGGGACAACACATCCCGGCCCAGTGCGTCCGTGCCAAGCCAATGCGCACTGCTGGGTGAGGTCGCTCCTAGTTTCACGTCTTGGGCGGTTGGATCGAAGGGAACCATCCATTGGCCGGTGAGGGCTACCAGGACGATGATCACCAGTATTGCCAGACTTATTGTTGTGACCATCCGGCCGCCCGCCAGCTTGGCGCGTCGACCACCCCTGACGGTCGACCGTGTCTCAGTGACAGTCATACGGATCCTCCGGACCTTGGTTTGGTTCTTTTGGTCATTGCATCGATCGGATGTGGCATCTGATACATGCTCATGCCGCCGTGGCATATCTGACGCGCGGGTCAACAATCATGTAGGCCACATCCACCAGCAAGTTCGCCAGGATCATCACCAACCCACCGAGCAGGACAAGTGCCTGGACCAAGGGGATGTCCTTCTGTCCCACTGCCTGAACCAGCAACGAGCCGAGGCCTGGCAGGCTGAAGGTCTGCTCCACAAACACCGCACCCGTCAAGTTGCCTGCGGCGATAAGCCCGGCCACCGTCAGGATCGGAAGCGCGGAATTTCGCAGTGAGTAGCGACCCCAAATCCGGCTCCTGCCAAGTCCTCTGGCTCTGGCAAAGGTGATGTAGTCCTGGCCGCCAATGTCCAGCGCTGCAGCCCGGGTTTGCCGCACCAGAATCGCGGCTTGGCCAAGTGCCAGCGCGATCGCCGGCAGCGTGAAGTGGTTGAGGTCGCCAATGCCGTAGACCGGGAACCAGTTCAAGGCGACTGCAAACACGTACAGGAGCAGCAGGGCCAGCGCAAAGGCCGGGGCGGACATGAAAACCAGCGATACCAAGGTGATGGACTTGTCCACCAGCTTCCCGCGGCGCAGCCCGGCGGCAAGTCCTGCGGGAATGCCGATGAGCACCGTTAATACGAGTGCGTAGATACCCAACGTGGCTGTGATGGGAAATCGCTGACCAATCATGGTCATGACCGGCTGGCGAGCCGTGATGGAGGTGCCGAAGTCACCAGTGATTGCGTGGGTGAACCAGTTCCAATACTGCACGAGGAATGGCTCATCCAGCAGGTACTTGGCACGGATCGCTTCCAATACCTCCGGGGTTGAAGGCCGGTTACCGAGCAGCGCTCTTTCCGGCCCTCCCTCGGGCAAAGCGAGCAGGGCAAACGTGATGACTGAGAGCACGAACAGCACCACCACTGCCGCAGCCAGGCGGCGAGCTACCAGTTTGGCGATGATCACCTAAACCACCGTTCCTTTGCCAGATGCAGACAACACTCAGGATCCCGCGGGTCGGAGCGTTGTGAACGGATCCAAAGTCCAGACAGTGAGCGTTCCCGTGAACTTCTTGCTCAATGCCCAGGCGTAGTCCGGGTAAGCAATCGGAATGTAGGGCACCTGATCGGCTGCGGTCTCCAACACCGAAGCAGTTGCGGCCTTGCGAGCCTCGCCGGTGGTTCCCAGGACGTCGTCGATTTTCGCGTCCATCTCCGGACTGGCGAACTGGGAGAAGTTGAAACCCTGGGGCTGGGCAGCGACACTACCCAGTTGGTCAGGCAATACCTCACCAACGTCGGCGGTGACATAACCAAGGCTTGACAGGCCGAGCGTGAGGTCCTCGTGTCGCATCGTCCCCGCCCAAAACTTGTCCGACGGGAGTGGATTGAGCGTGATGGTGATTCCGATCTTGGCCAGATCAGCCTTGATGGCCTGCAGGGAATTGATTTGCGGATCAGCGGCGTCATGGTTGAGAGTCATCTCGAAACCGTTCGGGAATTTCGACTTCGCCAGCTCTGCCTTTGCAGCCTCGAGATCGTAGTCGTAGTGCGGTATACCGTCGACGACCTGCTGGTAGCCGTCCTCGCCGAAGAGGTTCTTGAGCTGCGGTAGCGGGACGATGGTATCGGCTCGTTGGCCGTGACCAGCAGTGGACAACCCCAACACGGCCTCACGGTCCACGGCGTGGGCGATCGCCCGCCGCACATGCAGATCGGAAAGATGCGGATCGTTCACATTCATCCAGAGTGATTCGATACCGTTGCCGTGGATCTTCTGTAGATCGAAGTTGGTTACGGACTCCCAGTTCTGGAAATCTGTAGCTCCCACATACGTTATGTCCACGTCTCCAGAGGTCGCGGCCAACCGGAGTGCATCCGGGCTGGTGATCGCAGTGGTTTTCACCTTGGCAATCGGCGCCTTTGTTCCCCAGTACTTATCGTTACGTTCCAGGCTCACCCCATCCACCAGGGAGAAGTTCGTGATCTTGTACGGGCCGGTTCCGATCGGGGGAACCTCAGGTGTTCCCAGATCCTGCGGATGAGCTTCGGCGAGCTTCTTCGGAAGCACCTGCCAAATCACAGGAACGTTGGCCAGGAAGGTCTGCGCTCCCTTGCTCAGGACCACCGTGACCTCGTCCGGAGCCGTAGCCTTCACCGATACCACCGTTGCCACAACACTTGCCACCTGCGAGGCCACCTGCGGATCGGTGTGCCGCTGCAAGGAGAACGCCACATCCTCAGCAGTCATCGGCGTACCATCGGAAAACACCACGCCCTGGCGCAATTTGAACACCAAGGTATTCGGTGTTGGCTCACTCCACGACTCCGCGAGACGGGGGATCAATTTGCCGTCCGAATCCCGGCCCAGGACCGTGTCCATCACGGCGTTTTGCAAGGGGACATCCCAGCCGCCAGAAATGACCAGAACCTGCGGGGGCGCTGGCGATGCAATCACAAGGGTGTCCGCCGGGCTTCCCTTTGGATCGTTGGCGGACGAACCGCCACTACAGCCAGCCAGCAACAGCGCGCTGACCAGCATGACACCCAGACGGGTCCGATAACCGGTGAAGTGTTTCACCTTTGATGACGACATTGAGCTCTCCTAAGAGGGAAATAGTGAGTGGGAGAGGCCCATCGGGGTTACCGGCGGCCACACGCGGCGGCAAACATGAGCGCTGCGGAAAAGTTCTTTACACAACCCTGCGGCGGATGACCGAGATTGTGTGCTTCAGAACACAATCCCACATCAGCGCGACGGCACCGTTGTCCGGCTCTTCAATCAAATCCGTCCAGTCTTGAACATTTCTACAACACACCCGGCAGGTGCGGGGCGTAACGTCCACAGTGAGAGGTTGACTCGTGTCCGGCCACCGCCGTGATCAACCACGAAAGTGGAGCAGGACGGCTACCGTACCCCCGCTAGCTCCTGAAGCATGGGTGAAATCCCATCGCTCACTACGCATGCATTACGTACACTCACCCCTCATCGAAGGAGAATGATGCTGAAGAATTCATTGCCCGTCCAGGCCTACGACAGGGCAGAGCGACTGTTGGGACACCATCGTCCGGAGTTGGTGTTGCGGTCCAAGGTTTCCCCAGAGTGGATCGGTGACACGGGCCGGTTCACCTACCGGGTAGATACCGAGCGGGGCGGCGAGTTCGTCCTCATCGATCCTGCCACCGCGACCAAATCCCAGGCGTTCGATCACGAACGCCTGGCCACCGTATTATCCGCGGCAGCCGATCAGATGGTGAAGCCATATGCGCTTCCGTTCCGATCCGTCGAAGTCACAGACGACGCCATCGAATTCGGCGCATTCGACAGCCGCTGGCGCTATCAGCCGGCGGACGGATCGTGCACGCGGAAAACGGGGCCCGCCCAGTCGGACGAGTCTGGAGTGGCCTCACCCGACGGTAAATGGGTTGCCTTCCGGCGCGATCACAACGTGTGGGTCCGTTCAGTCGACACCGACGAAGAGACCGCCATCACCACCGACGGTTCAGCGGATCTGAGCTATGCCTGCGACGCAGACTCCATAGGATCGCGCTTCCGACTGGCAAAACTGGGTTTGCGCGAACGTCCTCGGCTGATGTGGTCCCCGGACTCCTCCCGGATTCTGACTCATCAAATCGACCAACGCCCGGTTGAGTGGATGCATCTGGTGGAGTCGGTGCCCGCCGATGGCAGCCGTCCCCGGTTGCACAGCTACCGCTACGCACTCCCCGGCGAACCCCTGCCACAGGCTGAGTGGGTGGTGCTGGACGTCGCGGCCCGGTCTGTTGTTCGAGGTGCCGGGACCTTCAATCTGGAGTACGCCAGCCCGCTTCTCACCGCCGTAGCGTGGTGGGCAGCGGACGGCGCGACTGTGTACCACCTTGACACCGCACGTGATCAACTCACCTTGCGGCTGGTTGCCTTGGACCCAGCCACAGGCGAGTTGCGCACGCTGATCACGGAGTCAGACAGCACCCGGGTGGAGCCCGCTCAAGTCGGTCCTCCGTTGGTGAAGGTTCTGGCCGGCGGGCAGGAGGCCTTGTGGTACTCACAACGCGACGGGTGGGGACACCTCTATCGGTACGACCTCGCCACCGGCGAACCGGTAGAGCAGCTCACCAAAGGCGAACTCGCGGTCCAGCAGATCCTGCATGTCGATGAGACAGAACGGGTTGCGTACCTTACTGTCTCAGGGCTGGTCCCGAATGATCCGTACTGCCGGACGCTGGTCAAGGTCAGCCTGGACGGCGGAGAACTCACCCGACTCACCGACGATCACCTGGATCACGAGGTATCGACGGACCCCGCCGGCCAATGGTTCGTAGACTCCGCCTCAACCGTGAACACCCCGCCAACGATCACCCTGCGGGACCGGAACGGCACGGTTGTGATGGAACTGGAACGAGCTGACATCACCCGGCTGTTGGCCGCCGGCTGGACCGCGCCCGAGCGGATCCGGGCCCTCGCCGCGGACGGAGTCACCGAGATCTTCGGTGTCCTCCACAAACCCTACGGATTCGACCCCACCAAGAGCTACCCCGTGATCGACCACCCCTATCCTGGCCCCCAGATCCATCGGGTTCGTCCAGGTTTCGACCAAGGCGGCTATGCCAGCGAATCAGAAGCCATGGTTGCCCTGGGCTTCGCCGTTTTCGCAATCGATGGCCGCGGCACTCCCGGACGGGACAAAGCCTTTCACGATTACTCCTGGCGAAACATGGGGGGTGCAGGCGGTCTCGAGGATCACGTCGCCGCGCTGAAACAGCTCGGAACCGAGCGGCCCTGGCTCGATCTGGATCGGGTGGGCATCTTCGGACTCTCCGGCGGCGGCTTCGCAACGGCGCGCGCGTTGCTGACATTCCCTGATTTCTACCGGGTCGGAGTGGCCGAAGCCGGAAACCACGACAATCGGTTCTACATTGCCGGCTGGGCCGAAATCTATGATGGCCCTTATGACCCGGAAGCTGGTGCCCGGCTATCCAATACCGAACTCGCAGCCAACCTCACCGGCAAACTCATGCTGGTTCACGGCGACATGGACGACAACGTCACTCCTCATCTGACCATGAGGCTCGTTGATGCCCTGATCGAGGCCAACAGGGACTTCGACCTGCTCATCGTTCCGGGAGTTGAACACTCCTTCTACGGCCGCCGCCAGTACGTGACGCGGCGTCGATGGGACTATTTCGTCCGGCATCTGATGAACGTCGAACCGCCCACAAACTATCGCATACCCGAGGCTGCACTGTCCGCCGAAGAACTCGCCGCTGCGGCCAGCTGATATGGAGAATTTGATGACTAACTTTACTACTGCGGACCTGCAGGATCTGTGCGAACGCCTTCGCCCGGAACTGGACGTCACCGGTGCGCAGATCGCCATCGCCCAGGGCGATCAGGTCTGGCAGGCCAGTTCCGGTGTTGCCAACGCCGAGCTCGGCATTCCCGTCACAGAGAACACGATCTTCCAGATCGGCTCCACCACCAAGGTGTACACCGCCGTACTGGTGATGCAGTTGGTCGATGCCGGGCTGATCGACTTGGACACCCCGGTGGCCGAGTACCTACCCGGCGTCCGGTTGGCCGCCGGAGAAGAATGGCGGAAGATCACGCCACGGCACCTGATGTCGATGACCAGCGGCCTGGACAACGGACCATACTCGGACACGTCCCGCAATGACGACAGTGCTGCCGAGTACATCAGTTTCATCGGCGACATTCCGTTGACCTTCCCACCTGGCAGCGCGTACGGATACAGCAACGCCTCGACGACGGTGTCCGGGCTGCTGGTGGAGCGAATGACCGGGCAATGCTGGGATGAGGCCCTGCGCGACAAGCTGCTCCGACCCGCCGGTTTGACCGAATCAGTGTCCTTGTTCGAGGACCTGGCCTACCACCCGGTATCCGTCGGTCACACCCCCGAAGTGGCGCGCCCCTGGTGCCCGTACCGGGGCCTTGGCCCGGCTGGCACTACGCTGGCTACCACTGCACGTGATCTGGCCCGGTTCGGACAGATCTTCCTTCGCGGTGGCAAAGCGGCCGACGGCACCACATTGCTTTCCGAACAGGCTGTGGCCACCATGCAGACTCCGCAGGTATCGGTGCCGTCGAAGGTGTTCGCTGATTCGTGGTGCGTCGGTCCCTACCAGAAAACTTGGGACGGGACCGAGATCTTCGGGCATTCCGGAACCACCTCCCACGGATCATCCACCCTGCTCTGGGTCCCGGAACTGGATCTGTCGGTGGCGACGGTAGTGAACACCCCACACCGCGGCTACCCGTTCGCCGACGCCGTTTTCACCACGATCTTCCGTGACTGGCTCGGCGTTGCCAAACCGGCCCGCCCTGTGGCCGATCCCACCCTGGCAGTGGACGCATCGCTCTACGTCGGCGAATACGAACAGCACGACACCAGCTACATCGTCGGTACCGACGATGCCGGGCTGTTCCTGGAAATGAACCAGGGTGGTGAGATCCTGCGGACTGCCCTGGCACCGATCGCCGAGCACCGCTTCCTGCCAATCGATGACTCCGTCACCGGCAACCACACCTGGGACATCGCCTTCGGGCTCGGCCCGGACGGACGATCCACGTTGCTGCACAACGGCGCATTCGCAGCTCGCCGCCGCTGACCTCCCCGCAAGCTCTCGGATACCCGAGAGCTTGCGGTATTCAACTGAACTGGAGAATTTGATGATTGACTTTACGGCCGCGGACCTGCAGGACCTGTGCGACCGACTTCGCCCGGAACACGACGTCACCGGCGCGCAGATCGCCATCGCCCAGGGCGAGCAAGTAGTGCAGGCCAGTTCCGGTGTGGCCAACGCCGAGCTCGGCATTCCCGTCACCGAGCACACGATCTTCCAGATCGGCTCCACCACCAAAATCTACACCGCCGTGTTAGTGATGCAGCTGGTCGATGCCGGGCTGATCGACCTGGACACCCCGGTGACCGAGTATCTCCCCGACGTCCGATTGGCAGCCGGAGAAGAATGGCGGACCATCACCCCACGCCACCTGATGTCGATGACCAGTGGCCTGGACAACGGACCGTACGCGCATACTTCCCGCAATGACGACAGCGTTGCCGAGTACATCAGTTTCATCGGCGACATTCCCTTGACCTTCCCACCCGGCACCGCGCACGGATACAGCAACGCCTCGACGACGGTGTCCGGGCTGCTGGTAGAGCGAATCACCGGGCAATGCTGGGATGAGGCCCTGCGGGACAGGTTGCTCCGGCCCGCCGGTTTGACCGAGTCAATGTCCTTGTTCGAGGACCTGGCCTACCACCCGGTATCCGTCGGCCACACCCCCGAGGTGGTCCGCCCTTGGAGTCCGTACCGGGGCTCAGGCCCGGACGGTGGAACCCTCGCCACCACAGCCCGGGATCTTGCCCGGTTCGGACAGATCTTCCTGCGCGGTGGCAAAGCCGCCGACGGCACCACCCTGCTCTCCGAACAGGCCGTCGCCACCATGCAAACACCACACGTCTCGGTACCGTCGAAGGTGTTCGCTGACTCCTGGTGCCTCGGTCCCCACCAGAAAACCTGGGACGGGATCGACATCTTCGGGCATCCCGGAGGCACCGAGCACGGAGCATCCGTGCTGCTCTGGTGCCCGGAACTGGGTGTTTCGTTGGCCGCCGTGGCCAACAACCCATCCAGCGGCTACCCGTTCGCTGACGCCGCCTTAACCACGATCTTCTCTGACTGGCTCGGCCTCTCCAAACCGGCCCGTCCCGTGGCTGATCCGACTCTGGCCGTGGACCCATCGCTCTACATCGGCGAATACGAACAGCACGACACCAGCTACGTCGTCGGTACCAATGAGACCGGACTCGTCCTGGAGATGAACATGCGCGGTACGATCATGCGCCGGGCGCTGGCTCCGATCGGCGAGCACCGATTCCTGCCAACCGGCTCCGCCACAGGGAACCAGACCCCTGCCATCGCCTTCGGGCTCGGCCCGGACGGACGATCCACGCTGCTGCACATAGGCCCTTTCACAGCTCGCCGCCGCTGACCTCCCTACTGATATGGAGAATTTAATGACCAAATTTACCGCCTCAGACCTGCAGGATCTGTGCGACCGCCTTCGCCCGGAATACGACGTCACCGGCGCGCAGATCGCCATCGCCCAGGGCGATCAGGTCTGGCAGGCCAGTTCCGGTGTTGCCAACGCCGAGCTGGGCATTCCCGTCACAGAGAACACGATCTTCCAGATCGGTTCCACCACCAAGGTGTACACCGCTGTGCTCGTGATGCAGTTGGTCGATGCAGGGCTGATCGACCTGGACACCCCGGTGACCGAGTACCTCCCCGAGGTTCGGCTGGCCGCCGGAGAAGAATGGCGGACCATCACCCCACGGCACCTGATGTCCATGACCAGCGGCCTGGACAACGGACCCTACGTGTACACGTCCCGCAACGACGACAGCGTTGCCGAATACGTCAGTTTCATCGGTGACATTCCGTTGACCTTCCCGCCCGGCACCGCATACGGATACAGCAACGCCTCGACGGCGGTGTCCGGGCTGCTGGTGGAGCGAATGACCGGGCAATGCTGGGATGAGGCCTTGAGGGACAGGTTGCTCCGGCCCGCCGGTTTGACCGAATCAGTGTCCTTGTTCGAGGACCTGGCCTACCACCCGGCGTCCGTTGGCCACACCCCCGAGGTGGTCCGCCCTTGGAGCCAGTACCGGGGCTCGGGGCCGGACGGCGGTACTCTTGCCACGACTGCCCGGGATCTGGCCCGGTTCGGGCAGATCTTCCTTCGCGGTGGCAAGGCCGCCGACGGCACCACCCTGCTTTCGGAACAGGCCGTGGCCACCATGCAAACACCCCAGGTATCGGTACCGTCCAAGGTGTTCGCTGACTCCTGGTGCCTCGGTCCCTACAAGAAGATCTGGGACGGAACCGAGATCTTCGGGCATTCCGGAACTACCGAACACGGATCATCCACCCTGCTCTGGGTCCCGGAGCTGGGTGTGTCGGTGGCAACCGTAGTCAACAACCCATCCAGCGGATACCCGTTCGCCGACGCTGCTTTCTCCACGATCTTCCGTGACTGGCTCGGCGTTGCCAAACCTGCCCGACCGGTGGCTGATCCATCCCTGGCCGTGGACGCATCGCTCTACGTCGGCAGTTACGAACAAGGCGACACCAGCTACGTCGTAGGTACTGACGGCGCCGGGCTGTTCCTGGAAATGAACCATGGTGGCGAGATCCTCCGTACGGCGCTGGCCCCCATCGCCGAGCACCGCTTCCTGCCAATCGATGACTCCGTCACCGGCAACCACACCTGGGACATCGCCTTCGGACTCGGCCCGGACGGACGATCCACGTTGCTCCACAACGGCGCATTCGCAGCCCGGCGCGTGTAGTTCTGCCATAGCGCCAGGCTCCCAGACGACCGGGCGCCCCTACCATTCGAACCCGATTGGTGGGGGCGCCCCAAGCCAGGCCCCGCACAACGTACCTCTTGAACAGGAGTCCCACACGATGGCACAACAACGTGTAAGCATTGGTGACCTCGTTGCCACGCAGCTTCCAGAGCAGCCTGCACTGTCGCCGGATGGCGGCAGCATCGCTTATGTTCTGAAGAGCACCAACCGCGCCGAGGACCGCGACGAACGCTCGCTGTGGCTCGTGGCCGCCGGGGGCGGCGAACCGCGCCGGTTGACCCGAGGAACCGGTGACTCCTCACCGAGGTGGAGCCCGGATGGGACGCGTCTGGCCTTCCTGCGCGCCCAGGATAGGCCGCCTCAGATTTGGGTTCTGCCGGTCGGCGGCGGCGAAGCCGAGCAGGTCACGACGCAGGCCTTCGGTGCCGGCGCCCCGGTGTGGAGCGACGACGGCACACGTATCGCGTTCGCCGGCCCTATCGACTCTGCTGCGTTGCCTGGCGAAGGCAGCGATGACGTCGCGAACCACTGCGCCTTTCAGAAGGCTGTCCAGGCGAAAGTCATTGGCTACGAAACCACCAGCACCCCTGAGATTCCGATATCGTAACCGAATATCAGCCCGGCAAGGGTGCTGACAGCAATGGCAACGTAGATGTACTTTGTCATTCGGTGGTCTGCTTGTGGTAATTGAAGTGAATTGGTCATGATGAGGTCATCTTCGTCCGCTCACAGGGTTTGAAAGAATAATTGAAATCTATTGGGCCTGGCCATTGACGCAGCAGTGCACCTTGGTGCTTCAGATTCTTAAGGTCTGGGCGGATATTCCGCCTCTTAGGTATGAGCGCTCGACTTAGTGCAAATCAATGCTCAAATCATGCGCGTTTATTTGCCCGATAGCGTGCAATCGGAGTTGCATGAATGGACGGGCGACATCAGCGCAGATAGTCGAACTTCTCGTCGCTCGTGTAGCTGAGGCGAACAGTGGAAGGACCCGAGCACAAAATCTCCGCGCCGCTGCAGATCCTTCGGATTGCACACAATGCCAACGGCACAACCATGGCAAACACCGGAAGCCCTGACCGGAAGAGTCCGGACAGGGGTCCATTTTGAGCAGGCTACGACCGTGGCTTTCGATCACCTTCCCGATAGCAAAGTGGTGACAGCGTCGCCCTTAGCGATATGCCAGGGCCACTGGATACAACGTTACTTTTCCGGACTTGGCATCTTCTTCAATGGCTATGTGCCACGTACCCGAGGATGTCTTATCCAATAGGCCAGACATAGGATTCGCTCCGCGATCGGCATCCCTGGCCCGCCAGATTCCTGAGTGGGGACCGCTGCAACTACCCGCCCAATAGGGGTAACCCTGGATGGCCGGCGGCCCTGCCCCTGACGACGTACGGCACACTGTTCCGTCGGCAAGCGTCACAAGAAATGGTGAGCTCTGTTCCGGGGCAGTAGTACTCGGTACGCGCGTGGAGTCAGCACGTACGTTTTGGATGAGAACTTTCTCCAATCCGAAGTAGCACAAATACTCGGTGATCTTTGCTGGATTTTGCAGGCACGGATCGTGGACGCCTTGGTCAACGAAACACCGAAAGGCATCAGCACGGCCTGCAACATTGGATCCGCTGCAAAAGGCCTTTTTCGCCGTCCTGCCGTCGATAACGCGGTTGGGGTTTGCCTCTGATCCGTCAACCCATGGGCGGATCGTCACGACCTTCGTGGTCGGTATGCGTGATTGCACGTCGTCGGCTATGTAACCTAGCTGTTCAAGGGCGAGGTCCATATTGCGCATCAGGTTTCCGTGAAAGCAGGGTATGGGTTGTGTCAGCAGGTTTACGAACGACCGCGAGACCTCATTCTTGGTTGCAATACCCAACCAGTCAGTACGGATACCATTGAAGACGTTCGTGTACCCTTCCATTTCATAAGAACAGGCAGCTTGTTTCTTCGTGGTTGCCCCTGCCTGGGCTGATCCCAAGTCCACAACGATGTCGCCTACGCCCGCCTCGCCCTGTATCTCTTGTTTGAAGAATCCCTGGCCAACGAGGGTGAACTGAGCCGCTCCGGCGAGCGAATGCACGGGCAAGCCCGAAGGCCACGGAGGCAAATCCCGGAGCTGCTGGGAGCCGCTCCGAAGAGCCTTCGCTGCTTCCGAATCGAACGACAACAGCCATGCAGGCAAAAACGCCGCACACAACAAGTCGGACCGGTTGAGGTCCTCGGACTTCAGCTTCCCACAATAGGAAAGCCACATCCGGAAAACGAACATCGTCACATTTGTCAGGCCCGCGGCTTCGACACCCAGCGCAGCTACGGCAGCTCCGATCGATCCTGTATTTGGCGTCCCGAAAGTGATCACCTGGCTGACTTTCGCCGCCAATGCACTCCCACCCAGCCCGAGTGCCTGGCGCGTAGCCAGCCCGCCCATGGAATGGGCCACCACGATCACCTTTTCCCCGCTCCTGTCGTACAGGCAGTTCAGGGCATCGGCCAGTGGACGTCCTATATTGCTGTCAGTGACCCAACGGGAAGCGTACTTTTCGTAGTCAAAGGTAAATACCGCTGTTCCACCAAGATCCTGCACGTTGCCGATAAGCGTGCGTGTAGGAGCGGCCGTACCGATTTTGGACGTCAGCAGATCGGGTTTGGCTGAGAACGCCCCTTTGGCGGCCTCATTGTGGGTGCTCGCACCAGTCCACCCGTGGACATAGACAATGGGGACATATTTGCCGCGGGCGTCAGCGCGCACTTTGACGGGAGTCCGCGAGTTGTCCTGATCTTTCGAAATGACTGGCGCGAAAGCCAAACCGGGGACATTGCAAGAGCTCGTCCACGAAGCCGGTTCATCAGCACGGGCCGGCGAACCAACCGATACAACAATGCCCAAGGTAAGTGCCGCGGCCAGGACCGAACTCATGACACGCACGCCCTTCATGGTGTTTCCGCCCCTTCCTTCTGCTCCATTGTTCCCAGGAGCTTCCACGCACCGTCCTCTTTGACCATCACGGCTACATATCGGGAGTCGGCTTGCCCAGGAACAGTCATGACGACGTTCATCGTTCCTCCCCCAATGCCGTCTGGCGCCCATGTGGACACTTCTGGTGCCAGCTTCGACCCAGCAGGCAACGCCACCTCTGCGTTGAACGATTGCCTGGTCTGTGCCGAAATGCCTTCTGAAGGACTTTCAGTCAGCCGGGACAACGCTTCCGCTGCCGCCTGGGCGTCAGCTTCCTGTTCGTTGGATGGGGTCGGTGAAGCAGTCTGTGTTGGCCCCGCTTGACCGTTGGCTTCCTGGCCCCAGCCCAGCGGGTTGACGATCCAGAATGCCAGCAACAGAAGCATGGATACGACTACTGCAGAACCGATTACCAGGAACTGCTTCTTCACTGGATACCTATCGTCGTCGGGTGAGGCGCTGACGGGCCATGGGATCGCAAGACAGGTCCCCTACCCACGACTCAGTTCGGCTTGAATGGTTTTGCCCGGACTACCAACGAAGTAGGCAGAGATCGTTTGTTCGTTCAACGTCAAGCCGATAGTGACGTTGTCGAGGCACTTGCCTGACTTCAGCTTTTCCTTGACGGACACTGCGCTCCCACTGACAAGGACTTCCGTCCACGTGGCTGAGCATTTGAGCTCAGGGTATTCAACGTCGGCCGTAAGTACCCCACTTGATTCCCGTATGGTCGCTTTGACGGTGTATTTAGAGGAGTCCCCTGTAACTGCGCCCGTCCAGGTGCCGGCCATCTTGGCTCGCAAGCCGTCAACCGGCAGGGCTGGCAGTGCTGCATCCAGTGCAGGAGCGGCGCCCTGCGCAGAAGTGTCGACCGTCCCGGCTGTCGGTGGAACTGAGGTGGTAGGAATGTTCGAAGTTCCGGATCCACCTTTGGTGAACAACATCTTGCCCAGCTCGATAAGTGAAGACGCGTACGAATAGTCAGGCTTCATCCCGCCAATGCCGGCTGTGTACCAGTAGTCACCGGGACCCGCGACGTAGACATCTGATCGCCCGTCTGTCACCAGGCCGCCGTCCTCCGACCAAAGAAATTGGACACCTTTGTCGGTACCAGCAGCCTTCTCAACGTCCCGGACAGCAATGGATACGGAATCGAATACCGCCTTAGGCGTCCTTCCCCCGAAGTCCCGATCCACGTTGTAGATGCCCATGCTGTGCACAACGCCTGAATCATCGTCGTACCGGTAGCGGTGTATCACAAAGCTTGGCTCAAAGGAGCCGTTCAGAACCTTCCGGCCATCGCCGCTCAGCGTCAACGAACCTTTGGGCAAAGTATAGGAGCATTGATTATTCCCTGTTCGAGTGTCACCAAGATCAATGGCAACCTCACCCGGTCCCAGCCAAGGCTCAAGTGCCGTCTGGACCTCTGCAGCGGCAAGCGCACAACTGGCCAGGGCTGGATTTGTCGGCACCGACGGCCCGGAACCGTTCCCTGCCTGGGGTTGGGCAAATTCGTTGGTGCCGCTTCCGGAACCCGGTGAAGAGCAGCCTGCCACAAGGAGCAGTACCGCCATTCCAACACCAAGCATCGTCCTTCGTGACTGTATCGGCTTCCCCAGCCGTCCATGGGTGTTCCCGTAAGCCAAACCAACAGGCGCATTCCGGTCTGCAGTTTGTTCCTCATTAGATTTCATGTGCGCCCCCGTACGTTGGACTGCGGCACTTTCACGCCGTAGTCCTACCCTTTGCCGATCGGATGCGATGCGAACGGTGAGAGCAGAATATGTTGATTGCGGCCGCTTGTCGCCACTTTGCGTGAATGAGTCGGTAACTTGTCACCCAAAGTTGTGACATTTCTAGCCATGATCGCAACCGCTGGCGTTCTGGCTGCAGGCCTCATAAACGCGGTGGTGACGACACTGCAAAACCCCACTGGCTTGCTGCCGCAGAAGCCGGTTGCTCCCGAAAACCAGCCCATAGCTGGCAATACTCAACCATCTTCGTCGGTCGCTCCTACTGGCAAGCAGAGCCTCGTTACCAAAGCCGATGTCAAAGAGTGTGATGCGCTGGTCGAGAGTTCGAAAATCACGGCCAGCGAGTTGAAGGACGGGAATGACATCCTGCCAAAACTGGTTGACCGGATCAATGCCATGATGAATGTTCGGTTGACTGAGGACGAAATATCGGCGATTAGTGATTTGATTTCAGCTTCTGGGAAGACAGGACCGGCAGCATTGGTAGAGATGAAGCTCTCGGCAATGGGAAGAAGCTTTCATCACGCAAGGCCAGAAGGGTTTTGATTTATGGCTGAAAACGCGGCACGAAGCTCACCCCTATAAAGCAAATTTCGTCAAAACGGGCACGCTCTACACTGAATACGCCTACGTAAGCAACGTCAACGAAAACAGTCTCAATGACAAAGACGCCTCACAGGACAGGCAAAGTTGCTGAAGGCTGATGCAACCATTCCGAACCCTTGAAGCTCACCGCGTTGAACTCCATGGGTTTGAGGGGCTGCTGTGACGGGCTTCGGCACTTGTCGTGACGTTGCCCTACTCATGGCCAAGCGGAGGTGATGCGAACAGTGAGAGTGGGATATGTTGATCATCCCCCACTTATCGCCTCACGGTACGAATGAGTCGGCAACTTGTCACCCAAACCTGTGACATTTCTGGCGGCGCCCTTTGTACCACCCTGTCGGCGGGCTATGGTTCCCGTACAAGTTGGAACTCAGGGGTGGAGGCACAATGGCGGGAAAGCAGCTGTTTCCGATCGGGATACCGAGGACCGGGCACTTATTCGCGACGATGATTCTGTCCGTGATCGTGCTTCTGGCCGGCTGTTCTGCCCCGAACTCTCCCGGCTTCCTGGATGGTCTCAGTGGGGGCAAGAGCTCTATGGAGGCAGTGAAAGAGTTCGAGGCCTTCCTCGCCGATGTCAAGAAAGAGACTCCCGACTTCGTCAAGAAGGGCCTGCAGTATCCGGAAAGTCATTTCCCCGAAGCGCACAAGCGTATGCGTCCGGGCATGGCCCAGAAAGATGCGAATGATCTGCTAAACACTATTGCTTTGGTCTACCTCATGAATTACGAAACAAAATTCACCTTCGATCCCGCCAACGTCGAAGTAAAAGACGACACGGCAAAGATCGAAGGCGATGACCTGCAAATAAGCATGAACGGGAAGACCACGCCCGGCCAGTCCGGTGGCGCCTTCACTTTGAGGTACGTCGACAACAAGTGGTACGTCGCGGAGATGGTCAAGCCGTTCTAACTGGTCCTTGGCACGGGTCGCTGGAACCGGTTCGTAGCGTCGACTCAAGAGTCCGGATAATGAAGCCATGTTGATCAGCGAATCCCGTGCCCAGTTGGAGATGCAGTTGGCTGAAAAGACCCCCAATGGCATAGCAGGCCTCCCGCCAAGTCCTGGCACGGTATTTGATGTATTCAGGCAGTTCGCTGCAGTGCCGGCAACGGACGCAGCTCCTGCCCAGGAAGACGGCGACGGCGTTCTCGCCCAGTTCGGCCCAGCAGATCACGCCGACACGATAGCGTTCATGGTGGACCTCACCCGGCAATTCATCGAGACCTCCGACGAAAACCCGGCAATCTGGCAACTGTCCTGCGTGTTCTTGTGGCCAGAAAGCCCACCAACGTCCGCCCTCGGCCGCGGAACCCTCTGGTCCTTCGACCTATCGTTGGATGGGTTTTTCGCCGCTACAGCAGCACTGCCCGGGTGGGCCTGGGCGCTTGCGACAGATCAAGCCCCCAACCATTTCGCCATCTCGTTCGACCGGGTGTAGCTGCCGGCCGACACAACACTCCACTGGACGTGGCAGCAGGCGGGACCTACGTGGAACTTCGATTGCCGAACGGCAGCCTTCCATACCGCTCCACAAAGGCCGAAATCATGGCTTCTTCGAGTTTCTTTTCGGTCCGATCGGCCACGACCTTCCAGGCCACCCGCAGGTCACGCGCATCGGCCAGCTGCCAGATGCGTTCACCGCCGCTGTGGTTGTGAGTCATACCTGGGCGCCCTGCCTTCGCATACTCATCGATGCGGCCCCACAAGCCGTCGAGTTTCGATCTCTGGCTTGCCTTGCCGATATAGACAACAGATGCGCCCGCCACCCACTTGGCCTCGAGCTCAGCGACAGGCACGTTCGCTTTCCTGGCCTTGTGGGTGCCCCCGAATCCCTTTGCGATGAACTCCGGATGATCGGTGCTGGGCCGGACGACAACATAGACACCAGGTGATCGCGGTATCCCACCATCACTTGGGGAGTACTGCTGCTTGATCCTGGCGAACGGCACGAATCCATCAAAGCCGGCCCCCATCAGCTCGACCACAGTGAAGGTTTTCAACTTAGCCAACACGACCTCCTGCCCTCAATAGGTCCACTGCCGTTCCCTGAACAGCACGGCGTTGTTTACCATGGCTCCATTCTCACTGATCGATCAGGCTGCTCCGGACGTGGCCACAGATGGCTGCGGAAGCGCCCATCCAGGAATGGCGGCTTCCCTCCGATGCGGTCGAAGCAGGTGCCGCAGGCTCATCAAACCCAAGCCAACAAGCAGGGAGCAACCATCAGAAGTCCCCGACTCCATTGGCGCGTTTTCCGTGCGGCGCCTGCGCCCATCAAAGCCGTGATGGCTGACTATCAGGCACTCTTCGTCCTGTCGCTTATCCTCGCCGCCGTGAAGCTTCCATTTTGGGCGGCCGTCATTCCTGTCATCTTTGCCGGCGGTGCCCTCTTCACGTTGGGGCTTTGCTACTTTCGCGATCTCCGTGAAACAGCGACCATCCACTCAAGGCGCTACAGGGAAAGCAAAGGCATCGCACCCGACGGAGGACTGCCCCGGCTTTTGTTGGCTCGGGGACTTAGGCCGCTGTGAGCGCGGTCCGGTTGTTTCATATTCGATGGGCTTAAGTTTTCCCAGCCGTCTTTGCCGTCGCCGGCGGTGGCAAGTCCGTTCGATCCAGGTCGTGATGGCCAGCCGGAGGTCCTGTCTGGTAGTCCACAGCTGACGGTCCAGGATGTTCTTTTGCAGCAGCGAGAAGAACGATTCCATCGCGGCGTTGTCCGCGCACGCCCCGACCCTGCCCATCGAGCCGGAGAGTCCATGATGACGGAGCGATTCGACAAACCGGCGAGACCTGAACTGGGACCCACGATCCGAATGCACCACTGTCCCTGCCAGACGGCGTGAGCGCACCGCGTTCTCCAGTGCTGCCACGGCGAGAGACGACTTCATCCGCGAGTCCATCGAGTACCCGACGATCCGTCCGGAATAGACATCCCTAACCGCGCAGAGGTAGAGCTTGCCCTCGGCGGTGGGGTGTCCGGTGATGTCTGTGAGCCACAGTTCGTTCGGCGTCCCGGCGGTGAAGTCCCGTTCGACCAGACCGTCGTGAACAGGTGGTCCCGGTTTCGGTTCAGGCTGCGTTTCTTTGCGAACACCGACCAGATGCCGTGGTCCCTGCAGTTGCGCTGGACCCTGTTCTCACCCGCCGTGGTGCCCTTCCGTTAAAGTTCGTCGGCGATGAAACGGTACCCGAACGCCGGGTCGTCCGAGTGGATGTCCAGGGCGGCGTTGACGAGGTGCGCATCGACCCAGTCCCGTTCCATTACCGGGCTGGACCTCCACCGGAAATAGCCTTGCTTGCTGAATCCCAATACCCTGCAGGTCACCGCCACGGAAACACCGACGGCGGCAAGATCCGTGACCAGCGGGTAGATCATTTTGGGTTGATGTCCCTGGCCAGATACGCAGCGGCCCGGCGCAGAATCTCGTTCTCCTGCTCCAACAGACGGTTCCGCTTCTTCAACTCCCGCATCTCGGCCGAATCACCGTTTGCCGGGACGGTCCCGGAATCTTTACGTTCGGCAATGGCAATCCAACGCTTGAGCGTCGTGACTGACAGCCCAATATCCTTCGCAATCTGCGCCAGCGGCGCTTCGCCCTTGCGGGCCACATCAATAACGTCCTGGCGGAACTCCGCCCCATAAGCTGTGGGCATGGTCAACATCCTTCCACGAGCACAAGCTCGCTAGGTCAAGGAGTCAACAAAACCGGGGGCAGTCCCATCGGGTGAAACTGCCCCATCAAAGCGTGATAACTCGCCAGCGACATGCGCGAACACATCCTCTTCGCCCAAACCACCACAGTACCCATCTGGTCACGCATCCCGCCTCCGGCACCAAAACGATCGACCAGGACACGTCGTCGCCGGCCTCAGCGCGTTCCGAGACCAATGAGACACCTTCATCATCCACAAGACGATCGGCTGTGCTGTGAAGGTGCGATCCGATCAAGAACCGTCATGTCGTTGACGACGACTTTCATCAATGAAAGTTGTGTGTGCAAGAAATCCGGAACGATCATGCCCGGCCATAAAGCAGACTTAAGTGTGGACAATGCCCACACCCCCTTTGGCCGGACAAATGCACCGCGTCAGATCTCAGCAGGGAGCAACGATGTCCGGATGCTGAAAAATAATTTTGCTGAAAGTCATGTCATCCGTACTCGCGGGAACCATGAAGAAGTGAACGGCCAACAAGGGCCGCCAAAACACCCGGAACGGAGGATTGAATCACCCGACAACCCAGCAAGCGGAACGCCCGACAGCCAAGACACTGAGTCCGCTCCCTCACAACTGAACAGGCCAACCGGCGGCCACGCGACAGTCGGCACAACAACAGAGGTTCCTGTCAACAATTGTCAACACGTTAAAGCAAAAACCCCCACTGACGAGGGGGTATGCCGTGCCCGAGGTGGGACCCGAACGGGATTCCAGGCCTTGCAAACACTGGGATCCCGCGGAAACATCGGCAATCCGGGCCAGTCCGGCCTAGGTACGGCCCAGTCCGAAGGCCAATGTGTGGACACTGTCCACACCCCTCTTGCCAATTCTGACGGGACTAACACGACACGGGATGCCGGAAGGTCCCCACCGAAAGATTCTGCGGTTCAGAGCCGCCCGCAGCAACCCGTACGCGCACTTCCAAGATCGAGCCGGATACCAACCGCAGGTATGGACCCCGCAGTACCCGTTGCCTGAATCTACGACTCACGCCAATAAGGCCGCCCTTTCGCCAGGGCGTTCCGCACGGTTTGAACGGATACGGACAAGACAAAGCCCTCCAACCCAGCGTTCTCGCAAGTCAAAGGAGCCTTCACCGTGGGCCAAACCGACCCTGATGCGAAGAATTCGCAAAAGAGGTCGCAAGAATTCGCGCCTACAGCAGTCGAAACCAGAGGTTAAACGAGGCTGTTCCTTCACTTACCATGAGCGTCGGCACGGTGTTCATTAAGCCCAAAATCACCTACCTCAGCCCGAACCCTTCCTGAATTCTTTGAGCTTCTTCATCATGCCCGCGCGCATCGTCTTCGTACCCCTTGGCAACCTCACGCAGGAGCCGTGCGGTCTTGGGCCACTCATCGACAAGCTCGGCGGCGTAGTCGCGGTATTCCTTCGCAAGTACTCGCTCTTGTTCGCCTCCCTCCGTCAAGCTACGCGATGTAGCATCTCGCTTGTTGAAGATACCGTCCTTGAAATTCCGGTTGATCACTTCGCTACTCTGGCCCTCGAGGAAATTTCGCACTGGGACGCATGGCCAGATCGAGTCTTGGGCATCAATCTTGGCCCGGGCGAGAACTATACCGATATGGGCCTCTCCAACGTCGAGACGACCTGATTCCTCGAGAAGCCGGCGAACGTCCTCGACCCATTGAAACAGTGCGGTCTCGTCAACGATTCCGTCGTTGGGCTTAGATCCCGGGATCATCGTCCAGCGGTCCAGGAGATGCCACGCGTTCGAGGAAACATTTTCAGGGACCTTGGGTTCCTCCTCCTCATCGCCCCTGCAATAGAGGAAGCTGATCATCTGGACAAAGAAGTCAGCTGAACCAGCCAACAAAGACTCAAGCGCTCGGATGCTCGCAGACTCGTCTAAAGCAGGGAGCAGGTTCCACTGCAAAAGCCCAAGCCGCTGCACGTCGATCGCGTCGTCTCGTTCGACATAATCGAGTAAGGCACCGATATCGTACTGCGAAAGAACTCCGGTCTCAGGATCCTCGGACGAAAAGGCATCAATCAGATCCAGGATTAGCTCAGGATCCAGCTTGACCTTGCCGCCATGGGAATACATCGCCATCAAATCCAGAGCAGCCGCATATCGCTTATGATTTCCGAGACGGCGAGCAGTCTCGTTCACAAGCTGAAATTGACCGCGTCCATGGGTCTGGAATTCCTCCCAGTAGTGTTGGCTGACCTGCTCACCCAACTGCTCCAAGGCTTCCCACGCGCTCGGGAGATCGTCAACGATTCGCAAGATCCGAGCCGCGAGAAGCGGCGGTTCAGTATGGCGCTTGGCCAATGCCACGATTGCTTCGTCGCCCTCCTTGGCAAGTTGCGCGATCGCGGCGTGCGCAAACTCCGTGACCCCTGCACGTTCGTCGACGATGAGAGGGGCTAGGGTGTCGCCGTCGAGATCTACGTTTGAAGATTGAGTGATTGCATGGCCGACGGACCACGGCCTCCTTACCGTGGCGGCCAAGTCAAGCAACCCATGGAGGCCACTTTGTGCGAACACTTCCTCGGCAGCGGCCGTCTGCCGACGTTGAAGTTCCCGGTCGTACTCTTCATAGTTGTCTCTACGTGAGATGTCACCCAATTCCGGGTGGTAATCAAAGAGCCATGAGACCTGCTCCTCTCGCCTTGCAGGTTTGAAAAGCTCAGCAACCTGGTCGAGGGACCCTAGGGTTGCCTCGTCGAGGGCCCACTGGGAGTCGCTGTACTCGCGATGCCGCCGGATAAACGAGGTCAGCTCCTTCCAGACGGCCTCTGAGTCCGTTTCGTCCAATGTTCCGTCTCGGCCGAACTCCGCGAATAGTCTCAGTAGCCGATCGCGCGGCTCACTGCTCAAGTCATCGATCTTCGAGACGAGGTCGACGAGCCGACTTGGCTCCTGCCGCGCGAGCTGAATACCTAGGTCGACAATTCGGCCGACCGAGTCCACGTAGTCGGGCATCGATACGTTCGACTCGGTGGCCCGTTCCTTCCAATCATGGAACTCCGGGCCACCGGATACTGTTACGAACCCATGCCGGCCAGGGAAGAGGGCAAGTAAGAGCTTCCAAGCCTCGACCGGATTGCTCTTGACGAACTTGGACAGGACCGTATTCCGCGACTTCAGAGACGCGGAAGTCTGCGGCCGCCACGGAAGGAAGAGCCCTGCGAGTACCCCCGTCGGGTGGTTTGATATCGAGTCATTCGGCGCCTTGGCCGCCAAGAGCATGATGAGCTGCGAGGCCTCACTAAAGTACACCGGAGACCACGCTAGAACTTCAAGGGCCGACTGCAGGTAGACATGTGGGCTGGTTGGCGACAGGAACGTGCGTTCAGAGTCAGGGAACATGCCAACACTGAGCGCGCCGCCAGGCTCCAGCGCCGCTTCAACCGCTTCAAGAAGGAAGTCGGGCGCAGCCTCGGCCAGAAGTGAGAGCACGTCAAGAAGCGACTCCCACACCTTGCCGGTCTTGTCTTCGTTGGCTCGTTGGAGGAGAGCCCTGACCATCAGCTGCGCCCAGCCGCCCAGACTCTGTCCACCTACTACACGGTTGGCGTCGCCCTCCAACGAACCAAATTGAGCGAGCGTTGCGGCCAGGCCCTTCCGAAGATCCGAGGAGTGGTTCCTGACCTTTCCGTGGATAGCAGCCTTCCATCGCTCGTCTCTTGGCAATTCGAGCTTCGGGTCAACGGCGCCGAGAATCTCCTGCACGACGGCTTCGACGGACGTCAGATCATCCGCCGTGACCTTAGCGACGACCTGACCTATGGAGTCTTGGCGGTCAAATATCTTCCACGCTGAACCAACTCGGGTGAATATCGGCGCAGCTCCGTCAAGCAACGCGTTCGTCGCCTTCTGAAAGGCCTCAACACTGCCGGCGACGCGCTCGACGGCCGCGACATCACCGGGCGACCTGAGGTTCCACGACCCCAGCATCCACGATCTGCGTGCGATGGAATCGTCCGCGAAGGCCCGGACTACGACGGTTGCCGCGCTCGACACACCCGTTAGCCGCCGCTTATAGAGTGGGACGCTCTTGTTGATCGCCCGGGCCAGGACGCTCACCCGGTCATCTTCTACGCCAAGGCTCTTGAGGATCTTCTCGGCCTCTCCGATAGGGGTTCCCCGCAGCTCGAAGTCCCCCGTCGTTCCGGACGAGCTATGCAAGATGATGTGATGACCGTTTACGAGGTCGGCCCGTCGCACGAGTGACTCCTCAAAGGGGACAAGAAGCAGTAGCCCTTCCGTCTCGCACAGGTAAGCAAGAGCTCCTGGATCGAAAACGACCAGCGTCCGATCCAGAATGTCTTGCCTGATCACTGGGTCTGCCTTGTGCACAACAGCGGCCACAAAGCTCAACACGTCGTCTGGATCGGGTGCGGCAATCCACAGATGCCGTGCGGGCTCCTCGGTTATCGCCGTAAGCAGCCGGGCCGCTTCCTCGGTTCTACCTGCCGTGAGCAGTTCAGGAGTGAGGAGCCCCCGTGTGCCACTCGTGAAGTTCTCCCACCACTTGATAAGGCTCTGAACTCCATTAGCAGGAATTCCGATCTCCTCCGAAAAGCGGACATGAGTCCGCGGCGACCGTTCCAAAGCGGCATACAGGTCAGAAGCTGTCCTCACCTGTACGCTCTTCCAGTCATTGAGCGCTGTCTTTTCTTGGGCCCATTTACGCCCGTTGGCCCAGCGGTGAGGAGTCACAAAGACGAACGTCGTATCGGATGGGTTGACGCCATAAGGCTCCTTCGTTCGCGTGTCATAGTCGGCGTCAGCTTTACCTTTGGGGTTGCCGCCGACGCCGAACTCCCAGACGCTCTTCCCCTCTGGAACAAAGGGAGTCTGAACGGGCGAATGGACGACTCCGTCATAGCCAGACAGATTAACGTGCTCATCACCGGGCATGACCAATTCCTGAAGATCGGGAACCAAGTCCGCGACAAGATTTCGAACAAGATTCGGAAGTCGCGACTGCGCCTGTTGCGTCTCGCCCCACTGTTCAATTTGGATCTGGCTGGCAAGATGCGGCAATCGATGACTCACTGAATACCCCCTGTTGACGTCGCTACGTTTGAATAGACTGGTGGGCATCAGAGTACCGGCGAGTACCGACAATCATGAGATACCCGCGGAGGGCTATTGGGGACTCGTTAAGGCAAAAGCCCCCTCTGACGAGGGGATTGCTGTGCCCGAGGTGGGACTCGAAGTGCGTTCCAAGCCTTGCGAACACTGGGCACACCCGAAGACATACCGACTACGGCCTATTCCGATACCCGTCTGGCCGAGTCTGACGGGCGCCAAGTGTGCTCAGGCCTCTTCTGAAAGGTGAGGCAGGATTACCGTTCCACCAGATGCTTCGAGATCACGGCGGCGGAATCCCGGAGTTCGATGTTGCCTGCAGCAACTCCGACCACCAGGTCGAAGCCCTCGTCAGTCGTGAAGTCATGGCGGTAGCCGTTGATCCACAACAGCAGGACCATGAGCGTCCAGGCGGTGCGCTTGTTGCCGTCAATGAGCGGATGGAAACGGGCCACAGACTCAAGCAACGCGGCCGCCTTCATCGCCAATTCAGGATAGGCCTCAGAGCCCATGACTGTTGTCGCGGGCCGGGCCAGGGCCGAGGCGAGCAAGCCAACATCACGGATGTGGAACCCGTACCGGTCGATTACTTGCAGCGCATCCTCAACGTCTAGGTACGCGGTCACGCGTCCTCAAGCCGCGTCAACAGCTCGGCGTCATGGCTCATGACGAACTCCAAGCCCTCGCTGATCTCACTCCGGCGCGCGTGGCGCTGCAGGATCAGCTCGGCACCCTGAAGCAGCAACGCCGACTTGGAGGTATGTTCCTCGGCCGCGAGCTTCTCAAGCCTGCGATCGAGGTCTTCCGGGACGCGAAGATTCATTGCCATACCCACATGGTACCAAAACGGTACAAAGAATTAACTTAGGGGCTGATAATCCACACGACCGTCTCGCGAATGCGCTCCGAGTGCACCAGCCATGTCACGCTGGTGCCAGACTGCAATGGCCAACGCATACGAAAGGACGCTATGTCAGCGGAGATTGTCACAAAGCTCTTGGAACTCTTGGACGACCTCATCCAGGACGCGAGAAAAGTAGCGCTCTCGACCAACCCGACACCGAACTCGGGCGATTCGATCGTGGCGTCTTCGAACGCTGTATCAGCGTCATCCATGCAGCCCGCGTCCTCGTGTCAGCCGGCCACTGGGAAACAGCCACTTCTCCTGTCCGTCAGCTTTACGAAATCGTCCTGAACATGGAACATCTCAACAGCTATCACGATAGGGAACTCGCCGCGATCAAGTTCATCAGATTCGGGAGCCTGCAGGCAGCCTTGGCAACGCTCGCAAACCTCGAGTACGAGCATGAAAGAGGGGAACGAACACAGCTGAAACAAGTCCTCGAAATCAGGCAGGCCCTCGAAGGAGAAACTTACGACGAATTTCGTGCCAAGCCTCGACGGGACGGTTCGCCTCAATGGAGGCAGACCCGGTGCGGCAGAAACATCGCAGAGCTAGCCAGGGAATCGACGAACCGGCGTCACCACGTGAACTACAAGCTCCTATACTCGGCATGGTCCGAACAGACCCACGGGTCCCCAGGTGCGCTGCTCCCGCGAATCGTGGATAGCATCTATCCCGAGAGGATCGACCCCCCTCCACAACGAAATTGAATCGGAAACGCGAGTGATTCTGATGGCCTTGGTCCTCTTCCGAGAACTATGGACCCTGCTCCCCGGAATCCCTCCCCAAAGCCCTGCTGCTTCGCAGGAACAGGCACTTCGCATGAACGTCCTCGCGGAGGCACGCAAAGCCAACGGCAAACCATTCATCATTGCGTTCGACCTTTGAGGCGCGCTGATTCTGAGTCCCCTTCCCTATCCACAAAAGGGATAGGCGCAGCCGATAACGGCGCATATGTCCTAGCCGAAACAGGACCACGCCCGAAGGTTGGGAACGGCCGGCCGTGGAGAATCCTTTTCTGAACCGAATAATAGCGCTGCCGTGCGCTTGGACAATTTCAAATGTCGCCAGCTGGACCGTAGTCGGCTCCTTCCCAGGACGACATGGCGGGCGCGAAATGGCGATCCCGCAGGGAGCCGAGGGACCGCCGTCTCGATGTCTGACGAACCCCTAGTTGGACGGGAAGTTGTACGACGCTCCTGATGCGTGGTTGGTTTCCGGCCAGCGGGAGGTGATCACCTTGCCACGGGTGTAGAAGGAGACACCTTCGGGTCCGTAGATGTGCTTATCGCCGAAGAGCGAAGCCTTCCACCCACCAAACGAGTAGTAGGCCACCGGGACGGGCAGGGGTGCACGCCCTTGACGACCTTGTCAGTTGCCTTTGATGACTGAACCGGCCGTGCTGGTGCTGAGTGCGTTCCGCAGGTTGCTGGGTCAGGGCGAGGGTGGCCCAACAACGACATCCTTGGCCGCCGTCGGTGGATCGTGACGTGCCACGGGGCGCAAGGTTCAGAGGGCGGTGGTGGTGTGTTGAAGATAGGCCAGCCGCAGACCTTTCTTGGCTCTGCCGTGGAGTGCGGCGACGGCGTTGG
>NZ_JBHUCD010000013.1:0-160828 GCF_042786555.1 Paenarthrobacter sp. NPDC056912
GACCGATTCAGGCCTGACGAAGCACCGCTTAAACGAGACACGGTCGTTGCAACTCCCAAAAATTCTGGGTGTTGCAACGACCGCTAGAACCCAAGTGATTCTTGTGGGGCCTCAGCTGTGTGTTCTACAGCGGGAGCAGTTCCGAGAGGTCGGCGCGCAGGCCGGAGGCATCAACCTTGCCGCCCGAAACTGCATCCGCCCACGTCATCCGGCCGGTCACCAACGAAAGCCAGGTGGCGGCGTCGCACTCGATCACGTTGGGTGGAGTTCCGCGCGTGTGGCGGGGCCCCTCAACGCATTGCGTAACGCCGAACGGCGGCACACGGACCTCCACCGAATTGCCGGGCGCGCGTGCGGTCACTTCCTCAAGGGAGAAGCGGACCGCCGTCGCAATCAAAGTGCGCGACGGCGGGGTCCCGGCCCCGGCGGTTTCGCCACCGGAAAGTTCGACGGCGGCTTGCCAGGCTGCGAGGGCAGCGCGGCCTTCTGCCAGGTCAACGCGGCGTCGTGCAACAGCCATGGGTGTTTCTTCCTTCTTAAGTAGTACGCGTCAGTTGAGCAGCGCTGAGACTGCGTGCCCCAGCCGGATCCGGCCCACGGCCCTGCCACCGCCGAGCACAGGCTCAACCACCCGTTCCAGGACGCTGGAAACGGCCGGGATGTCCACGGCTCCGCTGACGGCAAGGAGCGTCAGGCCCACGAGTGATGTGGCGCGGAGGTTGCCGTCCAGGACCTTCACGGCCACAGTGGCTCCGGTCGGGGTTGCCAGGACCAGGACGCCCTCTGCACCGATCTTGGCCAGGACGTCCAGCTCTTCCATGACGATCGTGTTGGATTCGCCCTTGCCTTGGACGGCCCAGGGGTAGTCCAGCATGGAGGTGGCGATGGTGGCGGCACGTGCATTCGACGAGGAATCGCCGGGGGACCTGGCCAGGCGGGAATAGGCGCGAGCCAAGCCCGTCAAGGAGAGTGCTGCCACGGGTGCTCCACAGCCATCGATGCCCAGATGCGAGATCGGCTCACCGCTGTATTCCTCGATCACGGACCGTACCCGCTGCTGGAGGGGGTGGTTCGGTTCCAGGTAGCTGCGGAGGTCCCAGCCGTTTTCGGTGCACGCCCAGAGGAACGCGGCGTGCTTGCCGGAACAATTGAAGGCCAATTTGGACTGTCCGCGCTCGGACCGTACCAGCCAGTTGCGCGCCGTTTCGTCCTGCGGCCATGCGGCGGGGCACTGAAGGTGCTCTTCCCGGACGCCGGCAGCCTTGAGCATTCCCTCCACCACGTCCATGTGGTCCAGGGACCCGGTGTGGCTGCCGCAGGCAATGGCAACCTGGGCGCCCCGGAGGGGCACGCCGGACTGCATGGAAGCGAGTGCCTGGAAGGGTTTCAGCGTGGAACGCGCATAGATGGGAGCGTCGATGTCACCGAGCTTGGTGACCACTGAGCCGTCACCGGCGAGAACGACGGCTGCGCCGACGTGCCGGGACTCGATAAAGCCACTGCGTTCGATCACTGCCAGTTCGACGGCGGACTCTACGTTGAACGTTTCATGCGAACTCATGGGCATGTAGCAAGTCTAGGGCGAACGGGGCCGGTTCCCGGGTCATCCCGCGTGCGCGGGCGGTCATCCCGCGTGCGCGGGCGGTCATTCGCCGCCCGGGGAGTGACACAGCTTAGGACGCGCGCCCGACACAAAGTACCCTTGAAGACTGTGAAGGTACTCGTCATTGGCCCAGGCGGCCGCGAACACGCCATTGTCCGCTCTCTGCTTGAAGATCCCAACGTTTCCGAGGTCCACGCGGCTCCGGGCAACGCCGGCATCAGCAAGCTCGTTCCCACGCACGCAATTGACGGGAACAACCCGGAAGCTGTGTCCGCACTTGCCATTAAGCTTGGCGTGGACTTGGTTGTTGTCGGCCCGGAGGCCCCGCTTGCCGCGGGCGTGTCCGACGCCGTCCGTACCGCCGGTATCCCGGTGTTTGGTCCCAGCAAGGAAGCCGCGCAGTTGGAGGCCTCAAAGGCCTTCGCCAAGCAGATCATGGCGGAAGCAGGCGTCCCCACGGCCATGGCCCGCGTTGCCACCAACGCTGAGGAAGCCGCCGACGCCCTGGACACCTTCGGCGCCCCGCACGTCGTCAAGGACGACGGTTTGGCCGCTGGCAAGGGGGTTGTGGTCACCAAGGACCGCGCTGAGGCCCTGGCGCATGCCCAGACCTGCTTCGATGCCGGTGGAACCGTGGTCATTGAAGAATTCCTTGACGGACCCGAGGTTTCCCTGTTCGTCCTCTGCGACGGAAAGACGACCGTTCCCCTCTCTCCGGCGCAGGACTTCAAGCGCATCTTCGACAACGACGAAGGCCCCAACACAGGCGGCATGGGCGCCTACACCCCGCTCGAATGGGCTCCCGAGGGTTTGGTCCAGGAAGTCATCGACCGCGTGGCGCAGCCCACCGTTGACGAAATGGCCCGCCGCGGCACCCCGTTCATCGGTGTGCTGTACTGCGGCTTGGCCCTCACCTCGCGCGGCACGCGCGTCATCGAGTTCAACGTCCGCTTCGGCGATCCCGAGACACAGGCCGTCCTGGCCCGCCTCAAGACCCCTCTCGGTGCGCTGCTGCTGGCAGCTGCCAAGGGCGAACTGGACACGGCAGAAGAGCTGCGCTGGTCCAAGGACACAGCAGTCGCCGTCGTCGTTGCTGCCGAAAACTACCCGGACGCACCCCGGACCGGTGACCGCATCCGTGGCCTGAAGAAGGTTGACGAGCTGGACGGCGTCCACGTCGTCCACGCCGGCACCACGCTGGACGAGGAAGGCAAAGTGGTTTCGGCCGGCGGCCGCGTCCTGGCGGTTGTGGCGCTCGGTTCCGATCTGGTGGAGGCCCGCGAAAAAGCGTACGACGGCGTTGAGCTGGTTCAGCTTGAAGGCTCACAGTTCCGTACGGACATTGGAGGCAAGGCCGCCCGCGGCGAAATCCGCGTGCCCTATACCGCCACCGGCACCATCCCGAAAGTGCAGGCTTGAGCATGACTGACGGCATCCCCAGCGGCGGCTTTGACACGGAGACGTTGGAACTTCCGGGCTGGACGCACGTCTACTCCGGCAAGGTGCGCGACCTCTACGTTCCCGCCGACGAAGCCATCACGGAAATGATCGGCCAGGAGTGCGTCCTGGTGGTCGCCAGCGATCGCATCAGCGCCTACGACCACGTCTTGAGCAGCGAGATCCCGGACAAGGGCCGCGTCCTGACGCAGCTGAGCCTCTGGTGGTTCGACCAGTTGGACGTTGAGCACCACGTGCTGGCGTCCACGGTGGAAGGCGGGGTTCCGGCCGCCGTCGAGGGCCGTGCCATGATCTGCAAGAAGCTGGACATGTTCCCGGTGGAATGCATCGCCCGCGGTTACCTGACGGGATCGGGCCTGGCCGAGTACAAGGCATCCGGCACAGTGTGCGACATCCCGCTGCCTGATGGCCTGGTGGATGGTTCCCGTTTGGAGAAGGCGCTGTTCACGCCGTCGGCAAAGGCCGAGGTTGGCGAGCACGACGAAAACATCACCTACGACGACGTCGTGGCCATGGTGGGCGACGACATTGCTGCCCGCCTCAGCGAACTTACGTTGAAGATCTACACCCGCGCCGAGGAGATCGCCCGCGAACGCGGCATCATCCTGGCCGACACCAAGGTGGAGTTCGGCATCGACGCCGCCACGGGCATTATCACCCTGGGCGACGAAGTCCTGACGCCGGACTCTTCGCGGTTCTGGGACGCGTCCACGTACGCGCCGGGACAGTCGCAGCCTTCGTACGACAAGCAATACGTCCGCGACTGGCTGACGTCTGCCGAGTCCGGCTGGGACAAGGCCTCGGACACCCCTCCGCCTGCACTGCCCGCTGAAGTCGTGGAGCGCACCCGCGCCCGCTACGTCGAAGCGTACGAAAAACTGACTGGCCGCACTTTTGCCTAGGCCTAACCCAACTGGGTGACAGCACATGCTCCACTGAACCCTCAGTGGGACGTGTGCTGTCACCCAGTTTGGGTTAATCAGGCTTCGGAGTGTTCCTTGGCGGCACGCCGTTCAGCGAGGCGGATCTCCAAGACGGCGTCCATGGCCTGCTGCACCCTGTCCGAGGCTCCGGCCGCGCTGAAGTCATGCTGCGCCTCTTCCAAGTAAAGCAGTGCCTCAGAAGCCTCACCGGCGGCCTTGAGTGACTTTCCCAGAAGCAGGGAAACCTCGCCGGCAGTATGCCGGGCAAGGACTTTCCGGTCCTCGTAGATTTCGCGGAGCTTGGCGACGGCTGCAGTGATGTCGCCGGTCAAGTACAGCCAGCGGGCGCGGATGAAGGCAACTTCCAACTGGTCGGTCTTGTTGCCGCCGACAATGGAGAGAGCCAGTTCTGCGCGCTCTATGGCTGACAAGGTTTCCGGTTCCACAATGCCCGAGGACAGGCGGACTGCTGCGGAGGCCTTGTTGAACCGGGCCCACAATTCGATGTCGTTGGCGGGGGAGAGGAGCTTGGAAGCCCGTTCGTGGTGCTTGATGCCTTCAACGTAGTCGTGCCGCATGAAGGCCACGTTGCCCACTACCCACGCTACTTCGCCGGCCAGCTGTGACATGGAGTGCTCGTCCATGTGCTCGATCATGGCCAGGCAGTAGGTCCAGGCCTCGTCCAGCTTGCCGCTTTCGGCGAGGGCGCCAATCAGCGCGCGGTGTGCGCCGATGATCAACGTGGAACCCTTGGGCAGCTGTTCGCTCAGCTTCACTGCCTGTTTTGCATGCTCGACGGCGGTGGCCAGTTGGCCTTGTCCGTGACACACTGCGGCAAGCATCTGCCATGCCCGAACTCCGAGGCCGGCGGATTCGGTGGCCATGGGGTGTTCCAGAAGATGCTCAACGATCTGCTGGCATTCCTTGAGCTGGCCTTGCTTCATCACGCACTCGGCCTGCATGTACGTCATGTTCCACCACGCGCTGTTGTTCTTCGCCTCAAGGGCTATCTGCGCTGCTGTGGCTGCATGGCTGGCGGCAAGCTGGTAGTCGCGCAAGTCCCAGGCTTGCCGGGCGTACAGGCCGGCGAGGACGTACTCGGCGTCGCTCACGGACACTGGCTGGCTCCATGCCTCCAGTGCCTTGGGAGCGAGTTCAAGCCGCCGCGCAAGCTCCTCGATGACCTCGGCAGTGGGTTCACGCCGGCCTGTCTCCAACAGCGAGATGTAGCTCGGGGAGTACAGGTTCTTCCCTAGCTCAGCCTGCGTTAACCCGCGTTCGAGCCGTTCGGCACGTAGCTTCTCGCCGAATCCGTTTCCCACGGGTCCCTCCTACAGGTGTCTTTTTCACCAAAACCTTGACAGTCTCTGTGGAAAACATTTTACAATGTATGTCAACAGGGACAGTGCAATTTCCGTAACGAATCCGACTCGCATTGGGGAACATTATGTTCAAGAAAATCGCCGCTTCGGTGGCCTTGGCAGGCGCACTGGCTTTTACGGTTGCGGCTCCCGCAGTCGTGTCCGCTGCACCCGCAGCAGACTCCAGCACGGTAAGTGCTATTGGTAACTGGCCCGATCCCATGCGTATCGCGGCACCTACCAAGGACACGGGTACCAAGGGTACGGTCAAGACGCCGCCGACGTACACCACGTCGTCCATCGGCAACTGGCCGGATCCCATGTAAATCAAATGAAGTGAAGAAACCCCGGGGCATGACGAGCGATGCCCCGGGGTTTTCTTTTGCCCTTTTGTGGGTGTACTGGCGAGGACAAATGTCCGCGTCCCTTGCCGTCCCGCAAGTGTCGCAGGGCAAACAAAAATGGCGCCGATTTCTCGACGCCATTTTCGTTATTGGTCGGGATGACAGGATTTGAACCTGCGACCTCTTCGTCCCGAACGAAGCGCGCTACCAAGCTGCGCTACATCCCGATCCGCTGCGAAAGCAACTGTTCAAGGATAGCTGAATAGCACCGCGATGCGAAATCGAGGAGTGGGTGTGCCTCGTCACACGAGCGAGTCCCGCCACGCCCCGTGCAATTGGGCAAACCGACCGCCTCCGCTGATCAACTCGGCCGGGGTGCCGTCCTCCACAATTCGTCCGTCGTGGACCACCAAGACCCTGTCGGCCGTCTCCACGGTGGAGAGGCGGTGGGCGATGATGATGGCCGTGCGGGCGTCGTTCTCACCGGCAACGCCTTCCAGGAGGTTCGAGAGTCCCTGCTGGACCATGCGCTCCGAGGGGATGTCCAAGGACGAGGTCGCTTCGTCCAGGATCAACACCGCCGGAGCGGCCAGGAAGGCCCTGGCAAAGCCAATGAGCTGCCGTTGGCCGGACGACACACGCCCGCCGCGCTTGTTGACGTCGGTGTCGTACCCGTCGGGCAAGCTCATGATGAACTCGTGGGCACCCACCGCTGTGGCGGCAGCCTCGATTTCAGCGCGCGAAGCTTCGGGACGGCCCAAAGCGATGTTGTCCGCCACGGAGCCGCTGAACAGGAACGCTTCCTGGGTCACCATCACCACGGCGCGGCGGAGGTCTGTGGTGGAAAGGTCACGAAGATCGATGCCGTCCAGGGTGATGGCGCCCGAGGTGACGTCGTAGAAGCGTGCCACCAGTTTGGCCAACGTGGACTTTCCCGCGCCTGTCTGTCCTACCAAGGCAATGGTCTGGCCGGCGGGGATGTGAAGGTCCAACGTGGGGACAACAACTTTGCCGTCGCTGTAGCCGAACTCCACGCCCTTGAAGTCGATCTCACCGCGTGAACTCTTCAGCGCTACCGGATTCTTCGGTGGGCGGACGGTGGGGATCTCCTCCAAGAGGCCGGACACCTTCTCCAATGCCGCCTGTGCACTTTGGAACGAGTTGTAGAACATGGCCATCTGGTCCACGGGCTGGAAGAAACGCTTGGTGGAAAGGATAAGCGCCAACAGCACGCCCACCGCCAGTTCGCCGCTCAGAACCCGGAAGCCTCCGAACAGCAGGACCACGGCCACGCAGACATTCCCGATCAGCACCAAGCCAGGCTGGAAGACGCCGTTCAGGTTGATGGAGCGGACAGTGTTCTTGCGGTAGTCCTCGGCCAGCTGGCCGTATTGGGCTGCATTTTCGCGTTCCTTGCGGAATGCTTTCACAGCGCGGATGCCGGTCATGGTTTCCACGAAGTGCACGATCAGCCGGGCCGAAACCACCCGGGACTCCCGGAAAGCGATCTGCGAGTGCTTCTGGTACCAACGGGCCAGGAAGAACATCGGAACGCCGGCCGCCAGCATGATCAAACCTGTGCGCCAATCCAAGGCGAACACCGTGAAAGCGGTGAACAGCATGAACAGCATGCCGGACGCCAGGGAGCTCACTCCCGAATCGAGGAGTTCCCGCAGCGCTTCGAGGTCCGAGGTCTGCCGGGCAATGATGCGCCCGGACGTGTATTTCTCGTGGAACTCAAGGCTGAGCCGTTGGGTGTGCCGGAAGACGCGGAGTCGGAGGTCCAGCAGCATCGCCTGGCTCAGGCGTGCAGTGGAGGTCACGTACAACGCCGTCACCGCGGCCGTGATGATTGCTGCTGCCAGGTACAGCGCCCCGGCGAGCACCAGTGGCCCGTTGTCGCCTGCCTGCAGCGCGGGGAGGGCGTTGTCGATGCCAAAGGCTATCAGTGCGGGGCCGGCCACGCGGGTCAGCTGTGAGACCACCACCATGGCGATCGTCAGCCAAAAACGCACGCGCACCGGTCGGATCAGCGAGGCAAGCAAGGTGAGCGACCGGCGTCGTACGGCTTTGCTGTCTGCTTTGGTGAGGAGCGTGTTGTCCTCGTTGGCGGTTCCAAAAGTCGTGGCGCTCACCGGCGGGCCTCCTCAGCGGTTTCGAGCTCGTCCAGTTCGCTGTCGAGGTCCTTCGGACCGGCGTCCAGGCTGGCGATGACGTAGCGGTAGTGATCGTTTTCGGCCAACAGTTCCGTATGGGTTCCGACGGCGGTGATGGTCCCGTTTTCGAGCAGGGCCACCCGGTCCGCCAAGGCCACAGTGGATGGGCGGTGCGCGACGATCAGGGTGGTGGTGTCGTGCAGGACCTCGCGCAGGCGGGCCTCCACGCGTTCTTCGGTATTCACATCCAGCGCGGACAGGGGATCGTCCAGGACAAGGACTTTCGGCTTGGCGGCGATGGCGCGTGCCAGTGCGATTCTTTGCCGCTGGCCGCCGGAAAGGCTCAGCCCTTCCTCGCCGATCAGAGTGTCCACACCCTCCGGCAATGAGTAGGCGAACTGTGCCTGGGCCACGTCCAACGCCTCGTCCAACGCTGCATCGCTGGGATCGGGGGCGCCGAGCAGGACGTTGTCCCGTACCGAGCTGGAGAACAAGGTGGTGTCCTCGAAAGCCACGGCCACGATCCGCCGGAGCTCGTCGATGTCGAAGTCGCGGACGTCCACGTTGTCGATTGTCACGGAGCCTTCAGTGACGTCGTACAGCCGCGGAACCAGTTGGAGCAGGGCGCTCTTGCCGCTGCCAGTGATACCCACCAGGGCCATGGTTTCGCCCGGGCGGATGTCGAGGGTGATGTCGTGCAGGAGGCTGCCGCCGTCGTCGAATCCGAAGCCCGCGTGCTCGAAGCGCAAGGCGCCCTTCAACGTTTCCGGGACTTCGGCGTGTTCCGGCGAGGTGATGGTGTTCTCGGTATCCATGACTTCGAAGTGGCGGTCCAGCGCCGTCTTTGCGGTCAGTGCCATGGCCAGGAGCATGCCGGAGAATTCAACGGGCGTGGCCACCACTGCTGCTGTTGCGAAGAAGGCCACCAGCGCGCCGATGCTCAGCTGGCCGCTGGCCGCAAGCATGATGCCCACCACCAGTCCGACCCCCAGCGCCAACTCCGGGAGCAACGTGACCACCAGCGTGAAGCCGGCCTGCTGCTTGGCCTTCGCGATTTCGGTCTGCCGCAGCTCTTCAGCCTGACCATTGAAGTTTTCCAGGGCTTCGCGGCTGCGGCCGAACGCCTTCAAGACGCGGATGCCGTGAACCGATTCCTCCACCGTCGTGGCGAGGTCTCCGGCTTGATCCTGGCTGAGCCGGGTGACCAGGCTGAAGCGTCGGCGGAAGCGGAACGAGTTGATCATGATAGGCACGGCCGCGGCGAGGAAGATCAGCGCCAACTGCCAGCTCATCGAGAACATGACTCCCACGCCGATAATGACGGTCAGGGTGGTGACCACCAGCATGATTGCGCCGAACGCCATCCAGCGTCGGAGGAAGCTCAAGTCCGTCATGGCGCGGGAGAGCAGCTGACCCGAACCCCAGCGGTCGTGGAAGGCCACGGTCAATTGCTGCAGGTGGCCATAAAGGCTCACCCGCATCTTCGTTTCCACTGTGGTGGCAGGGTTGATCACGAACTGGCGGCGCAAGGCCACCAACCCGGCTTCTGCGACACCCAGCACAAGAATCACGACGGCGGCAATCCAGACGGCGCCGCTGTCACCGCCGGGTTGCAGCGAGTTGTTGACCAGGACGCGCAAAACCTGCGGAATCGTCAGCGCGACAACGCTGGCCAGCAGGGCGCAGATCAGTCCCATGAAAAGCCGGGGGAGTATGGGCCGGACGTGAGGGTACAGGCGGCCGACGGAGGTGAAAAATGACGTTTGTTTGGACATGCCCGCTTCTCAACAGCTGGTTCTTCAGATGGTGCGGAGGTAGTTTCCCGTAGCAACTACCCTATGCCATGCCGTGATTCGTTTCACAGGACCGCGCAACGTCGGTGAAATGTTTGACCAGTTATTGGGGATCGTAATGACCCCTTGGGCTTAGCTGCGTGCCGTGAGGGTGAGCAGGACCGCTTCCGGGCGGCAGGCGATGCGGACCGGTGCGAAACGGGAGGTGCCGATGCCGCCAGAGACATTCACCGGCGTCGTGAATCCATCGCTGTCCCAATCGTGTAGGCCCTTGGCCCGCCACGTGGGGAGATCGCAATTGGAAACCAAGGCGCCGTAGCCGGGGATGCAGATCTGGCCGCCGTGCGTATGGCCGGCGAGGATCAGGTCTGCTTCGGCTTCGGTGAAATGGTCAAGTACTCGCTGGTACGGAGCGTGGACGACGGCTACCCTCAGGTGCGGGCGGGCGTCCTGGTTCACGGTGCCGCGTGGCCAACCTGCGTAGCGTTCGCGTTTCAGGTGAGGGTCATCGACTCCGGAGAAATCGAACCGCAATCCGTTCAGCACTACGGACTGCGCCCGGTTGGTGAGGTCGATCCAGCCGCTCATGCCAAAGGCCGAGCGCAGCTTGGGCCAATCGAGCTTCGTGGGTTGATTCTTAGGCTTGGACGGACCACGGAAGTAACCCGCCGGATTCTTGATCCTTGGCGCGTAGTAGTCGTTGGAGCCGGGGACAAAGACTCCCGGAAACTCCATGAGTGGACGCAGGGCGCTGACCAGGGGGTCGATGGCTTTGGCGTGGCTCAGGTTGTCGCCGGTATTTACCACTAGATCCGGCTGCAGCTCGGCCAGCGATTGAAGCCACCGGGCTTTCTTGTCCTGGCCCGGGATGAAGTGGATATCACTCAGGTGGAGGACTCGGAAGGGCGCCGAACCTTCGGGAAGGATCGGCAGAGTTTCGTGGCGGACCTCGAACTGGTCCTTTTCCCACCAACCATATGCAGCTGCTGCCGCTCCGGCCGTTGCGCCGACGGCAGCAGTTACGGCGAAACCGCGCCCGACGGTGCGGACGCGGTTTGCCAGTGAATCACGGAAGGACACGTTTAGTCCTTGTTGCCGTTGCCGTTATTGCCTCCGTTGGTGGAGGGTGCGGTGGACGGGGTAGTGGTGGCCGGTGCAGAACGCTGTGTCGGAGCTGGAGTACCCAGCAGGTTGGACGGCGGCTGCTGGAACGGGTTGGTTCCGTAAGCCGGTGCCACCGACAACATGTAGTTGCTGAACTGCGGGCCCGCGATCATGTAGCCGTCAATGGACGGGTAGAACTTGCCATTGACGGTCAGATTACGGCCGGGGCGCAACTGATTGTCCAGCGGATCACCGAACCAGGAAGCCGTTGCGAGGCCCGTGGTGTAACCGACTACCCAGGTGGAGCCGTTGGAGTCGTTGGTGCCGGTCTTGGCAGCGACGGGGAAGTTCTTGGAGTTCAACGCCGGGCGGATCAGGGAGCCTGAACCTTCATCAAGAACCTTCCCCATGGCGTAGGCAACGCCCCTTGCAACCTCGGGCTTAATTGCATCCTTGCAGTTGGAAGACTGGGCGGGCAGATCTGCGCCCGACTGGTCCTTGACGGATGTGATGGCGATCGGTTCGCAGTACTTTCCGTCAGCGGCGAACGTGGCGAAAGCGGACGCCATGGTCAGCGGTGCTGTCTGAGTGGCGCCGAGCAAGTTGGACAACGTGGTCATGGGGACCTGCGGGTTCGGGTCGGTCACCTTGCCGGCGTCATCGCGCGTCGGCAGTCCGCCATGGATGCCCGTGGCATCAACGATGCCTTGGATTCCGCAGAGATCAAGCTGCGCCGCCGATGCAAAAGTAGCGGTATTGATGGAGTTCTTGAGGCCCCAAAGCACCGTCATGGTCCGGTAGTAATCCGGCTCCGAATTTTGGAGGTCGATGCTCCCGTTGGTTGCGTCGTACCAGCCGACTGTCGGCGTCGGGCACGTGTTTCTCCATGGAAAGTTCTGTGGGTATCTACGAGTGGCCGCGTTGACGTTCTGGTTCATCGACTTGCCCTCGTTCAGCCATTCAGCGAACGTGAAGGGCTTCATCGTGGAGCCGGGCTGGAAGCCGCCGATGCCGTTGAGGTCGTTGCCCTTGGCATCAAGGACGTCCACGTTGAAGTTCTGCGTCTGGTCGAACTTGCCCTCTTGGGGCAGCCAGACGGTGTTTTGCGCCATGCTCACGATCTGGCCCGTGCCGGGTTGGACGGAGGTGATCGACGCACCCCATTTGTCCGGGTTGGCGCCGGCCGTTGCATCAACCTGCTGCTGGGCGACGGTCTGCGCCGTGGGATCCAGCGTGGTCTTGATGGTGAGGCCGCCACGCATGATGCGCTTCTCGCGCTCTTCCTGCGTGTCACCGTAAGCGGGGTTGTTGAAGAGCAAGTGCAGCACGTAGTCGCAGAAGTACGGCGCCATGGTGGCATACGCGCAACCCTGGCGTGCGGGGGTGACCTTGGTGGTCACCGGAGTGGCAACGGCTTCGTCGTACTGGGCCTGGGTGATCTTGTGTTGGTTGACCATGGCAGCCAGCACAAGATCGCGGCGGGCCTTCGAGTTGTCCGGGTTCGAGATCGGGTCGAACGCGGATGGGCTGTTCACCAAGCCGGCCAGCAAGGCCGCCTGGGGGAGCGTCAGGTCCTTGGCCGAGGTGCTGAAGAAGAACTTCGATGCTGCCTCGATGCCGTAGGCGTCGCGGTTGAAGAAGACGATGTTGAGGTATCCCTCAAGGATCTGCTCCTTGGAGAACTTCTTCTCCAAGGCGATGGCAAGCTTCATTTCGCGGAGCTTGTCACCCACGCCCTTGTTGACGCCGTTAAGCAGGACGTCCTCACCCTTGCCGGACGCCACCAGGGACTCATTGATGACGTTGTTGACGTACTGCTGGGTGATGGTGGACGCGCCCTGCTTATTGCCGCGGGCGGTGCTCACCAGTGCTCGCATGATGCCGGTGGTATCAATGCCGCCGTGCTCATAAAAACGGCTGTCCTCGATTGCGATGACAGCGTCCTTGATGAACGGGCTCATTTGGTCCAGCGGCACCTTGGTCCGGTTCTCCGCATAGATCGAGGCGATCGGCGTACCGTCCTTCGCCAGGATCGTTGTGTTCTGGCTGGGCGGATCCACTTGGAGCTCCGCCGGCAGAGTGTCAAAGAACTGAATGGAACCACTTGCGGCACTGCCCGATACGGCGGCTGCGGGGACCAAAAGGCCCGCCACCAGGACGCCACAAATCGCGCTCACGCCAAGGAAGCCTAGAATCTTTCCGAGGGTGGTGGCAGTGTCGAATATGGGGTTCTTGCGAGTCACCATGTTTTCCACTTTACCGGCAAGGGCTAGGCTTTCTGTCATGACCAAATGGGAGTACGCCACGATTCCGCTCATTATTCACGCCACGAAGCAGATCCTGGACCAGTGGGGCGAAGACGGCTGGGAGCTTGTCCAGGTCGTCGGTGGCCCCGATGGCAAAGGCCTTGTCGCATACCTTAAAAGGGAGAAGCAGTAACTATGACAACCCCCGCAGAAACCACGTCTCCCGCGGAATCCGGTGCCCCAACGTCAGCCGTTGAGCAGCGCCTGGCCGAGCTCGGACTGACCCTCCCGGAGGTCGCCGCTCCCGTTGCTGACTACGTGCCCGCCGTTGTCTCCGGCAACTACGTTTACACGTCCGGCCAGCTGCCGTTTATTAACGGCAAACTCGAAGCTACCGGCAAGGTCTCCCTCGGCGAGTTGGGCACTTCCGACGAGTCCACCGTTAGTCCCGAGGACGCAAAGCGCTACGCCGCCGTATGCGCAATCAACGCCCTCGCTGCAGTCAAGAGCGTCATCGGCGATCTCGACCGCGTCACCCGCATCGTCAAGGTAGTCGGCTTCGTGTCCTCCGACCCCACCTTCACCGGCCAGCCCGGCGTCATCAACGGTGCGTCCGAACTCCTCGGCCAGGTACTGGGCGACGCCGGCAAGCACGCACGCTCCGCCGTCGGCGTTTCCGTCCTGCCGCTCGACTCTCCTGTTGAGGTCGAGCTCATTGCTGAATTCAGCTAAGGAACCGGTTCAACCAATTGCCGCAGCTTGCCCGTCGCCTGTTCGTATTGCCTCCGGAACTCGAAGGTGCAGCACGAAACTGGCTTGAACTCGGCGAGCGGACCCCCAGGGCCGCCCGCTACGCATCATCAGTCGTTCTACTGCGCGACTCACCTACCGGTCTGGAGACCTGGCTTGGCTACAGGCCAGGCTCCTCGCCGTTGGGTGTCGTCGCGTACCCCGGCGGGTCCCTGGACCCCTCCGACGACAACCCCGTAGGTTGGGTGGGCCCCTCGCCCCAGCATTGGGCTGAGCACATGGGGACGGACGACGTCGGACTCGCCCGCCGTCACGTGGTGGGCGCCATCCGCGAACTCTTCGAAGAAACCGGCGTCCTGCTCGCAGGGCCTGATGCTTCGTCCACGGTTGAGGCCAACTCCACGGTGGAGTGGATGAAAGCCCGCGAAGCCGTGGCCGCCCAGGAGAAATCGTTCACCGAAATACTGGCCAAGCGCGGCCTGTCCTTGCGAACCGACCTGCTGAAGCCGCTTGTGAATTGGCTCAGCCCGGACTTCGCGCACACCCGCTTCAACACCCGTTACTTCGCCGCCACCGTTCCAGTGAACCAGCAGCCCATGATCCTTGGAAGCAAGGGCGTGTGGGGCCGTTGGGTGTGCGCCGCCGAAGCCATCGCCCTGCGTGAAACCACGGCATTGGGCGACGAAGTCGGGCAGGAAAACACTGTGGGGCTCACCCTTGGGCAACTTCTTGTGCCGGGTTCTGAAATCATGCTCGAGAAAATGGCGGCTGCCAACGGGTGCATCGCATACCTGAGCTACAAACGCAAAGCCCACGTGTACCAAGCCAAATTGGTGGACGAAGGCGGAGCGCTGATGCTCGAGGTCGAGGCCGCCCGAACCGTTGCAGGGGAACCCCAAAGGGAGCGCTAAGCCGCGAATTGCGTCTGGTCCATCCCCTGCAGGCGTGACTTCCGCCGTACTTTGCCGACGCTCTCTCACTTCCCCTCACGTTTCTCCCGACCTTCTCTCACTTCCCTCACGCTATTGGCGATCGCTCTCTCACCTCCCTCGGGAGGCGTCACCGCATCGCCGTTCGCGGCCCGGAGATAGACGTGCGCGAGATGCCGTAGGTGCGGCACCAAAGCTGCTGGTGACTCGACGGTGAATTCCATGCCCAGCATGCCGATGTACGCGGCAATGGTTTCCAGGCTGTCGGCACCGGTGACCAGCACGGACTCGGTATCGGAAATCGACTCAACCACCCCTACCGTGTGGTTGATTCGGGCGAGTACCGCCTCGGCTGGCGCTGCGATCCGGAGACGCGCATGGACCTTCCAGCCGCTGGCCGCGATGGAGCGCATCGCGAAGGCGGTGTAGTCGCCGCGCGGCAGAGGGGCAGGGGTGAAGCGTCGCCAAGTCCGCATTCTCGGCTCGATCCAATCCGCGCGGAAAACACCCCATTCACCCGATGCCGGATCACGCCCCACCAGGTACCACCGTCGCTGCCAACTCAGCAGGCGATACGGTTCCACCAGCCTGGAGGTTCCGCGATCATCGAAGCGGAACCACTCGACGTCGCGGATCGCTGCGGCAATTGCGGCGAGAACCGAATGATCGACCTCGGGGTCGGGTGCATCGGTCCCGTTGTTCTCGGGAGCACGATCCACGTTCGAGAGCGCCGCCAGAGTTGGTCGCAGCCGCGACGGCAGCACCTGCTCGAGCTTGGCCAGGGCACGGGCGCTGGATTCGGCGACGCCTGCGATGCCAGTTGCTGTCCGCAGGCCGATTGCGACGGCGACCGCCTCCTCATCGTCGAGGAGGAGCGGAGGGAGTTTGCCGCCGGCACCGAGGCGATAGCCGCCGGTAGCCCCACGCGTCGCGTCCACCGGATAGCCGAGTTCACGCAGCCGGTCCACATCCTTGCGCACTGTGCGTGTGGAAACGTTGAGCCGTGCAGCGAGTTCGGCCCCTGTCCAATCAGGCTTGGCCTGCAGGACGGACAGGAGTGCCAAGAGGCGTTCAGCCGTGGAAGACATCGAGTGTGATTCCTGGTTCTATTAGGAAGAAACTGTTCCTATATAAACCGTAACGTCTTAAGCATGGTCAATATCACAGACACAAGCATCGAAATCCGCAACTTCCGTCTCGACGTGCCACAGGCCGAACTCAACGAGCTGATGGAGCGACTGGCGCGGACCCGGTTGCCCCAAGCAGGGCCAGTCGACGACTGGGACACCGGTACCCCGAACTCCTACCTTCGCGAAGCCGTGGACGTGTGGACCACCAGCTTTGACTGGCGGGCGCAAGAGGCACGCATCAACGCCGTACCGCACTTCGTTACCGAGATTGACGGGCAGCCGTTCCACTTCATCCACGTGCGATCACCGCATCCGGGAGCCACGCCGCTGCTCCTGGCCCACACCTACCCCGGTTCGTCCGTCGACTACCTCGACATGATCGACGAACTCACCGATCCTGTGTCCCATGGCGGCCATGCCGAGGACGCCTTCGACGTCGTGATTCCTGATGCCCCAGGCTACGGATTTTCCCAGCCTGTTAACGAGGCCGGTTGGAACACAGCCCGCGTGGCCCGCGCCTATGACACCCTGATGCGCGGCCTTGGCTACACCCAGTACGGAGTCCACGGTTCGGATAACGGAGCGATGGTGGCCCGGGAGCTCGGACTTTTGAAGCCGGACGGATTCCTCGGCCTCCACGTCCTGCAGCTGTTCTCCTTCCCGTCGGGAGACCCGGGCGAGTTCGAGAAGCTCGAACCGCAGGACTATGCGGGGCTTGCCCATATGGAGTGGTTCCAGTCAGTCGGGGGCTACAACACCATGAACGCCAGTCGGCCGCAGACGGTATCCGTGGGACTGAGCGACTCGCCTGTGGGACTGCTGGCTTACAGCGAGCTGTTCAACTCTTTCGGAAACGGCACCTCGCTGGTGCCGCTGGAGACGATCCTCACCGAAGTCACCGTGAACTGGTTCGCGAATGCGGCAGCAGGCATGAGCCGGAGCTATCTCGAAAACACGCGCAACCAGGCTGAGCCGCAGGTGAATGCTGCGCCAACCGGAGTGGCCGTCTTCAAGGACGATTTCCAGACGATCCGGGTCTTTGCCGAGCGCGACAATTCGAACATCGTGCACTGGAGCCGGTTTGAGGAAGGCGGACATTTTGCCGCACTTGAGGTGCCATCGCTCGTAGCCGGTGACATCCGGGCATTCTTCGCAACGGTGCGCGCCGCGCTGTAGTTTCCGGAAACCAACGTGCGGAAACCAGCCCACAAAAAAGCCGCCCCGGTGATCACCGGAGCGGCTTTTCGATGCGACTTAGCGGGAGCGCTGGCGGAGGCGCTGCATGTCGAGGATGACCACGGCACGGGCTTCCAGACGCAGCCAACCGCGCTGGACGAACTCGGCCAGTGCCTTGTTGACGGTTTCGCGTGAAGCGCCAACCAGCTGGGCCAGTTCTTCCTGGGTGAGCTCATGAGCTACCAGGACGCCGTCGGTGGCCGGGCGGCCAAAGCGGTCGGCCAGGTCCAGGAGTGCCTTGGCAACGCGGCCCGGGACGTCCGAGAACACGAGGTCGGACAGGGAATCGTTGGTGCGGCGCAGGCGGCGGGCCAGGGCCTGCAGCAGCTGGGCTGAAACCTCGGGACGCGTGCGGAGCAGGGCGTTGAGGCTTTCGTTCTTCAGGCCTGCCAAGCGGGTCTCGGAGACGGCGGTGGCCGTGGCGGTACGCGGGCTGGGGTCGAACAACGCCATCTCGCCGAACAGCTCGCCCGGGCCGAGGATTGCCAGCAGTGACTCGCGGCCATCGGGGGAGGTACGGCCGAGCTTCACCTTGCCGGAAACGATGAAGTAGAGCTGGTCACCCTGGTCGCCTTCGCGGAACACCGAAGCTCCACGCGAGAGGTCCACCTCGGTGAGTTCGTCCGTCAGCAAGCGGAATGCGTCGTCGTCAAGGGTGGCGAAGAGGGGTGCGCGGCGCAATACCTCGATGTCCATGAAATCTCCTGAATATAAGTTTCGGTCGTGGCGCTCCAGCCATTGTTTCAGAATTTTTAAGCTTCTGTGACGTACTTGGCACGTGAAACGCTGAAATGGCGCGGGTTCCGGGCGTTCGAGGGCCTGTAGACGGCACTTATGACGGCGGCTAAGGGGTCTGTGGGGTGACCGGACTAACGGTTGGCTGTCAGGGTCCACAACTACAATTGGCGCTACCCGGCTATGAGGAGCATTGGTGTTTGGCTTGACGATATTGGATTTGGCATTGATCTTGATGCTGCTGTCCTACTTGATCTACGGCCTCCGTAATGGCTTTATGGTCACTCTCGGTGGAATTGCCGGATTCGTGGTGGGCGCCATTGCAGCCTTCATCGCCGTGCCGCTTGTTAGCGGCTGGGTGACCGACAGCGGATGGAGGCTCACCGCCACGGTGGGCTCCGCCGTCGTGCTTATTGCTTTGGGGCACGGCCTCGGCACCATGATCGGGCGCAAAGTCCGCCACGCCGTGCGGATCAAGCCGCTGCACGCGGTGGACCGGCTGATCGGTGGCGTGGTCAGCGTGGTGGTTGCCGCGCTGGTCATGTCCATGCTGGCGTTCAGCATCAGTTCGCTGGGTGTGCCTTTCGTCTCCCAGCAATTGGCCGAGTCGCGGGTCATCCGGTACATCGATTCCATGACGCCGACTCCCGTCAAGACCACCATGGCGCAGTTGCGTTCCACGGTCATCGGGGACGGCATTCCCAAGCTGATTGAAGGCATCGGTCCAGCGACGCCTGTGCCGGTTCCCAACGCGTCCACTGACACTCCGGCCTTGAACCAGGCCGCCGAGTCGGTGCTCAAGATCGCAGGCACTGCGTTCGAATGCGGCCAGAACCAGACCGGTTCCGGATTCGTGGTTTCGCCCGGGCGCGTCGTGACCAACGCCCACGTTGTGGCGGGCGTGTCGCAACCTGTTGTGGAAATTCCCGACGGCGGTGCGTTGCCGGGTCGGGTGGTTTACTTCGACCCCCAGCGGGATATCGCAGTTCTGGCCGTGGATGGGCTTCCGTCCAACCCTTTGCCGCTGAGTTCCGACCTGCCTGATGGCAGCCCCGCCGCGTTTGCCGGTTACCCCCACGGCGGGCCGTTTCAATCCAAGCCGGCTACCGTCCAGGGGATCTCAACCATCCTGGTTCCGGACATCTACGGCAACAATCCCTCGCCTGAACTGGTCTACAAGCTGGCCGGCGACGTCCAGCCCGGCAACTCGGGTGGACCGCTGTTGACCATGCAGGGCCAGGTCGCGGGGCTGATCTTTGCCAAGACCACTACCGACGCCGCACTGGGCTTTGCACTGACCATGGCTGATCTGGAGCCGGTCGCTGCCCAGGCCCCGGGTCTTACCGACCCCGTTTCCGCCGGACAGTGCACCCGTAAGTAACCGACGCTCACTCACATCACCCGGGTGCTCGGACGACGCTCACTCACATCACCCGGGTGCTCGGACGACGCTCTCTCACATGGTGACTATTTTTCGGTCACCCTCTCTCACCTTGTGGGCGCAATTCCCGGACGCTCTCTCCCGGCTATAGATTGGGAGTCATGACTGAAGCCACTCCCGCCACCGAAGCCGGTCGCGGCACCATCCTTGTGATCAACGGCCCCAACCTGAATCTGCTGGGCACCCGCGAGCCGGAGAAGTACGGCACCTCCACATTGGCCGATGTTGAACAACTCGCCATGACCGCGGCCGCCGCCCATGGCTTCACTGTGGATTGTGTGCAGTCGAACCACGAGGGCGACCTGCTCGACGCCATCCATGCTGCGCGCGGCACCGCCGTCGGGATCGTGATCAACGCCGGTGCCTACACGCATACTTCCGTGGCACTTCGTGACGCCCTCGCGGCTGTCCAACTGCCCGCCGTCGAGGTACACATCACCAACGTTCACCAGCGCGAAGAGTTCCGGCACCACTCTTACCTCTCCGGGGTATGCAACGCGATCATCGTTGGGGCTGGTGTCCTCGGATACAAACTGGCCATCGACTACCTGGCTGAAACGGTCTGACGCCCGTCGGGAAGTGAGAGACGGTTCCCCGGGGGACGGTCGGGAAGTGAGAGACGGTTCCCCGGGGGACGGTCGGAAAGTGAGAGAGGGTTCCCCCGGGGACGGTCAGGAAGTGGGAGAGGGTCAGAGTGCCGTGAGCCGCAGCAGGATGGCGTGTTCCGGGTTCAGGACAGGCATGGGGAGCCCCACTACGCCCAGGAAGCGTCCCGTTGCTTCGGCTCCGGAAGCGAGCCAGGGCGCAGGCTTGGCCTCAATGAACGTGTGCCCGTAGTCGGCGTCGCCCGGAGAGGGGAAGACCGCCTCCACACGGTACGAACGCGCGGGATCGAGCCCAGGAATCGCCACCCGTCCCACGTGTTCGGCGAAGCCTGTCCGGGTCTTAACCACAGCGAAAAGTGCTGCCGTCTCACCGGGCGCTGAAGCGTCCGCAACAACACCATGCACCATCAGCGACTCGTCCGGAACATCGGCCCGCACCATCCGTCCGCTGTGGATCAGCCCGCGGTGCTCCTTGTACAACTCGATGAAGCGCTTGAGTTCCTCGCGCTCCGCCCCGGCGACCGAGCGGACGTCCCACTCCATGCCGAAGTGACCGAACAAGGCCGTGATGGCCCGGAACGACAGATCGTGCGTGCGGGCCGTGGTGTGCGAAGTGGTGGGGCCGATGTGCCCGCCCACCAGCTCCGGCGGGACCACCATTCCGGTCCAGCGCTGGATCGTCTGGCGCTCCAGGGCATCGTTGCAGTCCGACGCCCACACGCGGTCTGTCCGTTCCAGGATTCCGAGGTCAACGCGGGCGCCCCCGGAGGAGCAGCTCTCGATCTCAACGCCGGGGTGGGCTGCGCGGAGGGCGTCGAACAGCCGGTAGGCGGCAAGGGTTTGTTCGTGGACCGAGGCGCGCCCGGCGTGACCGTGCTCCAGGAGGTCCCGGTTCTGGTCCCACTTGAGGTAGCGGATGTTGTTCTCCCGCAGCAGGGTGTCGATGCGGTCGAAAACGTACTTCCACGCCTCCGGGTTTACGAGGTCGATGACGTGCTGCTGCCGCCACTCAAGCGGAAGCCTGCCGCCGTCTTTGTGGGACAAAGAAGAAGGTCCCGCAATCCACTCGGGATGCGCCCGGGCAATGTCCGAATCCAGATTCACCATTTCCGGCTCCACCCATAGGCCGAACTCCATGCCGCGGGACGTCACGGCGTCGATGAGCGGTGTCAGGCCGCCCGGCCAGACGGTCTCGTCCACGTACCAGTCGCCCAGCCCGGCGTGGTCGTCGCGGCGCCCGCGGAACCAGCCGTCGTCGAGCACGAAACGTTCAACACCCAGATCGGCAGCGGACTCGGCCAGTTCGATCAGCGTCTCCAGGTTGTGGTCGAAATAGACCGCTTCCCAGGTGTTGAGGACAACTGGGCGCGGTTTGCCCACATGATGCGGCCGTGAGCGGAACCAGCTGTAGAAGGCTTCTGTGATGCCGTCCAGGCCCCTGTCAGAGTACGCAGCGAACAGGGCAGGAGTGGTGTAGCTGTCACCCGGTTGCAGCACCACCTCGGCCGGTCCCAGCAGCTCCGAGCCGCCCACCATCGTGCGCCCGTCGGCTACGTTGTCCGCGAATTGTTCGTGGTTGCCGCTCCAGGCCAGATGCGTGGCCCAGACCTTGCCGTGACGGTTGCCAAATCCGGCCGTGCCAGCGGCGAGCAGGAGCGACGAGTCATGCCCGGTGCGGCCGTGGCGTCCGGTGCGGACCCACGTTCCCTGCTGGATGGCGCGCCGTTGTGGGTGCCGTTCGCGGCACCAGCGGCCGGTCAGGTCCAGGAGTTCGACGGCGTCCGGCGCCACCGGGAGCATGGTGGCCAACTCGTCCACCTGGAACGGCGACGTGCCGTGGTTGGTGGCCGTGTGCCGCAGTTCGAGAAGCCCGCCCGGGTGCAAGGTGAGGTCGCTGCTCACCGTGATACCGGCGTCGGGGTCCGACTGAAGCACGACGGCGGTGGCGCCGTCCGTGGTCGCACTCACCACCCGGAGGCGTACTGAGAAGTCAAAGCCGGGTACGCCGTCGGTGATGCGGTGACCGCGGAAACCACGCCGGCCCTGCCACGATGAGGAAGCTTGCGGGAGAAGTCCTGCGGGGACGTTTGCGTCGATTGAAGACGGGCCGATGGGTTCGTTGAGGATGGCGAGGTCCGGAAGGGTTTCGCCCAGGTCGGCTCCCCAGTGGGTTATCTCAGCCTCGCCACGGTGGGTGCTGATCACCAGGCTGGTACCTGCGGAACGGAGATGGAGCGGGTGCATTGATGTGAGTCGCTTTCAGCTGGGTGGGGGGTTGTTGCGGGGCCCGCTTTGCGCGCTTCGCGAGGGAAATGGCGCGCAGAGCAGGCCCCGCAACGGGGGTTCTACTTGAAGAGGTTGTTGACTTGGTCGTTGGCCTCGGTCAAAGAGGAAGCAGGCTTCTTGCCGGAGAGCACAGCGTCCATGGCGGGCTTCATGATGCCGTCCACCTTGGCTGCCTTGTCCGCGATGGGGAACAGGAACGTCGTGCCGTCCTTCACATGGGTGGTGAAGGCGGAAACGTCCGTGCCCTTGTCAGCGAAGGCCTTGGCAGCGATGTCGGACGAGCTGCTGATGGCCGGGAAAACTACGGCCTTGCTGGCCACAACATCCTGGCAAGCAGTGGAACCGAGGTATTCCACCCATTTGACGCTGGCTCCGGGGTTCTTGGTGCCGGCCCAGATGGAGTCGGCCAGGCCGTTGAACATGGAGGCACGCTTGCCGTCTGTGCCCTTGGGGGTGGGCGCAATGGCGGTCTCAATGCCCTTGTAGGTCTTGTACTGGCCGATCAGCCAGTCACCGTTGGAGTTGATGGCGGCTTTGCCTGCGCCGAAGCTATCCGGCATGCTGGCACCCACGGTGGTCTCCAGCTTGGGCATGTAGCCCTTGTCCACCAGGCCGGCCCACCAGGCGATGGTTTCCTGGAAACGGGGGTCGTCGTAGTTGAACTTGCTGCCCCACGGGTTCTTATCGGTAGCCGTCCAGCCGGTGGTGGCGCTGAGGAAGCTCCACTCGGTCTGGCCCTGGCCCGAGCCGCTGCCCGTCAGGCCGAGTCCGTAGGTGGCCACGTTGTTCTTGTCGAAGCCGGCTTCGTCGCCCCGCTTGCCGTTCTTGTCCACGGTCAGGTGCGCGATGGTCTTCTCGTAACTGCCACCGTCCTTGGGGTTCCAGTCGAGGTCGCCCATTTGCTCCGCAGAGATCCCGGCAGCATCGGTCATGGCTTTGTTGTAGAAGAGGCCCACGGTGTCCCAGTCCTTCGGCAGGCCGTAGCGCTTGCCGTCCTGGCCCACCCACAGCTCGGGGAGACCCTTGGTGTAGGCGTCCAGCTTGATGCCGTCCTTCTCCACAGCCTCGTCCAAGGAGAGAAGCTGCTTCTTGGCGGCGTACTCCGGGTACTTGGACAGGTGGTTGGTGAAGACGTCCGGGGCTGTGCCGGCCACGAAGCCGTTGGTCAGCGTGGTCCAGTAGTCGTCCCAGCCGCGCTGGGTGATCTTGACCTTGATGTCCGGGTTGGCCTTGGTGAAGTCATCCGCGCACTGCTGGTAGGCCGGGAGCTGGTTGGCGTCCCAGAGCCAATAGTTGATTTCTCCCTTCGCTTCAGAGGATGCGGGGGAGGAACCGCCACAGGCAGACAGGGTCAGAGCGATGGCGGCGGCAGCAGCGGCGACGCCGAGGGTTTTCTTCATAACGAACCTTTCAGAATGACTTTTCAAGGGGGATTTACTTGATTCCGGAGAATCCGATGGAGTTGACTACCTTCTTGCCGAAGGCGATGAACAGCAGGAAGATCGGCAGCGCAGCAACGAGGGTTCCGGCCATGAGCCCGGACCAGTCGAGGGCACCTTGCGGGGACTGCGATTTGAAGACGCTGAGGCCAACGGTGAGCACGCGGACGTTCTCGTCCTGCCCCACCAGCAGCGGCCAGAAGTATTCATTCCATTGACCGATAAAGGTCAGCAGCGCCAGGGTGGCGATGGGGGCGGCGGCGTTGGGAAGCACAATCTGGAAGAAGATGCGCACGTGCTTGGCGCCGTCGAGCATTGCCGCTTCCTCAACCTCGCGGGACATGCTGAGGAAGAACTGGCGCAGGAAGAAGATGGCGAACGGGGTCATGAACAGGAAGGGCAGCGTCATGCCGGCCATGGTGTTGAGCAGGCCCAGGTTCTTGATCATGAGGAAGTTGGGCAGGGCGGTGAAGATCGGCGGGACCATCATGGTGGTCAGGAAGATGGCGAACACCTTGTTGCGGCCAGGCCAGCGCAACCGGGAGAAAGCGTAGGCGGCCATGGCGCTGAAGAACACCTGGGCCACGGTGGTGATGGTGGCGAAGATGATGGAGTTGCGGAGGTAGAGCCAGAAGTTGATGGCTGCGCCGGAGCCGCCGTCTGCAATGGCTTCTTCGGTGGTCTGCAGTCCCAGCACGCGCTTGAAGGCGCCCCAGCTGAAGTCCGCGGGCAGGAGGTTCCCGGCGTTGGAGGCCAGTGCGCTATTGCTGGACAGGGCCGTCCGCAGCATCCACAGGAACGGAGCAATTGTCACGGCGACGGCGACGGCGACCAGCGCCCACGCGCCGATCCGGCGCCAATTGAGGGGCTTCTTGCGGTCATTTCTGGGCAGGGTTGAGGTAGTCATGGCGGGTTCCTTAGTCCAATTCCGGCTTAGTCCAGGTCCGATTCGTTGCCTTTGAGGAACTTCATTTGCACGAAGGCCACCAGGGCGAGAATGACGAACAGGATCACGGACAGTGCGGAGGCGTAGCCGAAGTCGGACTCGCCGAAGGCCTTTTGGTAGATGTACATCTGGATCACACGGGAAGCGTTGACGGGTCCGCCGTTGGTAGTGACGGCCACGGTGTCGAAGACCTGGAAGGAGCCAATCACGGTAACCACCAGCACCAGCACCAGCACGGGGCGGAGCAGCGGCATGGTGACGCTCCAGAATGTACGTGCCGGGGACGCGCCGTCGAGGTTTGCTACCTCGTAGAGGTGGTTCGGAATGGCTTGGAGGCCGGCGAAGATCAGCAGGGCGGTGTAGCCCATGTGCCGCCAGACGTTTACGAACGCGATGGTGGGGATGGCCCACTGTTCACTGCCGAAGAAAGCAACGCGGGGGAGGCCCACCCAGCTCATGATTTCGTTGACGATGCCCAGTTGGTAGTCGAGCATCCAGAACCACAGGAGGGCGACGATGACGTTGGCCACCAGGAACGGCAGCAACAGCGCTCCGCGGATCCAGGTGGACTTGGCCACACGGTGCATCAGCAGGGCCAGTCCAAGGGCGATGACCGTTTGGAAGCCGATGTTGAGGCCGACGTACTGGAGGGTGACGCCCATGGCATTCCAGAACAGTTCGTCGGCGAAGATGGCGGTGTAGTTCTTGACTCCGATCCACGTGGGCTCGCCCAGGATGCTGTACTCGGTGAAGCTGAGGTAGATGCCCCGGATGGTGGGGATCAGGAAGAACGCCACGAAGCCGATGACGGCCGGGAAAATGAAGAAGAGGGCGATCTTGAGGTCGCCGAGGCGGCTGGTCAGGCTGCGGTTCCCGGGCCCCTGTTTGCGTGTTTGCCGGTTTGATCGGCCCCGTGAGCGCTCTGATGCGCTGTCCGGTTGCTTGGTTAGCGTGGTCATCGTCGACCCTTTCCTGACTGTGATGTGGGTAACAACTGAAGATAAATCTACACGAGTAGATCAGGAAGTGGCAATATTTTTGGCAGAATTTGTTCGATTCTGTGTTCTTTGTTGACTCGTGTAGATCTGAGTGAAACACTCAAGTGAATCCCGTGAGGGCGATCACAACCAGCTGTCCATGGGCGGCTTCAGGAAGGTAAACAATGACGTTTTCGATAGGCGTTGTGGGTGTCGGACAGTTCGGCGGCCACTTTGCCCACTTGTTCAAGCTCCACCCCGGCGTGAGCGAGGTCTACGCGGTGGACGAGCTACCCGAGCGCGCCAGCGCCGCTCAGGAACGCTGGGGCTTGGACGGCGCCCTCGGCAGCTTTGAGGAGCTGCTGGAGTCCGACGTCGATGCTGTCGCCATCTTCACGCAGCGGTGGACTCACGGCCCCCTCGTCGAGCGGGCGTTGCGTGCGGGCAAGCATGTTTACTCGGCGGTGCCGATGGCGATCTCCGAGGATGAAATCGAGCGGATCATCGAGGCCGTTCGCGAAACAAAGCTGGTCTACGCCATGGGCGAGACCAGCTTCTACAACCCTGCCACCGTCTTCGCCCGCCAGCAGCACGCCGCCGGGAAGTTCGGCCGGATCTTCTACACCGAGGGCGACTACGTTCACGACATGGACCTTGGCTTCTACGAGGCCTACCAGTACAGCGGCGGTGAGCGCTGGAAGGAGACTGCCAGCTACCCGCCCATGCTCTATCCCACGCACGCCATCGGTGGAGTGCTCGGGGCCGTTCCCGGCCACGCAGTCAGTGTCAGCTGCATCGGCGTCAAGGACCAGCGCGGCGACGGAGTCTTCGATAAAGACGTCAGCATGTTCGCCAACGACTTCTCGAACGCCACCGCACTGTTCGAAATGAACGACGGCGGTGCGATGCGCACTAACGAGATGCGCCGCGTCGGGTACCCGTCCCATATCCGGGAGTCACGTTTCCGCTTCTTCGGCACCGAGGCCAGCTTCGAGCAGCTCGCAACCACCACCGTGTGGCAGGACAAATCCTCTGTGCACGACGTGTCGGAGCAGGTGGAAACCAAGCCCACCATGTCCGCTGATGACCCGTCACTAGCTGATGTGGCGCCTGAGCTGCGCGATGCTTTCATCTCGGGCCTGGCTCCTGTCCACGATCAATCGCGCCTTCCACGGGAATTCCTCGGTGCACCCAACGGGCACGAGGGCAGCCACCAATTCCTGGTGGACGACTTCGTCACCGCCGTCAACAACCGTTCGCTGCCTCCGGTCAACGCCTGGGTGGCTGCACGGTTCACCCTGCCTGGGATTGTTGCCCACGAGTCAGCCCTCCGCGGCGGGGAACGCTTGCCGATCCGCGACTTCGGTGATGCTCCGGTGCAGTAGCTAGCATTTACCTCATGACAACAACAGCTGTACAAACTCCGCGCGGCCCGGTCACACGCAAGGACGTGGCCCGGTACGCCGGGGTGAGTACCGCCGTCGTGAGTTATGTGGTGAACGGTGGCCCTAAGAACGTTGCGCCGGCGACGGAAGCCAAAGTCCGTGATGCCATCCGCGTTCTGGGCTATCGGCCCAATGCGGCGGCACGGGCACTGAAACTGGGCTCCAGCGAGACCATCGGTGTTGTAGTGCCGGACAACACCAACCCCTTCTTCACCCACCTGGCCCATGCGGTGGAAGAGGCCGCCTCGGAGCTGGGCTACGGGATGGTGCTCACCAACTCGGACGGAAGCCTGACCCGTGAGCGGAAGAACATCCGGACCTTGGCCGCACGCCAGGTGGACGGCGTGTTCCTGGCCAGTTGTGTCTTCGACCCCGATGTCACGGAGTTGGAAGCTTCGGAAATCCCGTCAGTCTTGTTGAACAACGCGGGATCGCCGTCGGGTTTTGCCAGCGTTGGTGTGGATCTGGAAGCCGGTGGGCGTGCAGCCGTGGAGCACCTGATTGGCCACGGGCACACGAACATCGGCCTGGCCATTGGTACCAACACCGGCAACCAGCTGGACGGCCGCGAGGTGGGGTGGCTGGCAACCCTGCGCGACGCCGGGCTGCCTGACGGCCCCATGCTGCACAGCCCCTTCACCCGGCCGGGCGGTTATGAGGTTGGCAAGCGCTTCCTCGCCATGGCCAACCGGCCCACTGCGATCTTTGCCAGCAATGACATGCAAGCCATCGGCATCCTCCGCGCCTTCCACGAAGCCGGTGTTCGGGTCCCTGATGACATCGCGCTGGTGTCCTTCGACGGATCGCTCGACGCCGAATACAGCTGGCCCGCGCTGACCACGGTGGCACAACCGGTCCAAGCCATGGCCGAAGCCGCAGTGCAGGCACTCGTGGGCAAGGGCCGTGGGGAGGACCTGCAGCACCAGATCCTGCCCACCGAGCTGATCATCCGGCAGTCCTGCGGCTGTAAATAACTCCGCCGAGACGGCATTTGATGACAATGTTTGACGGAAACACTGTCATTAAATGCCACCTCGGCGGGAGTTGGATGGGGCTACGAGTCCATGCTCGCGTAGCGCTCCGGCCGGGCCAGCACTTGGCCGATCTGCGCGGTGCCGGCTGCGACAGCCAAACGAACCAGCAGGAACCCGGCCGCGAACACTCCGCCAATGGTCAGGAACACCACGGGCTGCGTCAGCAGGACGGCACCCGTCAACGGCAGGACCAGCACAGCAGCTGCAGCCGCTGAAATGCCGGCCACGAGGAACAGCGGCGACATCACCGCCTTGACCCGTGCAGCGACCATGAGCTTCCGTGGCATTCCCACCCGGTCCAGGGCCACCAGCATGGAGGCCCTGTCCAACACTGCCGCGGCCTGGTTTACACCGGCTGAACACGCCACCATCAGGAACGAACCAAGCAGTGTGATCATGACGCCGGTGTTGATGTCCCGGACCAACAAGGCTGCCTCTGCGTCCGCGCTGCTGCCCATCGTGTCGGCCACGGCCATGCCCACCCCGACGAAGACTCCCACAAAGCTGGTCATCGCGACGCCGCCAACTTGCCGCCACGATTCCTTGGGACTCTCCAGCACGGTTCTTGCCGCCAGCAGTTGCTCGGGTCTCTTGGCCCGTTTGAGCTGCGACGACGCCCGCAACCGCAGGATCCAGGGACCCATGAGGTTCAGCGCCAGCAGCGCCAAGCCGAAGCAGCCACCCATCACCGCGATGATCACAATGAACGCGCCAAAGCTGCTCAGCATGCCCATCGCCACCACTCCGATGACCACCACAACAGCCGCGATGAGGCCGCGAACCCAATGGGCGCCGTCGGCCGTTTGCCTGGTCCGGACGCCCAACGGCGTCACCACAACCTTCCGAAGTCCCAACGCGGCGCTCGCCGCGGCAAGCACGCAGACCGCCAGGATGCAGCCAAGGATGGAGGGCACGGACAACCACGCGTGGCTGCCGATCGCCTGGCCGCGGAACTGGATCAGCCCCAGGAACGGAGCCATACAGGCGTATAGGCCCGCGCCCGCCACCGCGCCCACTGCCGCCAGTACGGTCGACTCAATGACGGTCATCCAGACCACCGTCGCGCTGTTCGCGCCCAACAGGCGCAAGGACGCCAAACGGTCATCACGACGGCGGGCGGCCAGTCGTGCGGCCGAGGCACCGAGCGTCAGCAGCGGAATGATGAGCAGTACCATCGCGACGACGACCAGGGCTTGGTAAGTGCCGGCGATGTCGTCTGACCAGGACCAGAAAACCTGTGAGCCGCCGGCAACGGTGAGCAGCAGCGTGGTGACCGTTCCGAAAGCCAGGATGGGCAGCCCGGCGTCGCGAAGTCCGGTTTCGCGGAGGCTGCTGCCGCTGCTTCGGGCGAGGTACGGGGTGAGGCGCAGGGCCATGCCGAGGCTAGACATTGAAGGCACCCTTGAAGCTGGTGGTTGCCGGATCTGGCTGAACGGGAGAGGCAACCGCGCCGCCGCTGTCTGCCACGATCCGGCCGTCGCGCAGCTCCACGACCCGCTGGCAACGGGCTGCCACGTTGGGATCGTGCGTGACCACCAGCAGTGTCCGCCCGTTGGCCGCAACGGAGCGCAGCAGCACGTCCAGGACTTCGTTGGACGTCGCGGAATCCAGGGCTCCCGTGGGCTCGTCGGCAAAGACCACCCGGGCGCCGGTGACCTGGGCTCGGGCGATGGCAACGCGCTGGACCTGACCGCCGGAGAGCTCGCCGAGCCGACGCTGCTCCATGCCTGCCAGTCCCAGGGCCCCAAGCCACTCGGCAGCGCGGGACTCGGACGTAGCGCGGTCGGTGCCGTTGAGCATGAGCGCCAAGGCCACGTTCTCCACGGCCGTGAGCTCGGGCAGCAGCATTCCTTGTTGGAAGACGAAGCCGAACTCCTCGCGGCGCAGGCGGGACAGCGCAGCGTCTCCCAAGGTGTCCAGGCGCAAGGGCGCCGAGGGTGTGTTCAAGGTGACGGTACCGGCGTCGGGCCTCAAAATCCCGGCGAGGCAATGCAGAAGGGTGGTCTTACCGGAACCCGATGGCCCGATGATCGCAATGGATTCGCCGGCGTTCGCAGTGAAGTCGACGTGGTCCAGGGCAATGCTGCCTGGGTAATGCTTGGTGAGTTGCTGAGCGTGGAGGATGGCGTTCATACCTCCAGCATCCCGAACCGCCCTATCCGGCCGCGTCAGTCCACTGGTGGAACTCCGCGGGCCGGGCTCCACCCAAGGTATGAGAAGTTACGCCTCCGCGATCCGCAACTTCGCCACGTTCTCCGCGAGCACCCGGCGGGCGTCGTCGCCAAGGAGCGAATCCGTGATGAGCTCGTCGGCCTCTTCCAGCTGGGCGATCGAGGCTATGCCCACCACGCCCCATTTGCTGTGATCGGCCAGGACTACGGTGCTCCGCGCTGATGCCATGAAAGCGCGGTCGGTCTCGGCTTCCAGCAGATTCGGCGTCGTGAAGCCGGCCTGCGCGTCCATGCCGTGGACGCCCAGGAAAAGGACGTCCAGGTGGAGCTGCTTGAGGGACGCCGTGGCAATCGGACCCACCAACGCGTCCGACGGCGTGCGCTCGCCGCCGATCAGGATCACAGTGGAGCCGAAGCGGGCCGGGCCGGATGAAGCACCGTGGTGGAAGAGATCGGCAATCCGCACTGAGTTTGTCACTACGGTGATGCGTGGCCCGTTGACGAGTTCCTTGGCCAGTGCCCACGTGGTGGTGCCGGCGCTGAGCCCGATCGCCATGCCTTCCTGGACCATCGAGGCTGCTTCGACGGCGATCGCGTGCTTTTCGTCCGTGAGCTGCGTGGACTTGAGCTCGAAGCCGGGTTCGTGGGTACTGGCATCGCCGGGCAGCTTGGCGCCGCCGTGGATGCGCTCCACGCGTCCGGTTTCCTCGAGCGCTTCGATGTCGCGGCGCACGGTCATGGGGGAGACGCCCAGCAATTGCGCGAGGTCCGAGACCCGCACGACGCGTTCGCGCTGGACGGCATCGATGATGGCGGAGTGGCGTGCTGCCTGAAGCATCAGGGCCTTTCTGGGAACCTCGTCAAACGTGCGGCTGAGTCTGGCTCCAGTCTAGGACGCAGTGTGGCCACAGCCCGGAAGCGACGGGCGGCCGCGTAACCCAACTGATTAAACGCACGACGGCGCCGCCCACCCCGCGAGGTGGGCGGCGCCGTCGTGAACTGCTTACTTACGAAGCGATTCGGCGATCTGCTGCATGATGCCGGGGTCAGCCAGGGTGGTGGCGTCGCCGGTGTCGCGGCCTTCCGCGATGTCCTTCAGGAGGCGGCGGACGATCTTCCCCGAGCGGGTCTTGGGCAGTTCCGGGACGATCAGCAGCTGCTTGGGCTTGGCGATCGGGCCGATTTCCTTGCCCACGTGGTTGCGCAATTCCAGGACGGTCTCGTCGCCGTTGTTCACGGCGTCACCGCGGAGGATGACGAATGCGACGATGGCTTGGCCCGTGGTCTCGTCGGCGGCACCCACCACTGCGGCTTCGGCGACGGCCGGGTGCGAGACCAAAGCCGACTCGATTTCCGTTGTGGAGAGGCGGTGCCCGGAGACGTTCATGACGTCGTCCACGCGGCCCAGGAGCCAGACGTCGCCGTCTTCGTCCTTCTTGGCGCCGTCGCCGGCGAAGTACATGGCCTCGAAGCGGGACCAGTACGTGTCCTTGAAGCGCTCCGGGTCGCCCCAGATTCCGCGCAGCATGGACGGCCAAGGTTCGCGGACCACAAGGTAGCCGCCTTCGCCGTTGGCCACGGACTCGCCGGCTTCGTCCACAACGTCCACGGCGATGCCGGGCAGCGGAACCTGCGCGGAGCCGGGCTTCGTGGCGGTGACGCCGGGCAAGGGGGCGATCATCTGGGCCCCGGTTTCGGTCTGCCACCAGGTGTCAACGATCGGTGCGGGATTCTCCTTCTTGCCGCCGTTGCCGCCGATGACCTCGCGGTACCACATCCACGCTTCAGGGTTGATGGGTTCGCCCACCGAGCCGAGGACGCGGATGGAGGAGAGATCGTACTTGCCCGGGATGTCCCGGCCCCACTTCATGAACGTGCGGATTGCGGTGGGGGCGGTGTACAGGATGGAAACCTTGTACTTCTCCACGATTTCCCACCAGCGGCCCTGGTGCGGGGAGTCCGGGGTGCCTTCGTACATGACCTGGGTGGCGCCGTTGATGAGGGGGGCGTAGGTGACGTAGGAGTGGCCGGTGACCCATCCGACGTCGGCGGTGCACCAGTACACGTCCGTTTCCGGGTGGAGGTCGAAGACGGCCTTGTGGGTGTACGCGGTCTGGGTGAGGTAGCCGCCGGTGGTGTGGAGGATGCCCTTGGGCTTGCCCGTGGTGCCGGAGGTGTAGAGGATGAACAGCGGGTGCTCGGAGTCATGGCCTACTGCGGTGTGCTCGGTTCCTGCAGCACCAACGGTGTCGGACCACCAGAGGTCGCGGCCTTCTACCCAGTTGACGTCCTCGCCGTTGCGCTTGACCACCACAACGTTCTGGACGGTGTGGCCTTCTTTGGCGAGGGCTTCGTCCACCGCTGGCTTCAGGGCGCTGGGCTTGCCGCGGCGGTAGGTGCCGTCGGCGGTGACAACCAGCTTGGCTTCGGCGTCCTCGATACGGGAGCGAAGCGCGTCAGCGGAGAACCCACCGAACACCACCGAGTGCACCGCGCCGATCCGGGCGCAGGCCAGGAGCGTGATGACGGCCTCGGGGATCATGGGCAGGTACACGGCCACGCGGTCGCCCTTGGCAACACCGAGCGACTCGAACGCGTTCGCGGCCTTCTTGACCTCTTCGGTCAGCTCCGCATAGGTGTACGTGCGGGTATCACCGGGCTCACCTTCGAAGTAGATGGCAACACGATCGCCCAGGCCGTTCTCGACATGGCGGTCCAGCGCGTTGTAGGCGGCGTTGACCTCGCCACCGACGAACCACTTGGCAAACGGCGGATTGGACCAATCAAGGGCCTCGGCGAAGTCCTTGTCCCAGGTCAGGAGCTCCCTGGCCTGCTTGGCCCAGAAGGCGGGGCGGTCTGCCTCGGCTTCTGCGTAGACGTCAGCTGACGCAACTGCGTTCGCGGCGAACTCCGCTGAGGGCGCGAACTTGCGGTTCTCATGAAGGAGGTTTTCAAGGGCCTCTACGTGCGGGGCCTGACCGTTGTGAGCCGTTGAAGCTGCAGCGGTGGCCGTGGATCCGGTGGTGTCCTGGGACATGGTGAACCTCATTATTCATCGATCTTTGCTGCGCGGATCCAGCCGTGAGGTCCACGCCCGAGCCTCTTCCGGCCTCGTGCTGGACCCCGCGGAATGTCCGCAGAGTGCTGTCCGCCATCAACACTATCGCTTTGGGAGGTCCTACGTGTGTGTCGTCACAAATGCGGCCGCGAGCGGCGCTGATTTAGCGCCGAATGGCGGACTGCGCGGTGAGGAACCGTTTACATGACGACGACGGCGGGCCAAGCCGCTGATCGGGAGGTACGCGGCTGCGCCGGGCTTTCTGTAAGACACCTTGGAGTTTGCTGTGGGCGGAGCCGGATGGCCGTTTTCAGCTAGAACACTGTCAGTGGGGTGGCATAGGCTGAAGAGGTCTTGGGACGCATCGTCAGGTGTGTCCGATTACCGCGGAATGCTGCGGAGATTACCTGGCCGGACTGTCCAAGGCGCCGCCGTACGAAGGAGAAATAGATGAACCAGCTGAGCCCAGACCCGCACGACTCACAGCCGACGGGACCGGACACCACGGCTGGAACGGCCACCTCTGCCGGTGGCAACGCTGCGGGGAACCCTGCGCCGGGGACACCCGGGTCTCCCGCCAAATACGAGGCCGTTGTGGGGCCTTTCACCATCCGGGACCTCACTGTCTTCGGCTCCACGCTCCTGATGTTCGTTGCATCGCTGCTGCCGATGTTCGGCGCCCGCTACAACCTCTGGAACCTCGGCAACCTGTTCTTCCTGTTGCTGGGCATCATCCTGCCGTTGGTTGTGGTGGCGCTTTTCGTCGCCCGCAGGCTGCAGCCGGGAACCATCCTCCGTGTCGGTTCCCTTTCGATTGACCAGTTTGCCTCGGTCACCGCGTCCTTCGCCTTCCCGCTGTTCTTCCTGACCATCGCCAACTCCTTCAACGGCAGTGTCCTGCTGGGCTTGGTTGGTTCCGCGGGCCTGTTGGCCGCGACCGTTCTGGCCCCGTATCTTCCATGGCTCTCCGCCGACTTCAAGGGTCGTGTTGAGACGCCCGCGCACGTAGTTGCCCGGGAGGCCGCTGTGCCCAGCCGCAAGCCCGCAGCGCCGAAGGCGCCCAAACCGTCTGCTGCTACCCCCGCTGCAGCTTCGGCTCCCGGTTTCCAGGCATCGAATTACCAGGCTGCCGGTTCCTCGGATGCCGGTACTCCAACCACCGCCGGAGCTGCCGCAGCGGGTGTCTTCGCCGCGAGTGCCGCCGCGGGATCCGCACCCACTGCCGGCGCTCCTGCAAGCACCAGCGCGCCCTCGGGTGTTTCCGGCTCCACGGGTGCCAGCAGCTTCGCTCCGCCAGCCGATTCCGGAATGGCACCTTCGCAGGCTTCCGGAACAGCCGCCGTCGTAACTTCACCTGACTCTGCGCCCACCACAGGCGCCACTCCTGCAGGCGCGGCGCCGGCAACGGCACAAGTTTCCGACGCCGCTACGTCCCCGGAGCCGGAGGCCGAAGTGAAGGAAGCTGCTGCTGCGGGCGAACCGGCGAAAGCGCCGACTGCCGAACCCGCCACAACGCAGCACGCCACAACGCAGCACGCCACCCAGCAGCCCGTGTCCGAGCAGCCGGCCGCGTCGCAGCCGGTGTCCGAGCAGCCGGCCGCCGCGCAGCAGCCAGCCGCATCACAGCCGGCTGCGGAACGTCCGTGGGCTGCCACCATGGCAACGCCAATCGTCTCCCGGGACACCCGCGCCATCAGCGATTCCATCGGAGCCACCGTGGATCCGGCAAGCCGTCCCGACGAATCAAACTCGCCGGCCTACGAGGCCTTCTGGTTCGCCGTAGCCCAGCCCAGGACCGCGTATGACGAACAGACGGGCACTCCCGCCTTCACCGTTGAACCCGGTGGCTGGGTGCTCGCCCTCGAGGACCGCGGTCACGAGTTCCTGGTCCAGGACACCGACGGCAAAGTCGGCGTTCTCCGGGAGCTCAGCAACATCGAACGCGGCTAAGCAGGGACGCCGTGGCCATCGCTGAAGCTGGTTCTCTGCTCGCACTCAAGCGCCGGGCACGCAAGATCAACAGGGTTCTTGCTGACAAGTATCCGTATGCCCATGCTGAGTTGGATTTCCGGAATCCGTTCGAGCTGGTAGTGGCTACGGTCCTCTCTGCCCAGACCACTGATGTGCTGGTCAACCAAGTCACCAAGATCCTGTTTGCCCGCTACCCGGATGCCAGGGCTTTGGCTGAAGCGGATCCTGTGGAGCTGGAGACGATTCTTCAGCCCACAGGCTTCTTCAGGGCCAAAGCCCGGAATGTCCTGGCCCTCAGCACACGGCTGGTGGACGAGTACGACGGCCAGGTGCCCGGGCGGCTTGAAGACTTGGTGACTCTTCCGGGCGTCGGGCGGAAGACCGCCAATGTGGTCCTGGGCAACGCATTCGGTGTTCCCGGCATCACGGTGGACACCCACTTCGGACGGTTGGCCCGACGGTTCGGCTGGACAGCGTCGGAGGATCCCGTGAAGATCGAGTTCGATGTCGCGGAACTCTTTGAGCCGAAAGACTGGACCATGCTTTCGCACCGCGTGGTGTTCCATGGCCGCCGGGTGTGCCATGCCAGGAAGCCCGCGTGCGGTTCCTGCCCCGTGGCCAGCTTGTGTCCCAGCTACGGCGACGGGGAGACGGATCCGGTGAAGGCAGCCAAGCTCTTGAAGTACGAACTCGCTCCAGGCAACGAGGCTTTGCTGGAGCGGCTCTTGGCTGAAACCCATCGGGCCGCGGATATCCGGATGGAATCGCAGAGGAGGCCTGGGTGACCGCGCTCGAGGATTTGACCGCACTGGTTGAGCGCTTTGAATCCGGCCAACAGCGGCATTCAGCTCTCTGGGAGCAACTACCCGTCCTGCCGGAAACCAACCGGGCCGCCGCCGTTTTGATGCTGTTCGGCGTGCTGGATGATATTCCGGCCGAGTCGGGGCGCCCTGTTGCGCCGGCGGACCTTGACGTTCTCCTGCTGGAGCGGGCCCACACCTTGGATGACCACCCGGGCCAGGTAGCGTTTCCCGGCGGCAGCGTGGATCCCGAAGACGAGTCCGTGGTGGCCGCTGCCCTCCGCGAGGCCGTGGAGGAAACGGGTTTGGATGCCAACGGCGTCCGCGTCCTGGGGATGATTCCGGAGTTGGGCCTGATCCGCAGCAACTTCCGGGTAACTCCCGTGGTGGCGTGGTGGGATGCGCCGTCGCCTGTCCGCGTGGTGGACTACGCAGAATCGGCGCAGGTGTTCCGTGTGCCGGTGCGGGACCTTCTGGATCCTGTCAACCGCGTCACCGCCACCATCTCGCGCTTCGGGCGTACGTACAACAGCCCCGGCTTCACGATTAACGGCGTGCTGGTTTGGGGTTTCACGGGGATGGTCCTCAGCGGACTGTTCGATGAACTGGGCTGGACCGTCCCATGGGACCAAGGCAAGTTACACGACATCCACCTTTAGCGAATCTAGGCAGGGCCCCGGCGGACCGCTTTTCTACGCTGCCTTGGGGGCCGCCGTCGAGCGATCAACTATCAAGCCCGTCGCGGCGTTCTCACGGACGGCGTTGATACCGTCCACCGCGCATTTGAGGTGTTTGAACGTGGGTGATTCCGCCACGACGGTTCCGTCCGCCGCAGTGAGACGGAACCTGTAAGTGTCGTCGTTGTGGTTCTTCAGAATTTCAAACCTGCCAGCCATCGCTGCTTCCCCCTTGGATGCTTCCTTGCACGCAGTTGTGGACCGGAAAACCCGCCCACAGAGAAAGTATCCAGAACCCGGAGGGAACCAAAGTTACTCCGTGGTACCTGTCATAGATGTGTCATTCCGGCTCATATGGCGAGATGTGACTGGATTGTCCAGCGGCTCGCGGCTAATGTTTCGTGGCTCAGGGAGGGGATTATGTTCCATTGCTGAGCGGAACTCGCTTTCGGTCCCCTTGAGTCTTCGATGTTCCATGTGCAGGAGTTCCTGCACGTCCAGGCGGTTGATACCGGGCGTTCCTTTTAGCCCTTGAATCCAGGCTTTTGCGGTCACGCTGTCGTGTTGCTCGCCGAGGATGCGCTGCATCCGGATCGCCGGCTGGATGATGGCCGTCGCCGCCGGACCCAGGATGTCCGAAACAGCCTCGACGCAGTATCTCAGGCGCTTGATATCCTTGCGCAGCCGGTGCAGGAGTTCGTCTCGCTCAGCTTCGTGCTGGACCTTGGCCACTGATTTCAGGCTGCGCTGCACCATCAGCCATTGCCATTGGAGGAGTTCCAGGACTTCCTCCTGTGTGCCAGCTTCGCCCGCGCCCGCCAACAGGGCTGTGCGCACGGACTGGATGGACTTGGCAGCCCGTCGCCGCGTGCCTAGTCCCGCGGCGATACGGCCGCTGCTGCTCCTGAGCGTTTCGACGGCGTCGAACAGCGGACGTGGTGAACGCCAGGCGCCCGATGAATCCAGCCATTGGGTGATTCGCTGCGCCAGCACGTACTCGTCGCGGGCCTCGCCCAAGGAGCGGGCCAGCCAACGGAGGTCCTTGATGGCTTCCCTCGGGACATGGGGGAGGAGCGGCTTGTAGCACGAGAACACCGAACGGATCCTTCGGAGGGCAAGCCTGGCGTCGTGGACGGCCTCCTGATCGGACAGCGCGATCAGAGGCAAGCAACCCTCCAACTCGGCCAGTTGAAAGGAGATATACGAATCCAGCGAATCCCGGAGATCATCACTCACGGTGCAAGTTTCCTCTGGACGCAGGGGGCGGACAAGGCGTCCGGCTACTTCGCCTTGTCGTAGGACTCGACGACGGCCACGCTCACCGGAAATTCCACCGGAATCCGCCCGAACATGAGCTCTTTCGCCGCGAAGGCAGCCTCTTCGATCGCAGCGATGCAGGCATCAACGGCGTGGTCGGGGGCATGGACCATCACTTCGTCGTGCAGGAAGAAGACGAGTTCTCCGGACGCCGAACCGTCGGTGCGCAAGGCCCGCAGCCGTCGTCGTAATTCTGCCAGCCAGCACGCCGCCCACTCTGCTGCCGAACCCTGGACAACGAAGTTGCGGGTGAACCGGCCGCGGGACCTGGCCATGCTATCTGCGCGGCGTTGTTCTTCCGCGGTGGTGGACTGCTGGCTGCGCAACCAGCCCGGGGATGGCGGCGGGCTGCTTCGACCCAACCTGGTGGTGACTGTTCGTCCGGCTTCGCCTGCACGGGCGGCCTGTTCCACATATCCAACGGCGCGTGGATAGGTTCGCGTGAGCTGCGGCATGAGCCTGCCCGATTCTCCGGTGGTGGCTCCATAGATGGCCCCGAGCAGCGCAATTTTCGCTTTGGCACGATCCCCTCCGAAGCCTTGGGCCGCGATGCCGGCATAGAGGTCTTTGTCTCGGGCGGCCTCGGCCATTTTCGTGTCTTGGGCCAGTGCAACGAGGACCCTTGGTTCCAGCTGCGAGGCGTCCGCGACGATAAGTTTGTGGCCGGGGTCCGCGTGGACGGCCGCCCGGATGTTGCGCGGGATCTGCAGGGCACCGCCGCCCCTCGAAGCCCAGCGTCCGGACACCACGCCGCCCACCACATACTCGGGGTGGAACCGGCCATCGTGCACCCATGCGTCCAACCACGCCCATCCGTTGGCTGTGTGCAGGCGGGAGAGTTTCTTGTAAGCAAGCAGCGGCTGGATGGCCGGGTGCTTGGACTCCTGGAGCTCCCATTGCCGCGTGCTCTTCACTTCGATCCCGTTCCGGTGCAGGGCCCGCATGAGGTCCTGCGGTGAGTCGGGGTTCAAGGCAGGGGAGTTGAGGATGGTCCGCAGCTCCGCGCACAAGGCTTCCAATGCCGGTGGCCTGTGTCCAAGCGGCGGGCGGGTGCCCAGGACGTCAGCAAGGATTTGCTGGTGCAGCTCTTCGCGCCACGGGACACCGGCGTGTTGCATTTCTACTGCGATGATTGCGCAGGCGGATTCAGCCGCGAGCAGCAATTGAAGCCGTTGCCTCCGCTGTTCGTCCGTGGTTACCTGCGCGATGGCGTGCTGTTGGGCAGCGAATTCTTCCTTGAGTTCGGCCAGTCCAGCCTTGGGGTTGACCGGTGTGAAGTCATCGAAAAGTGCTCCCTGGTCCGACGACGCAGGCGGGGGCTGCAAGACGCGCGGCGGAACGGCATCATCGTCCTGCGTGAGCTTCTCCGCGTGCTGGGCGTAGTCCGTGTGCGCCGTGAATTCGGAGTGGGCCAGGATGGCGCCGCACAGCGCGAGGTCGTGGCAACGCTCCAGCTCGATGCCGTTGGCCAGCAGCTCCGGATACCAGTCCTGGGCGCGATGCCACACCCAGCGGGGCCGTTGGGTTTCAAGTTCACGCACGACGCCGGGCAGCTCACCGCGCGTGAGGACGCGCGCGTCCGCTGTACCTTTTCCGGTGGGGGAGATCCGCTGTATGGCTGCGCCTTCCGGGTGGGCGGCGAGCAGCAAATACATGGACTCCATTCTGCCTTGCGGGGCGGGATGCTGTTGCCAGGGGCGGCGATACGTGACTCGGTGGCGCGTGATCAACTGTTCCTCCACACCGTAAGGACGGGCGTGGTTGTCCACATAGAGGGAGTGGGCACTAACGACCACGGGTGCCGGCCACCAGAGTGGCTTCATGAGCAAGCGACGCCTTCGGCACAGACAATCAGGCAACGACCCATCGGAAGAGGCAGGAGGTGGGTCCTGGTTGCCGCGCGGTACGGCTGAGATCTTCCTGGTTACCGGAGACCCCTACCTCCAGGAGGAGGCCAAACGGATAGTCGCTGCGGCGGGCGGAGGACTTCGAACCGCGACGGACGTTGCGGGAGCCGTCCACGGTTGGGACACAGCTGACGTTGTGTTGGTGGGCAGCGACATCCGTGAACTTCCACCACGAAGGCGGGCGCCCGCCGTGCTCTTGGGCCGGGCCTCTGAAGGGGACGGGCTTTGGCGGCTGGCTGCCGCGTTGGGAGCCGAACGGGTAGCAGTCCTTCCCGAAGCCGCTGCGTGGCTGGCGGAGCATCTGAGCATGTCAGGATCCCCGGATCCTGGCGGTACCGTCATCGGAATCATCGGTGCCTGCGGCGGGGCAGGAGCGTCCACTGCCGCGATCTGGCTTGCGCAAGCGGCCGCCGGACATGGGGTCAGTACCTTGCTCATTGATGGTGATCCTTGGGGCGGTGGACTTGAACTGGCCATCAGCACCGAAGAGGTTCCTGGCCTTCGGTGGCCCGATTTCTCCGAGACCCGCGGCAGCATCGATCCCGCCCAGTTTCGGGATTCCTTGCCCGTGGCCGGCGGATTCGCGTACTTGTCATGGCCTGGGAGACGGGAATCGGTGCTGACTCCGGACGCTGGATCCGTGGCCGCTGTCATGGATGCAGCCCGGCGAGGCTTCGAGCTCATTCTGGTGGACATCGGCCGCAGCGGAGAGGGAGTGCGGACCCTGGCATGGGACTGCGACAGGATTTTGCTCCTGACCACGGCGCACCTCAGATCCGCAGTCGCGGCAGCACGGGTACTGCCTGAGTTGCCGCCAACGGATACTGCGCTGTTGGTCCGGGGGAGCAGCACGGCAGCGGTGGACGCCCAGCTGATTGCCGAGTCACTGGGGCTCCCGCTGCTAGGAGTGCTCCCGGAAGTTCGGGGCGCTCCGGCTGGTACGGAAATGGGGAGATTGCTGGAACTGGGCCAACGCAAGCCGGTGACCCGTTTCGCCGAGGCCGTGCTGGCACTGAAAGGAGCCAGTCTGTGAATCCACAGCTACGCCGGCAAGCGCAGGGCTCCCAGGCTGGACCGGTGGAGCCTATCGGGCCGGGGGTGCCGCGCGCCGGATTGCCGATGCCGGGAACACGTCGCAGGCAGAGCCGCAGAATAGACTCCTTGCTCTTGGAGACAGTGCGAGAGTCCGTGCTCGCGGGAAGCGGGCCCGTTACACCGTCCAGCGTCGCAGCAGCAGTGCAGGCGAGCGGCAGGCTGTTAGGCACCGCCGGAGCGCTGGAAGCCGCGGAATCGATCAATGCGGAGCTGAACGGGCTGGGACCGCTGCAGCAACTGGCTGAGGATATCCGGGTCACAGACATCTTCGTCAATGGCCCGGATTCCGTGTGGCTGGACCGCGGGTTCGGGTTTGAGCGATCATCTGTGCACTTCGACTCGGAACACCAGGTCAGATCCCTCGCCGCGAGGCTGGTCTCAGCCGGGGGACGCCGACTGGACGATGGTTCTCCATGCGTGGACGTCCGGCTCAAGGGAGGCTACCGGGTTCACGCAGTCCTCGCTCCCATATCAACGGCCGGAACCCTGTTGTCCATCCGTATCCGCCGCGAAGAGGTCTTTACACTGGCCGAGTTGAGGGAAAACGGCATGTTCGCTGAGCTGGTTGAGACGGTTCTCCGGGCCATCATGGCACAGCGGCTGAGTTTCCTGATCAGCGGAGCCACGGGTTCGGGAAAGACAACCTTGCTGTCCACCATGCTCGGGCTAAGCCACCCAGCCGAACGCCTGGTGCTGATCGAGGACGCCGCCGAACTCAACCCGGTCCACCCGCATGTGGTCACGCTCGAGTCACGTCACGGGAACCTTGAGGGCGGAGGCGCGCTGGATCTGGGGGACCTGGTCCGTCAGGCGTTGCGAATGAGGCCGGACAGGCTGATTGTCGGGGAGTGCCGCGGCGCGGAAGTCCGCGAACTCCTGACTGCCCTGAACACGGGACACACAGGTGGTGGTGGCACTATCCACGCAAACACGGCAGAGGCCGTCCCCGCCCGGTTGATTGCCCTTGGGGCGCTCGCAGGATTGAACGCTGAAACGGTCCGCCTGCAGGTCTCCAGTGCCTTGGATGTAGTCATTCACGTCGAGCGGACTACAGACGGCCGCAAAGTAGCCTCTATTGGCGTCCTGACAGACACCAGTGATGGCCAGATCGTAGTCTCTGCGCTGCGGTGGAGCCCGTCCGGCGTAACGCAGGGGCCGGCGTGGCCGGAGCTCGCAACCCGACTCTCCATGAAAACCCCGTTGAACGCTGACTGGGCCCCGGTCCAAGAGCTGGCTGGCGCAATCCCTCAAACCGGTGCCGGCAGGGAATCATGATCGCCGTTGTGGTCGCTTCGGCGCTTGCGGCCTGGCTGCAACTGGGGGCTCCCCGCCGGGACAGCCGCCGGAAATTGACTAGTTTGGGCCTGTCCGCAGACAAAGGCAGTGGGGCAGCCGGGACCGTTTCCTTTTGGCAACGCGCCCGGCTGCCGCGGCGACAAAGCGCACGGCCGTTGCCCTTGGTGGTCCTCGTCCAGCAACTCGCCGCTCTCCTGCGCGGTGGACGCGGACACTCCAAACTGTGGGAAGAGCTGTGGCTTGTCCATGGTCCGCAGCCGAACGAGAACGGGAGGGCCACCTCATTCACCAAGCCCGACAGTGCCCGGCTTTCCGCCGAATCGCTGCGGGTATTGGCCGCAAGCCGCGCGGCCTCTGCCGTGGGAAACTCGCCGGCCGAAGCGATTCGGACCACAGCGGGGAAAACCTATCCGCGGCGAGGAAGCACTGAACGCCGCGTCTGGATGGAATTGGCAGCTTGCCTGGAGGTAGCCGAAACCAGCGGCTGCCCTCTCGCTGAGCTCCTGACCCGATTCGCAGCCCAGCTTGAAGCGGAGGAGGACGCCGAAGCCGCGCGGCAAACTGCGCTCGCAGGCCCCAAAGCCACTGTTCGGCTGCTGTCCTGGCTTCCGGTGTTCGGCCTTGGGCTGGGGATGGCTTTGGGCGTGGACCCGTTGGGAATCTTGTTGGACAACGTTCTGGGAGTCGCCACCCTCGCAGCGGGCCTCCTGCTGACTGTGGCGGGCCGGGTTTGGTCATCGCGCCTCGTTGCAGCCGCTGCTGGAGGTACCTGATGCCGGGGGTGTCCGTGCTGGCAATGACCGCGGCCATGGCTTTGGCGGCAGTCATGGGTTTCGCCAAGCCGATCACTGCCTGGCGGCAAGTGCTTGCCAGGCCAGGAAGCCCCGGTGGGTGGGGCGTCACTGCCGGAATGGCCGGGACCACCGGTTCGATGGAGGCCAACGCGTCGATCGACGGTGACATTCCTTCGGACGGGCTTCGGGATCCCGCGATGATGCTTGAGCTAGTGGCCTCGATGCTTGATGCCGGCGCCGGCATCGGCCGGGCATTGGAACTGATCGCAAGGTGCGCCTGGCCGCCTGTCAGCCAATCCCTTAGACCCGTAGTGGCCGCGCTGGCAATCGGCGCCGACTGGGAGACTGCCTGGCGAACCCCTGCCCGCCACGCCCCCGAGGCAGCGCGCTTGAAGGATGCCTTGGCTTTCGCGGCCCTGACGGGTGCGCCCTCGGCGTCCATCCTTTACGCTCAAGCCGCCAGGGAGCGGCGGGAACAGTTCCGTGCCGCGGAAAAGCGCGCAGCTGCCTTGGGAGTGAAACTGGTTGTGCCACTGGGACTGTGCTCATTGCCGGCATTCATTTGCCTCGGCATCGTGCCGGTTCTCATCGCGATGCTCCCCTCGGGCTGAGGTGTGGCAGCGAATCCACGTGCGTCCCAAGCATATAGCGCAGGGCGTTCCTTGGTGGTTGACGGCCTTCCTGGCCGGCCTACTATTCCTCCACAATCGCCCTGGGCGAGGGGTTATCCACTTGGAGGAATCTGGTCCTTTCGGGCCGCAGGTAGCCAAGGAAGAGTCGACTCAGCCGGCGATTCCGCCGGCGCTCCATGAAAGGAAACATTGTGAATACAACAACCAGCGCACTACTTGGCCGGCGAAGTGATCGGCTTTCCCTTCTAGCCGTTTCTGATACCCCGGTCTCCCCGCCGGGCGGGAACGAACAAATGGAGCCTGGCCACTCAGAGCACGGGCATTCGGAGGGCAGCCGGAACAGTGTTCCGGGAACTGTCCACCAACTCGGGGGGAGCCCACGTGCCGGGGCACTTCAGACCATCCCGGGCAAGCGGCCGCGACGAGGTCGCGCCAGAACCCGGGCCAGGCTGTGGGGCTCTGAAGCAGGCATGGCCACGGCTGAGTATGCCATCGCCACGCTTGCTGCTGTTGGTCTGGCCGGCCTCCTTGTTGTCATTCTCCGCAGCGAGGAAGTCCGTGGTTTCTTGCTCAACCTGATTCGTACGGCGTTGTCCTTGCCATGACACAAGTGTCGTCCGCAGGCACGCGGAGAGTCCGCGCCGAAAGCTGTCTCGGCGCAGTCACGGCCGAGTTCGCAGTGGCCTTGCCCGCTGTCGTTTTGCTCTTGGCCTTCCTCCTGGCCGGCGGCGCGGCCGGGATTACCCAGTTGCGGTTGGAAGAGGCCGCGAGGTCCGGGGCACGCGCTTCTGCCCGGGGCGATTCGGCCGGTTCAGTGGAGGGTGTGGTCCGGCGGCTTGCTGGGGCGGGAGCCAGTTCAGCTGTGACGAACGACGGCGAGTGGCTGACCGTGACGGCATCGGCACGGGTTGGCGGGGCTCTGGGCCCACTGATCCCGTGGACGCTGACCGCTTCCGCCTCCGCCAGGGGCGAAGTCCCTCAGGCCTCGGCTGCTGTGCCCCTCCCGCGAACGGCGTCGGCTGGGCTGTGGCGGTTGCTGTGAAAGGTTCCTCGTTGTTTCGGTGCGCTGCGAGAGGTTCACTCAGAGGCTCTGAGCGTGGTTCTGGAACGATTCTGGCCTTGGCTCTGGGCATGGTGGTGACGGCGTTGGTGGTCGGTTTGCTGTTGCTGGCCCAGGCGGGGGTGATGGCCTCGCGGGCAGCATCGGCGGCAGACCTCGCTGCCCTCGCGGCGGCCGATGCCGCAAGGGGCCTCTCATCGGGGGAGCCGTGCGCAGTAGCGGCAGCAGTGGCTGGACGCAGTAAGGCCACTTTGGTGTCCTGCACAGTGGAGCACGGACAGGTGGTGGAGGTCGTCACCGAGTTGTCCCAACAGTTCCAGTGGGGCGTCGCAACGGGCCACGCCCGTGCGGGGCCTCCGCCGTGAACGGAGGTGACAAACAGCTCCGATCCGGTTTGATGCGTTAGGAAAGCGATGGGAAGCAGTTAACTGGCGTTCTTCAATAAGACGTCCAGGAGTGTGATGGCGGCTGCCTTGTCCAGTGGGTTGTTTTTGTTGCCGCATTTGGGGGACTGAACGCAGGACGGGCAGCCGGCTTCGCATTCGCAGGCGTTGATGGCCTCCCGTGTGGCGGTCAACCAGATCTTGGCTTTCTCGAAGCCCCGCTCAGCGAAGCCTGCGCCACCGGGGTGACCGTCGTAGACGAAGATCGTTGGCACCCCGGTATCAGCGTGCAGGGCAGTGGAAACCCCGCCGATGTCCCACCGGTCACTGGATGCCACCAAGGGAAGGAGACCGATGGCGGCATGCTCAGCTGCGTGGAGTGCGCCGGGAAACTGTGCTTCCACCAGACCGGCTCCATGCAGGGACCGGTTGTCCACCACAAACCAGACAGCCTTGGTGAACAGGTCCCTGGCTCCGAGTTCCAGCGGCTCCTCGCCGAGGATCTCGTTCGAAATCAAGGCCTTGCGTTGGAAGGAGACCACTTGGGTAGTGACTTTGACATCGCCGAAGTGCACTGTGATGTCGCCCCACTGGACCGAGCGCGATGTTTCGAGGACTTCGATTTGAGTCACGTCCCGCGCAGTGGTGTAGAAGTCGGGGTTCGCGCGCCGCACCATCACGCAGTGATCCGCTTCGTTGAGTTCTTCCACCAGGTAGCTCTCGCCTTGGTGGACATAGATGGCGCCGGTGTGGGCTTGGTAGTGCGTTTGCGGCGAGTCCATGGTGCCCAGCAGGGATCCGGTCTCCGCGTCCACGATGCTGACCGGTCCACCTCCGTCAGCCCGGAGGTTCACCATCCCGGCAGCGCTCTCGGGATGGGTCCAGAACCACCCGGCTGGCCGTTTGCGGAGGTATCCCTGGATAACCAAGCGGTCCAGGAGTCCTTCGGCCGTGGGGCCGAAGAGCTCAAGCTCCGCGGGGCCGATTGGCAACTCCGCGGCTGCGGCGCACAAGTGCGGGCCAAGGACGTAGGGGTTGCCCGGATCGAAGACTGTCGCCTCCACGGACACGTCAAAGATGGCCTCGGGGTGGTTCACCAGATACGTATCCAGGGGATCGTCACTGGCCACGAATGCCGCAATGGCATCCTGGCCTGCCCGCCCTGCACGGCCGATCTGTTGGAACAGCGAAGCCCTGGTTCCCGGCCAGCCCGCCACCAGGACGGCATCGAGTCCCGAGATGTCGATTCCCAGTTCCAAGGCCGAGGTACTGGAAACTCCCAGCAGTTCGCCGGATCTGAGCGCTTGCTCCAGGGCACGCCGCTCCTCGGGCAAGTAGCCCGACCGGTAGGCCGCCACACGTCCTGGGAGGCTGGGATCAACCTCATCGAGCAATCTTTTCGTCATGGAGGATATGGATTCGGCGCCGCGCCGCGACTTGATGAACGCGATGGTCCTCACCCGCGAAGATACGAGGTTGGCCAGGATGTCCGCCGTTTCCGCGACGGCCGTTCTCCGCTGCAAGGCACCGTTCTCGCCTTTGACGTCGGTCAGCGCAGGTTCCCAGAACGCCACGGTGGTGGAGCCGTGGGGGGAACAGTCCTCCGACACTTCCCTGACCGGAGCACCGATGAGCCGTCCGAAGGACACTCCGGGATCCGACGCCGTGGCGGACGCGGCAATGAATACCGGTTCCGGGAAGGAGTTTCCCGCGCCGTAGTAGGCGCAGATCCGCCGGAGTCGCCGCATCAGGTTGGCCACGTGGGAGCCGAACACCCCGCGGTAGCTGTGGGCTTCATCCACGATCACGTAGCGGAGTCTTCGGAAGAACCTCGCCCACCACGTGTGGTTGGGAAGGATGCCGAAGTGCAGCATGTCCGGGTTGGCCAGAATGAAGTTGGCGTGGTCACGGATCCAGCGCCGCGACGCCATGTCCGTGTCGCCGTCGTAGGTTTCTGCCCGCACGGTAGGCAGTTTCAGCGAGCGGATGGCTGCGAGCTGGTCAGCTGCCAATGCCTTGGTGGGGGACAGGTAGAGCGTCACCGCCCCGTCGTCGTGGATCTTCCCGGGATCGGAAAGAACCCTCAGCTCCGAACGGTGTATGGCATCCAGCGCCGGCAACTGGTATGCAAGCGATTTTCCGGAAGCCGTGCCGGTGGCGATGACCACGTGCTGGCCGGAGTGGGCGAGGTCGGCGGCTTGGATCTGGTGCCGGTACGGTTCCTGGATTCCCAGGGAGCCGTAGGCAGCCACGACGTCGGGATGCGCCCATCCGGGCCATGGCTCGTGGACGGCTTTCCGGGCCGGGATGGTGTGCACATGGCGCAGCTGCTCAGGGTCCGGAGTCCGGCCCAGCAAGGAGATCAGCGAATTCGGTGCAGCCACCGAATCATTCTGTCACTGTGGCGGGCACGCCAACGGCGGCACCCGGGGCGCCGCCGTCGTGGATGGCCACTGTGCCGCTGTTGTCAGGCCCCCGAGAGGTCCGAATCTTCCCCGGGGCCCACGGACATCATGAGGACGTGGCAGACCACGTCCCATCCAAGGTGGGAGTACAGTTTCTGGCCGTCCAAGGATGCCAGGAGGAGCCCGTTTTCAACATCGTGCGAGTATGCCTGGGCGGCAAGGGCTTTCATGATGAAGCTGCCCAGTCCACGCCTCTGGAACGCAGGTTCGGTCACGATCTTGTCGAAAACAGCTGTGCCGTTGACCACGAAAACCCGGCCGCTGGCAGCCACGTCTTCACCTGAATGGACCACCGCGTGGTGGACGCCGTTCGATTCCGACGTCGCAAGTTCCAGATCGTCGTCAGGGAGCCAAGGATCTTCGGCGTCCTGGGTCTCCATGTCCACGATCATCATGGTTTGGGAGGCGGAAGTGACGTTGAGCCCGTGCTGTTCAGCCAAGAATTTGTATCGTTGGACATCGTTGGTGAGGACCGTCAGGATACGGGTTCGCGCCTCGGAGGTCTTGGCTGCCAGGGAGGCAAACTCGTCGTCTGAAGGATCATGGGCGAAATACTCCCAGTCACCGGTTTTGTCGGCGCGCAGTGCGGCCGGGAAGCGTCCCTCTTGACGTGACTCATAGCCCCGGCAACCGGACCAACCGGCCACCCAGACCTCCAAAAGGTGCGCAATGTCTTCAACCAAGGCGTCTGGACTCATGTAGAGAGACTATGCCAGCGCTGCATGAAGCAACAGAGTGATGTCAGCGGAAGAATCGTTGCTTATGGAATTGTGACTTCTGCCCCCGTCGGGGTCTTGGAAGAAGACCGAAGAACCCCCTGCCCGCCCGGATTTTAGTGCACCAAGTACCCTTGAATAGTGGCTTTGAACCGAATTGTGCTCTTCTATGGCTTTACCCCGATCGCCGACCCCGACGCCGTGCGTCTATGGCAGCGCGCCCTGTGCGAAAAGCTGGGCCTCACAGGCCGGATCCTCATCTCGAAGGACGGCATCAACGCAACGGTGGGCGGCGAGCTCAACAACATGAAGCAGTACGTGAAGACCACCCGCGAATACAAGGGCTTCCACGGCATCGACTTCAAATGGTCGGAGGGCGGCGCCGCCGACTTCCCGCGCCTCAGCGTCAAGGTCCGCGACGAAATCGTGTCTTTCGGTGCTCCGGGCGAACTTAAGGTCGATGAGCATGGCGTGGTTGGTGGCGGCACGCATCTGCAACCGGAGGAACTCCACGCACTTGTAGACGCCAGGAAGTCCAACGGCGAGGATGTGGTGTTCTTTGACGGACGTAATGCTTTCGAAGCCCAAATCGGCAAGTTCAAGGATGCAATCGTCCCGAACGTCGACACAACGCACGACTTCATCAAAGAACTCGACTCCGGCAAATACGACTCCCTCAAAGACAAACCCGTAGTCACCTACTGCACCGGCGGGATCCGCTGCGAAGTCCTCTCCAGCCTCATGGTCAACAGGGGGTTCAAAGAGGTCTACCAGCTGGATGGCGGGATTGTCCGCTACGGCGAAACCTTCAAGGACAAGGGCCTCTGGGAGGGTTCGCTGTATGTCTTCGACAAGCGCATGCACGTCGAGTTCAGTGACGACGCCAAGACCATAGGCGAATGTGTCCGTTGTGCCGCACCCACCAACAAGTTCGAGAACTGCTCGAACCTTAGTTGCCGCACGCTCACTCTGTATTGCGCCGAGTGCGCCTCCAGCCCGGAAACCCTCCGGTGTCCCGGCGGCTGCGAAGCGGCCTGACAAGCTGTTTCAGAGCCGGCTCACCCGATAGGCAAAATTGGCCTCGGACCTGGACCCGACGGTGATGGAAAGCACTGCGTCCTTCTCCAGTTGCACAACGCTCACCCGGGCATTGGCGCAACCCAACATGAGATCCACCAGTTCAGCCTCGCCCAGTTTGACGGCGAATGAGACCCTGCGGGTGCCCCGGCAAGCCAGCGTCACCGCATAGGTTCCGCCGGGCAGCTGAACAGTTTGTTCCGATTTCGATTCGCCGGGGTTCAAGTAGCCGCTGCTGGAGTAGAAAGACTGCCCCTGTGATTCGGGCAAGGCAGCTTTCGCCCACTCGTCAAGGGCTTCCCCTGTGACCGTCTGCTCCAATGCCGGATCGGGAGGCAGAACCACATTGTTGCCCGCAGTGGAGGTGGGGTCGGCACCTGGCCGGCCACCTTCGTCGTAGGTATATTCGCACGCAGTCATCGTGCCGCACAGCGCGATGGAAAGTACGACGGCGGTCCTTGCCAGCCGCTGTGGCATCCCCGAGCGAGCTGCCTTGCTGCCCATGAATAGACTTTACGCCCGCCCGTCCGCTGGCTGAAGGGCTTCCAGCGGCGGCTGGCCCCTTTGGCCTAGGTGGCGGCCGGGACGAGGTGGTAGGCGAAGATCAGCGGGGCGTCCACGCTGCTTGTGGAGATGCTGAGGGGCGCAGAGCCGGGCACTTTGATCTTCACGACGTCGAGGTTGCCGTTGCACGCGGCTGCCGCGTCGGCGATCTTGTTTCCGCCCGAAGAGACGGCGAAGTAGGCCTTGCCGCCGCCGTCGCACGCCATGGTGAGCGTGTAGGTACCGGCCGGGACCTCGGCGGCGTCCTTCACGATGGGATCCCGATTGAGGATCTTGCCGGCGTCTTCCAGCACCACACCGTTCGCTGCCGGGAGGACTTTGTCCTTCCACGACGGAACATCGGCGTCCGCGATGTTGGCCGGTGCCTGGCATGCGGAGATTGCCAGCAATGTTCCGGCGGTGACGACAACAAGGCCTGCACGTTGCCTTGTGGAGGAAAAGTTGAGCATGTTTCCACGCTACCGGGTTCCAACCGGCACCTTTGTCCACATAACCCCGGAGCAGGGCCCGCAGCCCGTGAACCCGCCCCTAGACTTGCAAGGTGACTGACACAGCTTCCTTTTTTACGGCCGGCAATACGGCAGACGCGCCCCGCAGCGATAACCTCGGGCTCCTTTCGGCGCTCGCCGGGGACCTTCGTTCCGTTTCCTACACAGTGGACGGTGTCGCCGAACTGCTGGGGCAGTCCGCGTCCGAGGCACTGAGCAGGGACCAGCTCATCCCCGCGCTCCTGGCCAGCGAGCAGCGTGCAATGTCCGGGAGTCCGGCCGTCCGTGCGCTGGCTGCAGTGGTCCGGCTCTGGTTGCTTGCAGTTCCGCAGTCCGAATCCGACGTCGATGCTGCCCTCCCTGGCATCCGCAGCCGGGGCCTCGTTGAGCTCGGATTGGTCACTGTGGAATCGGGCCTTGTCCGGGCCAAAGTGGACCTGCGTCCCTATGGATGGGACGCCAACTCGGACGGCAGCGGGGGAGCGGACCTCTGGGTCTCCAGCGACCTCGCGGCCCACCAGCAGCCCGGAGTCTTGAGGCACGACCATGTGCTCGGCATCGGACGTGCGTCCACCACGCTTGTGCAGACCACTTTCCGGCAACACACCAAGCGTGCCCTGGACCTTGGGACCGGGTGCGGCATCCAAACCTTCCACCTTCTGCATCACTGCGAGCATGTAACGGCCACGGACATCTCGAAAAGGGCGCTCGCCTTCACCCGATTCAACCTCCTGCTCAACGCCGACGAGCTGGAGGTTGACCCGAAGGACCTGGACAGCCGGGTCAGCCTGCGGATGGGTTCCCTCCTGGAACCAGTAGCAGGCGAACAATTCGGCCTGGTCGTGTCCAACCCGCCGTTTGTCATAACGCCACGGACTGGCGGCGAATCCTCATCCGACCAGTTCACGTATCGCGACGGCGGGCTTCCCGGGGATGAAATCGTGGCTTCCTTGGTCCAGTCCATTGCCAGCGTTCTTGAACCCGGGGGCACAGCCCACATGCTGGGGAACTGGGAGGTTGCCTCGGGAACGGAATGGAAAGAGCGGCCTGCTGCGTGGCTTCAGGACTCAGGCCTGGACGTCTGGTTCATCCAGCGCGAGCAAGTTGGTCCGGAGCAATACGCGGAAACCTGGCTGCAGGATGCCTCGCAGAACCGGGAGGGCGGGCAGTACCAGGAGTCCTACGCCGCTTATCTCAAGGACTTCGCATCGAGGAACGTCGAAGGCATCGGCTTTGGCATGATCTGGTTGCGACGCCCCGAATCTCCGCATGAAGCCATCATCAACCGCTTCGAGGAAATCACTTATCCGATCGAGCAGCCCATCGGCCCGCATTTGGGTGCAGCCGTGGAACGAGCGGACTGGGTGGCAGCAAACTCCGTCCCGGATGCTCACGTCGTGGTCGCGGAAGACGTCACCGAGGAACGCCACCAGCGCCCCGGAGCCGCACATCCCGGCGTCATCCTGCTACGGCAGGGTGCAGGCCTTCGTCGGACCAATTTGCTCAGCACGGAGCTTGCGGGATTCGTTTCGGCGTGCGACGGCCAGTTGTCGGTCCGGCAGATTGCCTCTGCCCTGGTAGCGCTTCTCGGCGGTGGCGACGACTTTGACGAAGACGCCTTCCGCAATGGCTTGTTCCGGGACGTCACCAATCTGGTCTTGGATGGTTTCCTGCTGCCTGATCCGCAGAAGGTCACAGCATGACCGGGGAGGCAGCGGCGCGCCACAACGGCGCCCGGGCTCCTGGGAGTGACCCTGACTACACTGATGAAGTGATTGCGAACAACCAGACATCCCAGGCGTCAGGCGACGTTCCGCGGCGTAAGCGGGCCGAAAAGACGGTTGAGATTACCGATCCCAAGGCTATTCGCGCTTTGGCCCACGCAGCCCGCCTGGAGGTCATCTCCGAGCTCTACGCCACCCAAGTGAGCCACACGGCCACTGAGCTCGCGGCTCGAACCGGCCTCACCCCCAGTGCCATGAGCTACCACCTCCGTGCACTGCAGAAATGGGGGATCGTTGCCCCCGCGGAAAACGCAGGCGATGCGAGGGAACGCCGCTGGAAAGCAGCCGGAACGGACTTCACTATCTCGGGTGGCAGCGTTGCCAGCCCTGAGATTGCCGTTGTGGATCTTGAACTCGATGCCTTCCGGCGCCGGGCTTCGGCTTTTGCCAAAGCCCGCGGTGAACGTCGGCAACGTGGCGAAAAGACGCAGGAACCGGCATCGGTGGTCCTGGCAAGCAACTTGCTCTACCTGACCAACGCGCAGCGCAAGGAGCTTTCGGACAGGATCCGCGAGGTACTTAGGGAGTATGAACTCCAGGATCCCACCCGGATTCCGGAGGGTGCCGAACGCATGGCGACACTGTGGTCGATGATCCCGGATGACCGCGTGGCGCCGGGCCAGTAACGGCCTGCCAGGGCCCTCAAATGACGGTCCTGGTTTCCATGCGAAAACGCAGGATTCTGCAAACTATGGTGAACTAGGCCAATATGGGCACCAGCCCAATTACACATTTTTTCTGTAGGAGCACCGTGCCCAGCAAGGCAAAAACCGGCAAGAAACTCGTGATCGTGGAGTCTCCGGCCAAGAGCAAGACCATCGCCAAGTACCTTGGCGAGGGCTTCATCGTCGAGGCTTCGATCGGCCATATCCGGGACCTCCCGCAGCCGTCCGACCTCCCTGCAGAACTGAAGAAGACCTCGCTGGGCAAGTTCGCCGTCGACATCGAAAACGACTTCAAGCCGTACTACGTCGTGTCCCCGGACAAGAAGAAAAAAGTTGCCGAGCTCAAGGCTCAGTTGAAAGACGCCGACGCGCTCTACCTCGCAACCGATGGGGACCGCGAAGGCGAAGCCATCGCGTGGCACCTCCTTGAGGTCCTGAAACCCAAAGTTCCCGTGTACCGCATGACCTTCGGTGAAATCACCAAGGAAGCCATCCACCGCGCCATGGACAACCTGCGCGACGTCGACACCGCACTGGTGGATGCCCAGGAAACCCGTCGTATCCTGGACCGCCTCTACGGTTACGAGATCTCTCCGGTCCTGTGGCGCAAGGTGGCCCGCGGATTGTCCGCAGGTCGCGTTCAGTCCGTCGTGACCCGCATGGTGGTGGACCGTGAACGCGAACGCATGGCCTTCCGCTCGGCCTCCTACTGGGACCTTACGGGCCAGTTCGGGGCGGACTCGGGCTCGTTCAAAGCCAAACTTGCCTCCGTGGACGGTTCCAAGGTTGCTACCGGCCGTGACTTCAACGACAACGGTCAGCTGACCTCGTCCAACGTGGTGCACCTCAACGAGGAACTGGCCACGTCCTTGGCAGCCGGCCTGGAAAATGCCGATTTCCAGGTACGCTCCGTTGATACAAAGCCGTACACCCGCCGCCCGGCCGCTCCGTTCACTACGTCGACACTGCAGCAGGAGGCCGGCCGCAAGCTCCGGTTCTCCTCCAAGAGCACCATGCAGGTGGCCCAGCGCCTGTATGAAAACGGCTACATCACTTATATGCGTACCGACTCGTCGGCCCTGAGCAACGAGGCCGTCACGGCAGCCCGCCGCCAGGCCTCCGAGCTCTACGGTCCCGAGTACGTCCCGCAGAGCCCGCGCGTCTACGCCAACAAGGCTGCCAATGCGCAGGAAGCGCACGAGGCCATCCGCCCCGCGGGAGACTCCTTCCGTACCCCTGCGCAGGTTGCCAAGCAGCTGAGCGGCGATGAATTCCGTTTGTACGAACTCATCTGGAAGCGAACAGTTGCCTCCCAGATGGCCGACGCGAAGGGCTCAACGGCCACCATCCGCCTGGGCGCTGTGGCAACTGACGGACGCGACGCCGAGTTCTCGGCCTCCGGTACGGTCATCACCTTCCCCGGCTTCCTTGCCGCCTATGAAGAGGGCAAGGACGAGAGCCGCGGAGACGATGAATCCGATGAAGCACGCCGCCTCCCGAACGTTGCCAAGGGCGATTCCCTGACGGCCTCGGACATCCTTGCAGTTGGCCACGAAACATCGCCGCCGCCGCGTTATACGGAAGCCTCGCTTACTGCGGAACTGGAAAAGCGAGGCATCGGCCGCCCGTCCACCTACGCCTCCACCATCTCCACCATCCAGGACCGCGGCTATGTCCGGAAGCAGGGTTCAGCCCTGGTCCCCAGCTGGATCGCGTTCTCGGTTATCCGCTTGCTCGAACAGCACTTCACGGATTATGTGGACTACGAGTTCACCGCTGACATGGAAGGCGACCTGGACAAGATCGCCAACGGACAGGCTGTCGGCGCGGCTTGGCTCAAGCACTTCTACTACGGTGAAGACGCTGATCCGGGCCTGTTGAGCATCGTGAACAACCTGGGCGAGATCGATGCCCGTGAGATCAACTCCGTGCCTATTGCCGAGGGCATCACTCTTCGCGTCGGTAAGTTTGGTCCGTACCTGGAGAGCAGCATCCCCACGGTGGATGCGAAGACCGGCGAGGTGGTCGAGTCGGCCCGCGCGAACGTCCCGGAGGAACTGGCACCGGATGAGCTGACAGCTGCCAAGGCCGTCGAACTCATGGAGACTGCTGCCCCGGAGGAACGCGTCCTGGGAACCGATCCCCACACCGGACACACTGTGGTGGCCAAGAACGGCCGCTACGGCGCCTATGTCACCGAGATCATCCCGGAGATGACCGAGGAACAACTGGCGAACCAGCCGGTGGAGTATTACAAGAACGGCAAACCCAAGCCCCCCAAGAAGCCGGTCAAAGCCAAGCCGCGTACCGGTTCCCTGTTCCAGTCCATGACCGTGGATACGGTGACCTTGGATGAGGCGTTGCAGCTCATGAGCTTGCCGAGGGTCCTTGGTGAGGACGCGGAAGGCAACCCCATTACGGTGCAGAACGGCCGGTTCGGTCCGTACCTGAAGAAGGGCACGGATTCCCGTTCAATCGGGTCCGAAGAGGAAATCTTCACCATTACCCTGGAGCAGGCGCTGGAGATCTACTCCCAGCCCAAGCAGCGCGGGGCCCGCGCAGCTGTGCCTCCTTTGGCTGAGTTCGGTCCGGACCCCGTCTCGGAGAAGAACATTGTGGTGAAGGAAGGCCGCTTCGGTCCGTACATCACCGATGGCATCACCAACATCACTGTCCCGCGCTCAACTTCCCTGGAGGAGCTGACACGGGAACGCGCCGTCGAACTCCTGGCGGAAAAGCGGGCCAAAGGGCCGGTCAAGCGGACCACAACCCGCAAGGCTCCGGCCAAGAAGGCCACAGCCAAAAAGTAGGCCAGCCACGAACCATGATTGAGGGCCGGGACATCCGCGAATTGCGTCCCGGCCGTCATCGTGGTCGAGTAGAACCATGACTGAACAGACCGTTTCTCCGGACAACGAACCCTTGAACGACCTCGAAGCGAAGCTCGCTTTGGCCGAGCAGCCGGACGCGAACCCGGTGGACGTTATCCTGGCGTTCCTCAACAACGAGGTCTACCTGGTGAGCTCGGAAGCCGTGGACGGCCCGGACTCCGCAGTTGAACCCTTGGTGCTCTCCAACGCGGACGGCCAGCCCGTTCTGGCAGTGTTCAGCCACCCGACCAGGGTGGACGAGAGGTTCCTCGAAGCCGCCCCGCACGTCCTGGGCACCATGGGTTCGGCAATCCTTGGCAACATCGGCGATGAACTGGGCATGGTCATCAACCCGGGCAGCGAGTTCGGCTTTGAAATAGACCCCGAAGGCATCGCGAATATCCGCCGCGACTTCAAACGCGCCGACGAAGCCGGGGAGCCCGCCGAATAGCGGTTGTCCAGACCGCGAGGGCGTGTTCACTCCGCGAAACGTGGAAGCCAAGTTGCTTCACGGGCTTCGAATCGGTGAATAATGGCAGAATGCGTCTTGGCGTTCTCGACATCGGGTCCAACACCGTCCACCTACTGCTGGTGGACGCCCATCCCGGCGCGCGTCCGGTGGCTTTCGCCTCCCATAAGCGCCCCTTGTCGCTGGTTCAATACCTGGATGGCGACGGCAACATCAGCGACGCAGGCCAGAACGAGCTCATCGAGTTCGTCCTGGAAGCCTGGGAGTTCGCGGCACGCCACAAAGCGGAAGACCTTCTGGCTTTCTGTACGTCCGCCATCCGAGAGGCAACCAACGGGGCGGCCGTTCTGGCGAGGGTCAAGCACGAGACCACCGTGACCCTCCAGGAACTGACGGGCAGCGAAGAAGCGTCCATGACGTTCTTTGCCGTCCGCCGCTGGTATGGGTGGGGCGCAGGACCGATCCTGGACCTGGACATCGGTGGCGGTTCGTTTGAAATGGCGTACGGAACCGATGAGCTTCCGGAGTTCGCGACGTCCGTTCCCTTGGGTGCCAGCCGTTTGACGCGGGACTGGCTCCACGACGATCCGCCCACCGCGAAGAGCGTAAAGGAACTCAGGCGCTACATCCGTTCCACATTGAAGCCGGTGGTCCGCAACTTCCGCGACCTCGGCAGGGCCAACTTGGTGGCTGGTACGTCCAAGACGTTCCGTTCCCTTGCCCGCATCGCTGGTGCTGCTCCCAGCGGCGCAGGACCCTACGTAAAGCGGGAGCTCCACGCGGCGGACTTGGGACTGTGGGCGCAGCGGATTTCTGCCATGACAGTTGAAGACAGGCTTTATCTCCCAGGCGTTTCCGATGCCCGTGCCCGCCAGCTGTTGGCTGGTGCCCTGGTTGCCGAGGCCGCCTTGGAGCTCTTCGAATTCCCCACCATGGAGATCTGTCCGTGGGCCCTTCGCGAAGGCCTGATTCTGCGTCGCCTCGACCAACTGGTTTTCGAGGAAGCCCTTGATCCGGCGCCGCATGTGGGCAAACGGAAAAAGGACAAGACCAAAAAGAAGGCAGGCAAGGAAGGCGGCAAGACGACGGACACCGACGAGCCCCGGCCCATGATCCAAGAATTCCCGTCCCCCGCACCAATCCCGGCCCCCATGGCAGGCGGGCTGGCCTCCTGAGATGAGTAACGACGTCGAACCTGTTGTGAATGACCGCCAGATTCCCGTGGCGCTGTCCAGCGCCTCCGTCTATCCGCTGAGCGTCCATGACGCCTTCGCTGTAGCCCAGGACCTGGGTTATGAGGGTGTTGAGGTGATGGTCACCAATAATGCCGTGAGCCAGAACGCCGGCGCCCTGATCCAGCTGAGCCACCGCTACCACCAGGAGATCGTCTCCATCCACGCACCTACCCTGCTCTTGACGCAGCAGGTGTGGGGCACCGCGTGGAACAAGATCGAGAAATCCTGCCAGATGGCTTCGGACGTTGGGTGCGACACTGTGGTGGTGCATCCGCCGTTCCGCTGGCAGTCCAACTATGCCGAGAACTTCGTGGAGGGCGTCCGCGAAATCGCGGCGATGTACCAAGTGCGCATCGCCGTGGAGAACATGTACCCGTGGCGCGTCCGTGGCCGCGAAGCAGTCGCGTACCTGCCGCACTGGGATCCGCTAGGCCAGGATTACGACGACGTCACGTGGGACTTCTCGCACGCAGCCACTGCGGGGGCCAACAGTTTGGAAGCCATCAAGGCATTGGGCAGCAAGCTCCGGCACGTCCACCTGACCGACGGTTCCGGCTCCGGTAAGGACGAGCACTTGGTGCCGGGAACCGGGACGCAGCAATGCGCGGACGCCCTGCAGCATCTGGCCTCGAGTGGATTCGATGGCGTGGTGGTGGCCGAGATTTCTACCCGCAAGGCGAAGGTCGCGGGGGAGCGCGAGGAGATGCTGGCAGAAACGTTGCGATTCGCCCGACAACACCTCAGCGTCCCCTTGGTGCGCAGCGCAGATAGCTGACGCGGAGGGTAATGACCTTCGGCTGTCGTCCTGCTACAGGACGGCAGCCGCGGTGTTTAAGGATTGCAACGCGAGGCTTAAAAGCGAAAGCACCGGCGGCCGAATCGGGAAATGGGGGAAAACCCGCCCGGCCACCGGTGCTGCTGGCGGACATCCCCATGCCCGCCTCATCACTCGCACCCTCAATGAGGTAATAACTACGTTAGGCACGCAGCATGAGTGCTGCCTGCAATAACCTTGGGAACTTGCTGGGAATCCTGACATCCGGAATCCGTTAGACCCCGCCCGAGGCCAACTGCAATGATGGACCAATGAGCAACCGAATCGCATTCCTTGGCTGTGGATCCATGAACGAGGCAATCCTGGGCGGTCTCCTGGCCGCCGGGACGGACCCGTCCGACATCGTCGCCACCGTCAGGCGCGCGGAACGTGCGGATGAGTTGGCGCAGCGCCATCACGTCATGGCCATCGCGGGCGAGGAGGAGCCGGATAACAACAAGCTGGCCACCAAGGGCTCCGGGATGGTCATCCTGGGCGTGAAGCCCGTGGGGATCATGGACCTTGCCCGCGAGATCAGCCCGGCTCTGGCCAAGGACACCATCGTTGTCAGCATTGCAGCGGCTGTGTCGATCGCCCAGTTGGAAGCTGCCCTGCCGGAAGGCCAGCCGGTGATCCGCACCATGCCTAACACGCCCGCAAAGCTGGGACGCGGCGTCGTCTCTGTCTCTCCGGGTACGCACTGCACGCCGGAACAGCTCGAAAAAGCCAAGAAGGCGCTAGCCGGCGCCGGCACCATCGTTGAGATCCCCGAAGAGCAGGTGGACGCCCTGTCCGCCATCAGCGGCTCCGGCCCGGCCTACGCGTTCTACTTGGCCGAGGCGATGGCCGCTGCTGGTGTCGAGCTCGGCTTGGATGCCGAGCTGGCCGTCATGCTGGCCCGCGAAACCGTGGCAGGCGCCGGCTTCATGCTGGCCGAGCCGGGCGCGGACCCTACGGCACTCCGCGTCGCCGTCACCAGCCCCAACGGAACCACTGAGCGCGCCATCGAAGCCTTCAACGACGGCGGCATCCCGGCGATCATCGCCAACGGAGCCCGCGCTGCGGCCGCCCGTGCAGCAGAGATCACCAAGCAGCTCGGTTAGTAGCCCAACCCTACGGTCGCGCTGCGAAGCGCTCCAGCAGGTCCACGTGTCCGGAGACGATCAACATGTCGTGTCCGGACACTTTGGTTTCCGGCCGGGCGTAGGTGAAGTCCTCGCCCGGGGTCTTCACGCCCACAATGGTCACGCCGTATTTGGAACGGACCTTGGATTCTTCAAGGGTGAAGCCGACCGTTTCCTTGGGCGGGTACATCTTGACGATCGCGTAGTCGTCGTCGAACTCGATGAAGTCGAGCATGCGGCCGGACACCAAGTGGGCTGCGCGGACACCGGCATCGGCCTCCGGGTAGATCACATGGTTGGCGCCGATCCGGGTGAGGATCTTGCCGTGGGAGGGCGTGATGGCCTTGACCCACAGATGCTGGATGCCAAGGTCCACCAGGTTCACGGTGATGAGCACCGAGGATTCGATGGAGGTACCCACACCCACCACGGCGGAGCTGAACTCCTGGGCGCCGAGCTGGCGCAGGGCGTCGATGTTGGTGGCGTCGGCTTCCACTACGTGCGTCAGCACGGGCGCCCATTTTTGGACGAGTGTGCGGTCGCGTTCGATGGCAAGGACTTCCCGGCCCTGCTTCACCAGTTGCTCGGCCGTCGCGGAACCGAAACGGCCGAGGCCGATAACCAGCACTGGCGCGTTGTGGGCGGGGCGGTTGGCAGCCCCCGTGGTACTAGCCAATGATTGGCCTCTCTTCCGGGTAGTGGTACAGCTGGCTGCGTTGGCGCAGTGCCAGGCCGGCAGCCAGGGTTACGGTGCCGACGCGGCCGGCGAACATCAGTGCGGTGAGGACATAGACGCCCGACGGCGGCAGCTCGGCACTGAGGTTGGTGCTCAGTCCAACTGTGGCGAAGGCGGAAATGGATTCGAAGAGGACCCGGTCCAGCGAGGCTCCGCTGATGGAGAGGAGCATGAACGCTGCGACGGACACCAGGGTGGCGCCTGCGACGATCACGGAGATGGCCACACGCATGGTGCCTTGGGGAATCGTGCGGCCGTAGACCTTCACGTCCGCGTCGCCGCGGGCTTCAGCCATGATGGCCAGGAACATGACGGCGATGGTGGTCACCTTGATGCCGCCCGCGGTGGAGGCCGAGCCGCCGCCGGCGAACATGAGGGCGTCGGTGAGCAGCATCGTGGTGGATTCCATGTGGTTCTGGTCCACCAGGTTGAAGCCGCCCGAGCGGGTCATGACCGACGCGAAGAGCGAATGGGTGATCTTGTCGCCCAGGTCCATGTGCGCGATGGTGCGGACGTTGTCCCACTCCATCAGGGCCCACAGGATCGCGCCTGCCGCGAGCAGGATGAAGGAGACCTGGATGGTGAGCTTGGTATGGAGGTTCCACTTCTTCCAGTTGAGCCCGTTCTGCTGGAGCACCATCACCACGGGGAAGCCCAGGCTGCCAAGGAAGACGCCGAGCATCAGCGGAATGAGGATCCAGAGGTCGGTCTCATAGGGAACGATTCCGTCCGAGTGCGGTGTGAAACCGGCATTGTTGAAAGCGGAGATCGAGTAGAAGACTCCGTGCCACACGGACTGCCAGAAGTCTTCGCCGAGCATGATGAAGCGGGGAATCAGTGCCAGCGCCAGGGCCGCCTCGATGACCACCGAAGTCACAATGACGATCCGGAGCAGGGTACCCACCTCGCCGAGCCGGCCCGCATTGTTCATGGCTTCCTGGGCGATGAGCTTGCCGCGCACACCCAGCCGCTTGCTGACCATCAGGGCCAGCAGCGAGGCCAAGGTCAAGGTGCCGAGCCCCCCAACGAAGATGCCTACGAGGATGACCAGCTGGCCGAAAAAAGTCCAGTGCGTGGCGGTGGATACCACCGTCAGCCCGGTAACGCACACGCTGGAGACAGCCGTAAACATTGCTTGGTGCAGTGGTGTGACCGTTCCTGCTGCGGACGCGGCGGGAAGGGACAGCAACCCGGTGAACAACAGGATCACCACGGCGAAGACGGTCAGTGCCAGACGGGCAGGTGAGGTGTTGGCAATGTTGTCGATGAAGTCGCGGATGCGGGTGAAGATCCAGAGGCCTTCCCGGTCCTGCTGGTTGGGTTGCCAGTTGGCCGGGCTCGTGGACCGCGACTGGCTTTGAGACATGGCGCTCTTCCTCGGTTGAACAAGCTTTCCTGAGTAGTAAACCACTATTCCCGCGCCGTAACCGGGCGATCGGGCTCGCCGGGCTCAGGTAGCCTGTTCTGGATGAACTCCAGGCCTGGATCAACTGCTTCCAGTATTACGCGGTCCGCACTGCCAACGACGGTGGTGTGGGATCCAGCCATGACTGCCTACAACTTCGGTCCAGGCCATCCCATGGCGCCCCAGCGGCTGGAACTGACGGCCCGCCTCGCCGAATCGCTCGGGCTGTTTGAGCACAACCATGTGGCGGTCGAGGCACCCGGCTTGGCCACCGACGTCGAACTTCTCACGGTGCACAGTGCCGGCTATGTGGACGCCGTACGGCGGGTCAGCCAGGATCCTTCACAGCCGGAGGAAGACAGGGGCTTGGGGACTGAGGACGATCCCGCCTTCGCCGGGATGCATGAGGCCAGCGCCCGCCTTGCCGGTGGCTCCCTGCTGGCGGCAGACGCTGTCTTGTCCGGCCACGCTGTCCGTGCCGTGAACTTCAGCGGCGGAATGCACCACGCTGCGCGTGAACGGGCCAGCGGCTTTTGCGTCTACAACGACGTCGCGCTTGCCATTCAGCGGCTGCTCGACGGCGGTGTGCAGCGGATCGTCAGCATCGACGTCGACGCCCATCACGGCGACGGGACGCAAGGCATTTTCTGGAACGATCCCCGCGTCATGACGATTTCCTTGCACGAGACAGGACTCTCCCTCTTTCCCGGAACCGGCTTCGCCAATGAAACCGGCGGCCCCGATGCCTTGGGGACGGTGGTGAACGTCGCGCTCCCGGCCTTTACGGCAGACGCGGCATGGCTTAGGGCTTTCCACGCCGTGGTGCCCCAGCTTGTGGGAGCGTTCAGGCCGGAAGTCATCGTCAGCCAGCACGGCTGCGATTCACACCGGCTGGATCCGCTGACGCACCTCAACCTCAGTGTTGACGGGCAGCGTGAGGCGGCTGCCGCCGTCGCCGGCCTCGCCGCCCGCTACTGTGACAACCGTTGGATCGCCACCGGGGGAGGCGGGTATGACGTCACCGGCGTCGTGCCACGTTCGTGGAGTCACCTGATTGGGATGGTAACCCAGCGTCCCGTGCCGCTCAGCGCCCCCGTACCGGAAGCCTGGCGCACATACGTGAAGGAAACGTACGGAGTGTGGGCACCGGAGTCCATGGGCGACGACGTGGATGTCTGGTGGCGTTCCTGGGAGGTGGGCTACGACCCCGCGGACGAGGTAGACCGTACTGTCATCGCCACGCGCAAGGAGATCTTCCCGCTGTACGGGCTCGACCCCTGGTTCGACTGACGTTTGCTTCGGCGGCCCGCAGCCACCAGTCAGGGTTCCTGCTTCTCCGTCTGGAACACCACACCTGCGGCGCCCACGAGCCAGCCCAGCAAGGACAAGGCGAACGCGCCGATAAGGTCAGTGGACGCCTGCCCCTTGAACAGCCACAGGATCAGGACCAGCATGCCCATGGTGATGTAGACCATGATCGCGAAAATGACCCTGCCGGATAGCCGGTTGGCAACGGCGGCCGGATTCACCAGCGGATTGCCGTCCCCGGTGTTGGCGTTGTCCCTTTTCACCTCGGCAATGGTGAAACCCAAAGCCGACGCCGTGAGCGAGCTCAGCGACGTCGCCAGGACTCCGGCCGCCGTGACCAAGGCACCGTTGAGCTCGGGGGCCACTGCGCCGCCCGTTGGAACCCACGTCCCGACGCGCAGGAGAACCGTTGTCCACACGAAGACGAACAGTGCGAGGAATACCGCGGCGATGATGTTGAAAATATGCCGCCGGAAAAAGTCAGTCATAGCCCTGCACCCCGTGCTTTTGGCGGCCGGGGCCTCTAAGCCCGGACGGACCGTGACTCCGTTGTAGCACCGGCCTTGGGGAGGGTCAACGAATCCCGGCTGTAGCGCCACGAAATAGGGATGCCAATTGGCGTATATGTCGCTAGGGTGGGAGGCATGGTGACTGACGACGTATTTGCCGTCATAGCTGAGGCAACCAGGCGCGACATCCTGGTCTCCCTCCGCTCTGGGGATAAAGCTGTAGGCGAACTGGTGGAAGAACTGGCTGCAAGCCAGCCCACTATCTCCAAGCATTTGAAGGTGCTCCGTGAGGCTGACCTTGTCAGCATGCGTGCCCAGGGGCAGAAGCGCTTCTACGCGCTGAACCCCAAACCGCTCGCCGGCGTAGCCACGTGGCTGGAAACGTTCGACGTCGGCCCGGCCGTTCCCGCCGTCGTCGTGCCTTCCAGCGAGGTTCCCCCCGCCAGTACGGTGGCTGAGGATGCTGCAGCCGTTGCTCCCGCCCCTGTCGAGGCGACGCCCGACGCAGCGCCGGCCACCCGCGCCGATGCAGTTGGCCAGGCCGTGAAGGTCCATTCGAGCGGGGCTCCGGTCCCTGTGGATCCGGCGTCGGATGACACCGTTCCCCAGCAGATCGGCCGGACCGTAGGCCGGGCCGCTACCAAGGCTGCCGACCTCCTGGCCAACCTCCCGAATTTGCCCAACCTGCCCAAATTCGGTCGCAAGCGTTAGTCAGATCACGCGAATTGACGTGATCCTCCTCACATTGTGAGTTTTTGTTAATCTCCTGTTTCCTTGATTTTTCAAGGATTTTCTACAGTTGTGTTAACTCGCGGATAGGGGTCACATTCCCCTCGGATGGAGATCCTACATCCATCGGTGCAACCATGAGCGGGACTAATCGTCTCGCCGCGGGTCGGCGCACTGAGGATAGGAACACGCATGGATTCAAGGCTCGAAGCTGTCCGGGACACCGTGTTGGCGCGGAACCCCGGGGAGAAGGAATTCCACCAGGCCGTCACTGAGGTCTTCGAAAGCCTTGGTCCCGTCCATGACCGCCACCCCGAATTCCTCGAAGGCGCCGTTCTGGAACGCCTGTGCGAACCTGAACGCCAGATCATTTTCCGCGTACCGTGGACGGACGACGCCGGCCGCGTGCACGTAAACCGCGGTTTCCGGGTTGAATTCAACTCAGCGCTCGGCCCGTACAAGGGCGGACTCCGCTTCCACCCGTCCGTTTATTTGGGCATCGTGAAGTTCCTCGGCTTCGAGCAGATCTTCAAGAACGCGCTCACGGGCATGCCGATCGGCGGCGGCAAGGGCGGCTCGGACTTCGATCCCCGCGGCCGTTCCGACGCTGAAATCATGCGGTTCTGCCAGTCGTTCATGACTGAGCTGTACCGCCACATTGGCGAGTACACCGACGTTCCCGCGGGAGATATCGGCGTGGGCGGCCGCGAAATCGGCTACCTCTTCGGCCAGTACAAGCGCATCACCAACCGCTACGAATCCGGTGTCCTGACGGGCAAAGGGATCTCTTGGGGCGGCTCGTTGGTTCGTCCCGAAGCCACCGGCTACGGCACGGTGATCTTTGCGCAGGAAATGCTCAAAACGCGCGGCGCTTCCTTTGACGGCCAGCGGGTTGTGGTGTCCGGTTCGGGCAACGTGGCCATCCACGCCATCGCCAAGGCCCAGGCGCTTGGCGCCACCGTTGTGGCGTGTTCCGACTCCGCAGGTTACATCGTGGACGAGGCGGGCATCGACGTCGCACTCCTGAGCCAGATCAAGGAAGTGGAGCGTGGTCGCCTCACGGACTACGCCGCACGCCGGCCGGGTGCCAGCCACGTTGCCGGGGGTTCGGTGTGGGACGTCAACGGTACCGTGGCGCTGCCGTGCGCCACGCAGAACGAGCTCGACGGCGATGCTGCCGCGAAGCTGGTCAGCAACGGCCTGATCGCCGTAGCCGAGGGCGCCAACATGCCGTCCACCCGTGAGGCTGTCTCGGTGTTCCAGGACGCCGGCATCCTGTTCGGTCCGGGCAAGGCAGCCAACGCCGGCGGCGTGGCGACCTCTGCGCTCGAGATGCAGCAGAACGCCAGCCGCGATTCCTGGTCCTTCGAGCACACCGAACAGCGCCTCACGGAGATCATGGTGGGCATTCACGACCGCTGTGCCGCGACCGCCGAAGAATACGGTGCGCCCGGAAACTACGTGGTGGGCGCCAACATTGGCGGCTTCGTCAAGGTTGCCGACGCGATGCTGGCCCAGGGGCTCATCTAGATCTTCTAAACCCAACTGAGAAACAGCACCTGTCGCAATGGACGTCCAATGCGACAGGTGCTGTCTCTTACATGGGGGCTTTAGCGCTGGATCAGCCGAACGTGGTCCGGGTTGAGGTCGGCCACCTTGCTGACACCGAGCAGTGCCATGGTCCGGGTCATGTCCTTTTCAAGGATCTGGATGGTCCGGTCAACGCCTTCGCGTCCACCGGCCATCAGGCCGTAGAGGTAGGCGCGGCCAATCAGGGCGAAGTCGGCGCCCAGTGCCAACGCGGCCACGATGTCAGCACCGCTCATGATGCCAGTGTCCAGAATGACGGCGGCCTTGCTGTTGTCCGCCTTCAGTGCCGAGGTGACCTCCGGCAGCAGGTGGAACGGGATGGGTGCACGGTCCAACTGGCGGCCGCCGTGGTTGGAGAGCACGATTCCGTCGGCGCCGTGGTCCACTACCTTGCGGGCGTCTTCAACGGTCTGGATGCCCTTGACTACCAGCTTGCCCTTCCAGGTTTCACGCAGCCAGTCCAGGTCCTCGTAGGTGAGGGTGGGGTCGAACATGGAGTTGATCAGATCGGCAACGGTGCCCGTGTAGCGCGAGAGCGATGCGAACGTCAGGGGCTCGTGGGTGAGGAAGTTGAACCACCAGGCCGGGCGGTAGGACGCGTCAAGGACGGTCTTCAGCGTCAGTGCCGGGGGAATGGTCATGCCGTTGCGGACGTCGCGCAGGCGGGCGCCGGCGACGGCGGTGTCAACGGTCACCATGAGGGTGTCGTTGCCGGCCTTGGCTGCGCGCTCGATCAGTTCCAGGGAGCGGGCCCGGTCCGTCCAGAGGTACAGCTGGAACCAGTTCCGGCCGTTGGGGGCTGCGGTGGCGACATCTTCGATGGACGCCGTGCCCATGGTGGACAAGGTGTAGGGAATGCCTGCGGCTTCAGCGGCCTGCGAACCGGCGTATTCGCCCTCGGACTGCATCATGCGAGTGAACCCCGTGGGCGCAATGCCGAAGGGGAGCTTGGATTCCTGGCCCAGGATGTCCGTGCGAAGGTCCACCTTGGAGACATCACGCAGGATTCCGGGACGGAATTCGATGTCCTGGAAGGCCTGGCGTGCCCGGCGCAGCGTGATCTCTTCTTCGGCGGCGCCGTCGGTGTAGTCGAACGGTGCCTGCGGGGTACGGCGCTTGGCGATGTCGCGCAGTTCCCAAATGGTGCTGGCGCGCTTGAGCCGCGCTGCTTTGCTGAACTCCGGCTTCTTGAACTGCATCAGCGGCGCCAGGTCCGAGACCTTGGGGACGCGGCGCTTCAGTGCTGGAGGCTGCACGACGGCGGGACGCGGCTGGGCCGGGCGGGTCACGTTTTCGTCGCTGCCGGCATTGGCGGGCGCGGCCGTGATCTTGGGATCGAGGGTGTCGGTCATGCGGTTCTCCCTTGAATTGTGTGGTCTTACCACTGTGGTCTAACCACACTGTAATCCATGTGGTCGGACCACATCAACTAGAATTCCGGTATGCGTACCCACGAGTTGGTCCTGCAATGGATCGAGAAGCAACTGTCGGATGGCCACCTTGCCTTGGGTGGCCGGTTGCCTGGCGAGCGCACCATGGCCGAGCAGTTGCAGGTTTCCCGGACGTCCGTGCGCGAGGCCGTCAGGATCCTCGAGGCCATGGGTGTAGTCCGTGCCGGTGTGGGCTCGGGCAAGGATGCCGGGACGGTGGTGATCGCTGAACCTGGATCCGCGCTGGGCTCGACGCTGCGGCTGCACGTGGCCACGCGGCACCTCCCCGTGGCCGACATCGTGGAGACCCGCGTCCTGCTCGAGTCCTGGGCGGCCGAGCGTGCCAAAGTAGGCGCTCCGGAGCTTGAGGAAGCGGCCGCACTTTTGGATCAGATGGATGCCAGCCCTGACGTCGATACGTTCTTGGCCTTGGATGCGCGGTTCCACGTTGCTTTGGCGCAGGCGGCCGGCAACACTGTGGTCAGTGCCATGATGGCCTCGCTGAGGGGTGCGATCGAGAACTATGCCGGCGAGCTGACCGGAAACCTGCCCGATTGGAACGCGAGTTCCGGCAGGTTGCGGTCGGAGCATCGCGCCATTCTCGACGCCGTGAATAATAACGACGGCGGCAGGGCGGCGGAGCTTGTGGCTGCCCACATCGAAGGCTTCTACAAAGAGGCCGGAGTAGGCGCCAACCCCTCGCCGAGATGACACTTAATGGCAATGTTCGCGTCGAACATTGCCATTAAGTGTCAACTCGCGGGCTTGAGGGCGGGGGCCGCGGTGCTCTTGCGGATCTCCACCCTCGGCGGGAACTCGTCCTGCGCCTGCACCTGTGCTTCCCCTGCCTGCTGGATCTGTTCACGCATCCGTCGCCAGGCAAGGCTTCCGAGCTCGTTGATGGGCACCGCCGCGGTGGTGAGGGGAGGGGTGGTGTATTTGGCGAACGGGATGTCATCGAAACCGGTCACCGAGATGTCCTCCGGTACCCGCAGCCCGCGTTCATGCAAGCCGCTCAGCAACCCCATGGCAACCAGGTCATTGAAAGCCAGCACGCCCGTGGCACCGCTGGCAATGATGGCCTCGGTGGATTCGTGGCCCGAGTCGAAGTTGGAGCCGCCGGCAAGTATTTGCAGATCGATCTCCGGGTGCCCGTTGCGGAACTGCTCCAAGCCGACAAGCCGCTGGCGGTTGGAGGCGCTGTGCTCCGGGCCGGACAGGAATACCAGGCGTCGGTGGCCCAGTGATACCAAGTGCTGTGCCAGTTCCTGGATGCCCTGCCCGTAGTCGACGCTGAGGCTTGGCGTGTTGGTGGCGATGGTGGTGCGGTTGATGAGCACCAAGGGGTGCAGTGAGGGAGCGAGTTCTTCCAGCTCAGCATCACCCATGCGGGGAGCGCAGAGGACTACGCCGTCGCAGCGGCGCCGGGCCTCGCCTGCCAGGATCGCTTCTTCGCTGGTGACTTCGGACGAGTCCGCAATGAGGACGCGATATCCGTCCTGGGCCGCTGCGATGCTGAGTCCACGGAGGATGGCCTGGAATGTGGGGTTGGCCAGATCCGGGACCACGATGCCGATGGTGTCGGTCTTGCCCAGCGCCAGGCTGCGACCCACGGGGTTCGGCTGGTACTTCAGTTCAGCGGCTGCGGCGCGGACCCGGGCGGCGATGCCAGGATCCACGGCGGCGTTACCGTTCATGACGCGTGACACTGTGGCGTGCGAGACGCCAGCTTTCTCCGCGACGTCGGCAATGCCAACGCGCCTGTTGGTGTTCCTGCGTGCCATGTTGCCCCTTCCCATTGGCTGCCCGTCTACTGCCCCGGCGTTGGGGCACTGGTTGACGCGACCGCCAGAGTCTTGATACAAAGCTTATAACGCTCTGAGAAAACGCTTTCTCATGATTCTTCCCAGATCAGCCCGGGCCGTCAAGCGGTTCACTCCTGCCTTTTGAAAGGGACATCCCCATGGTCAACGTCGACACCGCCGAGACCCACTCAGCCGCAGCCGGCTCTTCCACGTCAGCTACCGAAGACACGCCCCGTCACCGGACCCGCATTGCCCTCATCGGTACCGGCGGCCGTTCCGAGATGTACATTCGGGCCATCTACGGACAGCATGCAGACGTCGCTGAACTCATTGCCCTCTCTGACGTCAACCAAGGCCGCGTGGGTTTCTACCAGGACCTCATCAAGGAACTCGGGGGAACGGAGCCGGTGGCTTCCTTCGAGCCGGGCGAGCTCACCAGCTTCATCCAGGCCAACGGCATCGAACGGGTCATCGTCACCACCCCTGACTACACCCACGCGGACTACATCGTCGAAGCGCTCGAGGCGGGTGCCGACGTCGTGGTTGAAAAGCCGCTGACCATAGACGTTGAGGGCTGCCGCCGCATCACCGAGGCTGTCGCGAAGACCGGCCGCAATGTGGTGGTGACTTTCAACTACCGCTACTCGCCCCGCAACAGCGCGCTCAAGGAAGTCATCCAGAACGGCGTGATCGGCAAGGTCACCTCCATTGATTTCAGTTGGGTCCTGGACACCGTGCACGGCGCAGACTACTTCCGCCGCTGGCACCGTGAAAAGAAGAACTCCGGCGGCCTGCTCATCCACAAGGCCTCGCACCACTTCGACCTGGTCAACTGGTGGATCAACGATGTTCCGGAGCGCGTGTTCGCCTCCGGTGGGTTGCGCTTCTATGGCGACAAGAATGCCGCCGAGCGAGGCTTGGGCGCCCGTCCCGCGCGCGGTACGGTGGACGGCCTCGAGCGGGATCCGTTCCGCCTGGACATGCGCGAGGACGAGCGCCTGAAGGCCTTGTACTACGACAATGAGAAGTTCGACGGCTACCTCCGCGACCAGGATGTCTTTACCGAAGGCATCACCATCGAGGACAACCTGGCCCTCGTGGTGGACTACCAGGGCGGGCCGACGCTGAGCTATTCGCTGAACGCCCACAGCCCGTGGGAAGGCTACCGGGTCACGGTCAACGGTACCGAGGGCCGCGCTGAACTCGAAGTGGTGGAACGTGCCGCCGTCGAGTTCAGTACAGACAAGAAAACCGTGGTGGACCCCAGCGCGACGCCCATCGAAGAGGAAGACGCCGTTCGCCGCAACGGTGAGCGCCTGGTTGTCCAGCGCCACTGGGAAGCTGCCTACGAAGTCCCGATCATCAACGGCGAAGGCGGCCATGGCGGCGGCGACAACCTTCTGCTCTCGGATCTCTTCAACGGCCCCGGCGTAGACCCGCTGGGCCGACCCTCCGGCTACATCGACGGACTGCGGTCCGTTTCCGTCGGCATCGCCGGCAACCAGTCCCTGGACACCGACCTTCCCGTCCGTATCAGCGAACTTGGCCTCGGCGCCGATCTCAGCCGCGGCCAGGCCTGACCGGTTCACCACCCACACAAGGAAAAGACCATGAGCAGGATTTTCGTCACCGGCGGTTCCGGCCGACTCGGCCGCAGCGTAGTGGCCGGTCTCGCCGAGGCAGGCCACCAGGTTATCTCGGTGGATCGGGACGCCATCCCGGCGGAACAGTTGCCGGCCGGCGCCGTGCAGTACACCGCAGACCTTCTGGCGCCAGGTGAGGCGGAGCGGCTCATCCGCGAAACAGCGCCCGACGCCGTCATCCACCTCGCCGCTATTGCCGTACCTTTCAGCGCACCTGAGGACGTCATTTTCAGCACGAACACCCGGCTCGCCTACGCGGTAGTCAGCGCGGCCACCGACGCCGGTGTCCCGAAGATCGTCACGGCAAGCAGCCCCACCGCCCTGGGCTACGGCTCACCGGCGGGGTGGCTACCGCCGTCGTTCCCCCTTGACGAGCAGACGCCGCCCAAGCCTTGGAACGCGTACGCGCTGTCGAAGCTGATCGCCGAGCAGACGGTGCAGATGTTCGCAGCGGCGCAGGGCGACAAGATCCGGTATGCAGCTTTCCGGCCGTGCTACGTCATCTCTCCGGAGGAATGGGAAGGTGCGCTGACGCAGCAGGGCCACACGGTCCGCGAACGCCTGGCCGATCCCGCCCTGTCAGCGCCTGCGCTGTTCAACTACGTTGATGCCCGGGACGTCGCTGACTTCCTGGACGTGCTCTTGGACCGGATGGACTCCATCCCCAACGGCCAGGTCTTCTTCGTCGGGGCCAAGGATGCGCTGGCCACTGCGCCGCTTGCCGAACTATTTCCGCGTTTCCTGAAGGGCAGTGCACCACTGACCGGCCATCTGACCGGAACCAGCCCTGCGTTTTCCATCGACAAGGCCCGCGAACTCCTGGGCTGGGAGCCCAAGCGCACATGGCGTACCGAGCTCGCGCCGGCCTTTGAAGGCCCTGACACAGCAGCATCCGAACAAGCAGCACTCAACGACGAGATCCCCGCCGGCCTGGTCCCGGCCGGAGCAACCAAGGAGACACCATGAACTTCGACGGCGTACTGTTCTTCCCCGTCACTCCCTTCGCCGAAGACGGCACGGTAGATGTAGCACTGCTCAAGGAGCACATCACCTCCCGCCTGCCGTTCGGCCCGGGCGGCGTCTTCCCGGCGTGCGGCACCGGCGAATTCCATGCCCTGTCCATCGATGAAATCCGCACCGTGGTGACGGCCGCCGTCGAGGCCGTTGCAGGAGCCGTTCCGGTGGTCTCCGGTGCCGGCGGCCCGCTGGGCCATGCTATTGCCGCTGCCAAAGTGGCCGAGGAAGCCGGCGCGGACGCCCTTCTGGTGCTCCCGCCGTACCTGGTGACCGGCCCCACGGACGGTGTGGTGGCCTATGTCGAGGCCATCGCCGCTGCGAGCAGCTTGCCTGTGATCGTGTACCACCGCGGTACAGCCAAGTTCACAGCCGAAGCCATGACCCGCCTTACGGCAAACCCGAAGGTTGTGGGTTTCAAGGACGGAATCGGGGACGTGGGCCTGGCCCAGGAAATCGTCTCCGCCATCAACGCGAGCGGACGTACCGATTTCGCGCTCTTCAACGGCTTGCTTACGGCAGAGTTGACCCAGGGTGCCTACCGCGGCCTGGGCATCCCGCTCTACTCCTCGGCCGCGTTCGCCATGGCCCCGGAAATCGCCAAGGCCTACTACGACGCCTACATCTTCGGTGATGAGGAGCGACGCAACGCCTTGCTTGAGGGCTTCTATGCTCCGCTGGTCCGTCTCCGCGACCAGACTCCGGGCTTCGGGGTCTCCCTCATTAAGGCGGGCTTGCGCCTCGCGGGACTGCCCGTAGGTCCGGTCCGTCCACCGCTGGTTGACCCCACCGAGGAACAACTGCTGGAGCTCAAGTCCATCCTGGCCAAGGGCCACGAGCTGGCCGGTAGCTGATGGCAGCCCGCATCACGGGCCTCACCACCCGCTTGATCACGGTGCCGCTGCTCCGCAGCTGGGGTGCGGAGGCTCCCGAGAACCATGTGATCGTCACCGAACTGACCACGGACGACGGCGGCACGGGCCACGGTTTCTCGTGGACACCAACCATTGGTCCCCAAGCGGTCAAAGCCCTGTTGGACCATGACATCGCCCCGTTCATCCTGGGACTGGAAGCGAACCCGGAGATGGTGTGGGATCAGCTCTGGAAACGGCTGCATGAAGCCGGCGGGGGAGGCCTCACCACCATCGCGATGGCCGGCGTGGACCTGGCCCTCTGGGACCTGAACGCGCGCCGGGCAGGGACCTCCGTGACGGGGCTCCTGGGCCAACGCCACGAATCCGTGGAAGTATACGGTTCCGGCGTGAACCTGCACTACTCCTTGGAGCAGCTCGTGGAACAGGCCCAGCGCTGGGTTGCCGCAGGACACAACGCGGTGAAGATCAAGGTGGGCAAGCCCGAGCTCCGGGAAGACGCCGAGCGCGTTGCTGCCGTGCGCCAGGTGATCGGCCCTGACCGGCTGCTCATGATCGACGCCAACCAGCGCTGGGATCTCGCACATACCTTCCGTGCCTTGGAGGTGTTGGGGGAATACGGGCTGGAGTGGCTGGAAGAACCGATCCGCGCAGACGACCTCTGGGCCTACCGCCGCCTGCGCAAGCACTCTCCTGTACCCATCGCCCTGGGTGAAAACGTCCACACGATCTACCGCTTCCGCGACTTCATCGAAGCAGAAGCGGTGGACATCATCCAGCCCAACATCGTCCGGGTGGGCGGCATTACGCCGTTCCGCAGGATCGTTGAGCTGGCCCGCGCGAACAGCATCAGGGTTGCGCCGCACCTGCTTCCGGAGCTCTCCGGGCAGCTGGCGCTCACCTTGGCCGAGGCGGTCAGCGTGGAGGACGTTGAAGATGCGTCGTTCGAACAACTCGGCATCCTCGCCGGCCCGTCCCCGGTCCGCATCCGTAACAGCAGGCTGACCATCGCTGACCGGCCTGGCCTCGGCTTCGAGTTCACCGGGACGCCGTCACAGCTGAAGTTGTCCGCCACTGAGAGCTCCGCCCCTGAGAGTAAAGGAAACCGCATTGAGTACAGCAACTCTTGACCTGACTGCCGTCACCGCCGCAGCTGCTGCCGCGGCGAAGGTAACCGCAGCAGCGTCCGACGCCGAACGGGCAGCTTGGCTGACCGCCGTCGCCGACGCCTTGGACGCCAATGTCACCGAACTGGTGGCAATCGCCGACTCTGAAACCAGCCTTGGCTCTGTCCGGCTGACCGGTGAGGTAGCGCGGACCAGTGGACAGCTGCGGCTGTTCGCGAACGTCATCACTGAAGGCTCGTACCTTGAGGCCGTCATCGATCACGCCGACCCCACAGCCACTCCGCCCAAGCCTGACCTTCGCCGCATCCTTCGCCCCATCGGCCCTGTGGCCGTGTTCTCGGCGTCGAACTTTCCGTTCGCCTTCTCGGTGGCCGGTGGCGACACCGCATCTGCGTTGGCTGTCGGCTGCCCGGTGATCGTCAAAGCGCACTCGGGACACCTCCGCCTGTCGGAGCGGACCGCGGAGATCGTGAGCGAGGCCTTGGCAAAAGCCGGAGCCCCGGAGGGCATCTTCGCCTTGGTCAGCGGCCGCGAGGCCGGCACGGCGCTGGTGCAGGACCCCGCTATCAAGGCTGTGGGCTTTACCGGCTCCATCCCCGGCGGCCGAGCACTGTTCGACCTCGCCTCGTCCCGCCCCGAGCCCATTCCGTTCTATGGAGAGCTGGGCAGCCTGAACCCGGTGGTCATCACGGCAGACGCCTTGGCCGAGCGTGGACAGCAGCTCGCCGTGGGCCTGGCCGGCTCCTTCACCCAGGGCGCAGGACAGTTCTGCACCAAGCCCGGGCTCGTCTTCATTCCGGCGGGAACGGACTTTGCATCGCACCTCGCCGAGGCAAGCAAGGACAAGCCGACCGCCGCCATGCTCACCGAGCGCATCGCGGAAGCCTACCCGCACGGCCTCCGCAGCGTCGCAGACCAGCCGGGTGTCGCCGTCGTCAGTGGCACGGTGGAGCAGGACAGCCTGGCTGACGGTGCCGCACCCGTGGTGTTCTCAACCAGCGCCGCCAACGTCCTGGAACGCCCGGAAGAGCTGCTGGAGGAGTGCTTCGGCCCCACGACTCTGCTCATCGAGTACGCCAACCAGGAAGAACTGTCGGCGGCGCTCGCGAAGGTACCGGGCAGCCTCACTGGCACAGTGCATGCACAGCCCGGCGAGGACGTTTCCGCACTGGTGGAGCAGCTCAGCACCTTGGCTGGAAGGGTCCTGTTCGACGGCTGGCCCACGGGCGTTGCCGTGAACTGGGCCCAGCAACACGGCGGCCCGTACCCGGCCACGACGTCGCTGTTCACCTCCGTGGGCGCCACCGCGGTACGCCGCTTCCAACGTCCGGTGGCCTACCAGGATGCACCCGAGACTGTCCTGCACCCGGCGCTGCACGATGCCAACCCGCTGGGCATCCCTCGGCGCGTGGACGGCGTCCTGACGCTGGGCTAACGCCGCCAGTAGGCAAAAGCGAAAGGGGCGGGTCACCGAGATGGTGACCCGCCCCTTTCGTGTTGGGCGCAGGAGCTACGGGCGCAGGGTCAGGGGTCGACGGCGGCCGTCCACGTCGGTGGTCGGCCAACGGTCGTCGACGGTCAGCACGCGCAGGCCGCTCTCCGTCAGCTGTACGGTGTCCTCGATCTTCACACCGGGCCCGGAAGGGTTCCAGGTGAAGGGCTGATTGAGGACGATGGTGTCCGTGACCTCTGCGGTGACCCGGGGATCGCGGCCCGCGTAGCCGGCCGGGCCACCCTGGTGGTGGAGCGTCCATTGGTCGTCGCCGAACCCGTGGCGGGCATACGCCGCCTTAATGTCGGTGAAAACGTCGTTGAGCTTGGCGCCGGGGACCGTTGCCCGGAAGATGTCGGCCTCGACGGCAGCAATGCGCGCCTCGGCGTCCAACTCCAGGGGAGTGCCGGCGTCGAACGCTACCCAGCGCGTCACGTTGGCAACCAAGCCGTTCCGCCGGGCGCACACAACGGCCATCGCGCGGCGTCCGATGGGGGAGTGGGTGGCCAACGGGTGGCGGAAGTCGCTTCGACCAGCACCGTTGCAGAGCAGGACCAGCGGTTCGGCGCCACCCGCCACAATGCGCGCGGCCAGCTCTGAAACCAGCTGGAACTCCGTGGTCTCCGGCGTCGCGCCGCTGAGCACGTCCGTCATGGCGGCCGCTGCGTCGGCGGACAGCTCGGCGTAGCGGGCTGACTCGGCAGGCAGCAGTTGCTGGCGGGCAGCACGCAACTCCGTGGCGACGGCAGCTTCCACCAAGGGATCACCATCGACGGCCAGCCCGGCTGCCACCGCATTCAATTGCCCGTGCCACGGTACGGTGTCCAAGCTGACGCCTTCCGGCAATTCTTCGGCGGCGATCCTCCCGGCCTCGTTGTTGAACGTCACCAGGTGGTCGCCACTGCGGTCCACCAGGAGGGCCGCGATGGGATCGCCGGCCAGGCTGATGTGCACCCGGCTGCCGTCCAGGTACCAAGTGAGGGCGGTGTTGGAGGTCAGCAGGAGCGAGTCGCGTCCGGCGGCATCGAGGATGTCCAGCACGCGGCGGCGCTTCACTGCGCGATCGGTGGCGTTGCCGGGTGCAGTGCGGGATTTGCCCGATGCCGGATTGGTCGTGGGCGTGGATTGAGTAGGCGTGGTCATGCCGATTCCCCCAGAGTAGTGATGAGCTGTTCTATGTCTTGTGTGGCCAGGAAGCCGTCTGCGATGAGCACAGTGACTGAGCGTTGTACTGGGAGCCCGGGTTCGGTGGTGACGGGAGCGTCCCACGCCAGGGAGAGCCCGACGCCGGGGTAGCCCGAGTGCCGGACGAACCACGGATCCGCGGCCCGCGGTGAGGCAAGGAAAACAAGCGTCGCCGGGTGGCCCAGCCCGGGATCGCCGGCGACGTGCCCTTCGCCGGAAGCTCCGGCGTCGAACGTTCCCGACCACGCCAGCCACGACGCCACGCCGCCGTGGACGGCGTCCTCGCCGCGGGCGTGAGGGGTCCAGATAGTGGCGTCGCCAACCTTCGGAAGGCGCCAGAAGAAGCCGCCGTAACCACCTTGCGGCCGCCCGTTGGAGCCGGGACTGCCCAGCAGCACCGGCTGTCCGGTAGCGGACTCAAGCGTGAAGTCCAGCGTCAGTTTCCAGGCGGAATGCCCGACGGCGGACCAGCGCCACTGGCGCTGCTCGCGGAGTATCGCAGTGCCGTCGGGGCCTATCCAGGCCAGCTGTTCGAGCCTTAGCCCGTCCCGGTCTTCGGCAGATTCGGTGACGATGTGGCCGTGGTCCTCGCGCCAAACGTACGCTCCGGCATCGCGTGTATAGGTCCGGCCGCCCCAGAAGTTGATCCCGTCGACGTCTTGGATGGCAACCCCGGTTCCCAGATGCCATACATGGTCTTCGGGCACGTGGTCGGTAACCACGGTGCCGGACAGCGTCCTGACGGGATGGAGGTAGGGCCGCGGCGAGGACGTGGGCCGGATTTGGGATCCGTCCTGGACGGAAGCGACCCTCGTCCCGTTGACCGTGAAGCCGGGCAGTTCCGCAGGCTTGGTCCAGGGCGCTCCGAGCTCCGCGAACGTGGCTTGCCCCAGGGCAGCGCGGCGGATCAGGGAGTCGATGTCGTGGACAACGGCGTGTGCGTTGTCGCCTTGGCCGTGCCAGGTGACGAAATCCGGGTTGATCGGTTCCGGTGCGTCGGCAGTCCGGATTGCCTCGAGAACGGTGATGTAGGCACCGGCGCTGCGGAGCGGGCTGAGGAGATCGTGCTCGGTGCGGGCGGAAATGAGGTTTTCCAGGAGGTCGGTCCGGCCGAACGCTTCGCTGCGCGTTCCGTTCGGCGTGGTGATCTCGAGCCGATCCTCCGTGTAGGACAGGGTGAGCTGCCCCAGCGTTCCGTACACGGTGACCGACGGCGCGGACTGCACAGGTGCGCAGAGGGTCAGCGCGCACGTCAGTACGGTGCCGCTGGCAGTGCGCACACGCACCACGGAGGTGTCGTCGCTTTCAGTGTCGTTGGCGCGGTAGAGATCGGTCTCCACGGTGTCGATATCCGCTACGGTGCGGGCGCCGGCGATTCGCAGTCCGGTGGCAACGGCATGCGCCAACGCATTTGTCGCCACGCCGTCCACCACGTCCGTCCCGTTCAGGCTCCGCTTCCCCGCCCAGCGGGAGCGTGTGAAGTAGCCCTTGGTTCGGAGCCACAGCCCGGTTGCGCTGATTCCCCGTACTTCGCCGATCGTCCCGCGGGCCACGAGGTCCTCAATGGCAGCCAGCGCGTGCGAACCAAGGCTTTGGAATCCCACCTGCACCAGCCGCCCGGCGCGTTCGGCGGCTTCCAGCACGTCCTGGTACTGGGCCATGGAGGCCACAGGGGGCTTTTCCAGGTAGACGTGTGCTCCTGCGGCAAGGGCTGCGAGTGCCAGTGGCGCGTGGGTTTGGATGGGGGTCGAAATGATGACCACATCCGGTGCGGTTCCTGCGGCCAGGAGCTCGTCGAGGGAGGCGAAGACATCCACGCCAGTGCCGAGGGCGCCGTTGGCAGGGGGCTGCGGATCAGCCACGGCAACCAGTTCAAGGGCGCCGGAGGATCGGAGTCGGTGAAGGTTCTCGAGGTGCCGTTCCCCGTATCCGTGGACGCCCACCAACGCGATGCGGGGCAACCGGGCGGGAGCGTCCGGGCTGGTTCCGGTGGCCGCTTCGGCGGCCGGTGCGGGCTGAGTCATGGGGTTGTCCTAGCGGGATCAGAAACGGGAGAACTGTCGGCTGGTGCAGCCCGCAGGGTGGCGGCCAGGAATGCGGCCGCCTCTTCCTGCATGGCGGGGGTGAAGGCGTGGGGTTCTTGCCAGAAGCTTCCGGTGTAGCGGCTGTGGGGTCCTTGGGACGGCAAGTGCTCCGAAAGGTAGGCGTCGGCGTCGCGCATGCCCTGTTCCGGAAAGAGGTGGTCCGCAAGGCCATATTGAACCAGCACGGCGTTGGCACTGGACCGTGTGACCAAGTCCGGCCAGTCTCCCAGCGCCGCGAGGCCGGGGGAGTGCAGCAGCCATGAATGGGCATCCAGATATGACGGCAGGAGTGATGCGAACGTGGTCATCATGCACGTGACCACATAACTGCGGATCAGCGGACTGAGGGCCGCGAGCACCATCGCCCGGCCGCCGCCACCGGAGAATCCGAGGCATCCGAGTTGCTCCGCATCCACCCCGGGCAGGGATGCCAGGATGCCCAGCGCTGCGAGGTCGTCGTGCGCTGCAACGCCGGCAACACTGCTGCCCAGCAACGTTGCCGCTTTCGCCACGGTTTCCTCGTGGGCGGCTGCGGCCGCGTTGTACTGGTCGGCCGCGGAAGGCTCGACGCCGGCTTCCCGCCAGAGTGCCTGCTGGCCGTTGACGGCGTTTGCGGTCCGCCATGGCTGTGGTTCGAGGCCGAAGCGACGGCTTCCCCACATGAAGGTGTCATGCGCCAGGACCGCGAAGCCTTGTTGAGCCAGCCAGGTGGCCAAGGGCCGGCCACCGTAGAGCTTTTCGCGCAGGCCTTGTGGCAGGGGGCCGAGGCCGCCGTCCCAGGAGGCATCGGCGTCGTGCTTGTCAGTGCCGTGAGCGAGCGACACCAGCCGTTCCGCGCCGTGGGACTTGATGCCGCCGTGGCAGTGCAGGGCGAGCAGCCCGGGGAGCGGGCCCGTGGCGTGACGTGGCCGTACGAACCAGGCGGAGGTCCGTGGCCCGAAGCCAAGCTGCCAGGACAGTCGCGAGGTGATGACGCCGTCGTGTTCTGTTTCCGAGTCAATGGTGTATTCGAGGTCCGGCGCCACTGCCGGCACCCCGAGCGTATCGGCAAGCTGCCTGGCGGCCGGAGACGCCGCGACGAAGCGATGGCGGACGGCGTAGTCCGGCCAGTCTTCGTAACGGCCGATTGCGCTGGGGCGGGTGGGCCTATCTGCCATGTCGGCCGCAGTCATGGCAGTCAGAGGCGGTGGGAAACAATAGTGTCCTGCCTTGTCGATGCGGAAGGATGTGCCGAAGCGCACGCCGGGCTTCTTCAGCGTGGGGAAATCGGTAAAGGCGGCTCCGTAAGAAAACGCTTTCTCAAAAATTAGCAAAAGGCTGTACATGGGTCAAGAAAACGTTTACTTTGGTACGGAGCCGCTGAACACCGGGACCCCAATCCTGGCTTTTCGCGGGGAAGCGCCTGAACACCGGCGGCGTCCCCGGACGGCATGCACCAACCAGACTCGAACTCCGTGGATGGCCACGATGACCAAAGGAGACCACATGGCCGCTGTTACACACACGGGGACGCCGAAAGGCGTTCGCGGGCCAGCGAGGGGGAAGCAATGAGCGCTATTGGCGAACTCTCAACGATGACCCGTCGCAAGGGCCCTATGACCAAGGAAGAGAAGAAAGCGAACGGCCGCGACAACAAGGCTGCCTACGTATTCCTCCTCCCGTGGCTGATTGGCCTGGCAGTCATCACTGTGGGACCCATGCTGATGTCGTTGTACCTGTCCTTCACGGACTACAACCTCCTGCAGCCTCCGGAGTGGGTGGGCCTGGATAACTTCGTCCGGATGTTCGGCGATGCCCGCCTCCACAACTCCCTGCGCGTCACCTTCACATATGTGCTGGTAGGTGTTCCCCTCCAGTTGGCTGTGGCCCTCCTGATTGCCTTGGTCCTGGACAAGGGACTGCGCGGACTGCCGTTCTACCGGTCCATCTTCTACTTGCCGTCGCTCCTGGGCGGCTCCGTTGCTGTTGCCATCCTCTGGAAGCAGATCTTCGGCACCACCGGTCTGGTGAACCAAGTGCTGGCGATGGTGGGCATTGAAGGACCGGGGTGGATTTCCGACCCCAACACGGCCCTTGGCTCCATCATCCTGTTGCACGTCTGGACTTTCGGCAGCCCGATGATCATCTTCCTGGCCGGTCTCCGCCAGATCCCCAACATGTACTACGAGGCAGCCGAAGTTGACGGCGCCACCACCCTGCAGAAGTTCTGGCGGATCACGCTCCCCATGCTGAGCCCCATCATCTTCTTCAACCTGGTGCTTCAGATCATCGGTTCGTTCCAGTCGTTCACCCAGGCGTTCATCGTCTCCGGTGGCAACGGCGGCCCGTCGGACTCCACCATGTTCTTCACGTTGTACCTGTACCAAAAGGGCTTCGGCCAGTTCGACATGGGTTACGCCTCAGCGATGGCCTGGTTCCTGCTGGTCATCATCGGTGTCTTCACTGCCATCAACTTCATCGCTTCAAAGTATTGGGTGTTCTACGATGACTAAACTCCAGACCCTCCCCGCAGCCGAATCCTCCCGGGCCGGCAAACCTGCCAAGAGCCCGCGACGCCGAGAATCCAGGGGATCGTTGGCCTTCAGTCGGAGCGCCCGCATCAAGGGGCTCGTCAAGCACGCCATCCTGATCCTCGTAGGCGGCGTCATGATCTACCCGCTGCTGTGGATGGTGGTTTCCTCCCTGCGGCCCAACGACCTCATCTTCCGTGAACCGGGCCTCTGGCTCAACAACCTGGAAATGAGCAACTACACCGACGGTTGGTCTGCGCTGACCCATCCGTTCGGGCATTACATGATCAACTCGGCGATTGTGGTCATTGGTTCGATCGTGGGCAACCTGATCTCCTGCTCCATGGCTGCCTACGCCTTCGCCCGCCTTCAGTTCAGCGGCAAGAAAGTGTTCTTCGGCGTCATGCTGCTGACCATCATGCTGCCGTTCCACGTGGTGATCGTGCCGCAGTACATCCTGTTCTCACAGATCGGTTGGGTGAACACGTTCTGGCCGCTGATCGTACCCAAGCTCCTGGCCACGGATGCGTTCTTCGTCTTCCTCATGGTCCAGTTCATCCGCGGTATTCCGAAGGAACTTGATGAGGCCGCACGCATTGACGGTGCAGGCCACCCCAGAATCTTCCTCCGCGTCATCCTGCCACTGATGGTTCCGGCCTTGGCCACCACGACGATCTTCACGTTCATCTGGACCTGGAACGACTTCTTCGGTGCGCTTATCTACTTGACGGACCCGGACATGTTCACGGTCCCCGTGGCCCTCCGTGCCTTCGTCGACTCACAGTCGGCCACCAGCTGGGGCTCGCTGTTCGCGATGTCCATCGTGTCGCTGTTCCCCGTGTTCCTCGTCTTCCTGTTCGGCCAGAGGTTCCTGATTAAAGGCATCGCAACCACCGGCATCAAGTAGACATTGGGCGCACTCTCCATGGGGAGGCTGCTTCTTGAGTTGAGAGGGGCCGGTTCGCGCCGGCCCCTCTTGGCGGCCACCTTGCACAACTAATACAAGCCAGCATCTTGTAATACAAGATTGTGACTTGTAGCATAAAACCCACCCGAGAAAACGTTTTCTCATTCGCATCAGGATCAAAGAAGATCGGAGACAACAGTGCCGGTATTTCCCAAGGGCAAAGCAGTCGCCCTCGCAGGAGCCACGGAGGCCCGCGCATCGGAACCCAAGGCCAAGCGGTCCACTCGCAGGCTTCGCGCCACGGCCATCATCGCGGCCACGGCAGCAGCTGTACTGGCGCTCAGCGCTTGTGGCGGGGGAGCAGAGCAGAAGAGTGCCGACGGCAAGGTCGAGCTCCGCTTCTCCTGGTGGGGTGGCGACAAGCGTGCCCAGGTGACCCAGGCGGCCATCGCGGCTTTCGAAGCAGAAAACCCCAACATCAAGATCAAGGCAGAGTACGGCGACTGGAGCGGGTACTGGGACAAGCTGGCCACCCAGGTAGCTGCCAACGACGCCCCGGATATCATCCAGATGGACGAGAAATACATCACCGAATACTCCACCCGTGGTGCCCTCCTGGACCTGTCGAAGTATCAGATTGATACGTCCAAGCTTGACGAAGCGGCGCTGGATGCCGGTAAGGGCGAGAAGGGCCTGACGGGCATCGCCGCCGGTATCAACGCGGCAACGATCCTGGCCAACCCGGCTGTATTCAAGGCCGCCGGCGTTGCTATCCCGGATGACAAGACCTGGACTTGGGATGACTTCGAACGCATCTCCGCGGAGGTCACGGAAAAGTCGCCCAAGGGAACGTACGGCGCTGCTGCCTACGGCACCGACGAGGCATCCCTGGGCGTCTGGCTGCGCCAGAATGGCAAGTCGCTCTATACCGAGGACGGCAAGCTCGGCTTCGAGCCCTCCGACATTGCTCAGTGGTGGGCATTCCTGAAGGAACTGAGCGAGAAGAAGGCAGTTCCGTCAGCTTCCGAGGTTGTTGAAGCCGAAGCCGCACCGCTGGACCAGAGCGGGCTGGCGACAGGCAAGAACGGCTTGGCCTTCTGGTGGTCCAACCAGCTTCCGGCGCTTGAAAAGGCCGCGGGCGGCGAACTGCAGATCCTCCGTTTCCCCTCCAAGACGGGCAAGGCTTCCGACGCCAAGCTCTGGTACAAGGCTTCCCAGTTCTGGTCGGCCTCCGCGCGGACCAAGCACCCTGAAGAGACCGCCAAGTTCATCGACTTCCTGACCAACAACGTCAAGGCCGGCGAAGCCCTCCTGGCAGACCGCGGCGTTTACCCGAACTCCGACGTCCGCGATGCCATCGCTCCGAAGCTCGCCAAGGCGGATGTGAAGGTTGTCGACTTCATTTCCCAGATCAAGGAAGAACTTGGCGATGCCCCCGCAGCACCCCCGAAGGGTGCCGGAGCCATCCAGGAAATCGTCAAGCGGTACACCTCGGAAGTCCTGTTCAACAGGCTCTCAACTGAGGAAGCCGGCAAGAAAGCCGTGGACGAAATGAAGTCCGCGATCAGCTAGGTTCCAAGTACCACAAACCGCGTCCCGGGCGAATCATTCGTGATCCGCCCGGGGCGCGGTTTTTGCGTGTGCGTCAGTCTTCCGCGATGACGGCCACAGCTCCGGCCCGAACCACGCCACTGAAGCGGACGCCGCTCAGCAGTTCGTCGCCGTCGGACTTAACCGTCACGTCCTCCTTGCCGTGGTTGATGGCGAACAGAAAGCTGCTGCCGTCCTCGGCGCGCCGACGCGTGAGTTCGACGCCGGCCGAAGCTTCAATCACGGACGTCACCCCCGCGTCCTCCAGTAGGCTGACGGTCAACGCGTCGATGCCGTCGGAGTCGGGAAGGGTGGCGAGGTACCAGGCCGAACCCGAACCGACGGGCCGACGCGTCACGGCCGGGACGCCGTCGAGCGGGTAGTCGGTGAACGTCGCCAGCACCTCCGCCCCCTGTCCCGCGGACTCAGCCACGTGCACGTGCTCGCTCCACAGGGTCCCGACGGTTCCGTCGCTGAGGGTGACCGAATCGCCCGGGAAGAGCGGGTGGAATTCTTCGCTGCGGATCCCCAGGAGCTCACGGAAGGCGCCGGGGTAGCCGCCCAGGCGAACGTGGTCCCGCTCGTCAACGATGCCGCTGAAGTAGCTGACCAAAACTGTGGCACCACCGTCCGCGGCCGCCGCGATCGAGGCAGCCGCGGCGTCGGTCACGGCGTAGAGGGTGCAGACCAGGATGAGGTCGTACCCTGAGAAATCGGCGGAAGGGTGCACGAAATCCGCGGTCACGCCACGCAGGTACAGGGCGCGGTGGAAGGCGCGCATCGCGTCGAGGTATTGCAGGGACTGGCTCGGATGCGAGTCCAGTTCCGAAGCCCACCAGGCCTCGTAGTCGAACACCATTGCAACGCGCGATTCCACCCGGGAGCCCTTGATCGGCCGGAGCTTGGACAAGGCCTCGCCGAGTTCCACCACGTTGCGCCACACCTGTGTGTCCCGGCCGCCGTGAGGAACCATGGCCGAGTGGAACTTCTCCGAGCCGGCCTTGCTTTGCCGCCACTGGAAGAACATGACGGCATCGGCGCCGCGGGCCACGTACGTGAGCGAGTTGCGGAGCATTTCGCCGGGCATCTTGGGCTGGTTGTGCGGCTGCCAGTTGACGGCCGACGTCGAGTGTTCCATGAGGATCCACGGCTCGCCGCCCGCCACGCCACGGGTGAGGTCGGCGCTGAAGGCAAGCTCGATCTCCCGTTCCGGATCGGCCGCCACGAGGTAGTGGTCGTTGGCGATCACGTCCATGTCCTTGGACCAATGGAAGTAGTCCAGGGCTTTGGTGGCGCTCGAAACCATGAAGTTGGTTGTGGCCGGAATGTTGGGAGTGACCTCCCGGATCACGGCCAGCAGTTCGCGGTAGTAGTCGATGAAGGCCCAGGAATTGAACCGCGCAAAGTCCAGTTGCTGTCCCGGGTTGAGCGTGGTGGGCGCGGCGCCTGGCGGGATGATTTCCTCGAATGACGCGTAGTGCTGGGACCAGAAAGCCGTACCCCAGGCTTCGTTGAGTGTCTCAATGGAGCCGTAGCGGTTTTCCAGCCAGCGGCGGAAAGCCGCGGCGTCCTCTTCGCCGTGGAACTCGCCAACGTGGCAGCCAAGTTCGTTGTCCACATGCCACAGTGCCAAGGCGGGGTGGTTCTTGTACCGTTCCGCGATGACCCGCGTCATGGTGGTGGCGTACCGGCGGTACACGGACGACGACGGCGTGTAGTGCCGCCGCGAGCCCCGTTCCAGCCGGGTGCCTTCTGCCGTGACGGGCAGGATTTCGGGGTACTTGCGGGCCAGCCAAGCCGGTGGCGATGCGGTGGCCGTAGCGAGCGCCACCTTGATTCCGGCTCCGTGGAGATTGTCCAGGGCGTCGTCCAGCCAGCCGAAATCGTAGTTTCCCTCGGTGGGTTCCAGGAGGCCCCAGGAGAAGATGGCCACACTCAGCAGGTTGACGCCTGCTTCCTTCATGAGCTCGATATCTTCGAGCCGGATGTCTTCCGGCCACTGTTCGGGGTTGTAGTCGCCTCCATAAGCGAGGCCGTCAACGCTGTTCCAGACGGACGGAATGCGTGGGATTTCGGGGGAGGTCAAGGAGACTCCTTCGTCGGTGTGGCCGTACATGGCAACTGCTGGTACTTGAGGTGCAGCCCTCGTGAACCGGAGAATGCGTTCTTTGGAAAACGCTTGCCCAGATTCCCGAATAGGGATATTGTATCGATTCAGAACGAGTGTAAGCGAGATCACTGCCACGTTGTAGACATCCCGGAAGCTTGCACCAACTGAGCAAGGAGGCTCTCATGATCGATAGAAGGAAATTCCTCACCACCGTGGCCCTGGGCACGGCATCGGCCGCGTTCCTCTCCGCCTGCGGACAGTCCTCGTCGCCGGCGCAGACCGGTTCGGCGGACAACCCCGTCACCATCAACTACACCTGGTGGGGCAACGATGACCGCGCGGAACGTACCCGCAAGGCAATCGCCCTCTTTGAGTCCAAGAACCCGGACGTCAAGGTCAACGGCAACTTCACCGACTTCGCCGGGTACTGGCAGAAGCGCGCCACCGAGGCCGCGGGCGGCGGCTTGCCGGACGTCATGCAGTGGGACCTTTCCTACCTGCGGGACTACGGCCAGCGGAACCAGCTCCTGGATCTTGGCACCGTGAAGATCAACACTGACGCCTTCGACAAATCCCTCCTTCCCTCGGGCCAGATCAAGGGCAAGACGTTCGGCATCCCCACCAGCACCAACGCCTTCGCCGTCTACTACGACCCCGCCAAGCTCGCTTCCCTGGGCATTGCGGAGCCGGACGGCAGCTGGAACTACAAGGAATTCAACGCCTTCCTCGCGGAGGTCGGCTCCAAGGGCAACGGCACCCTCTTCGGCGGCACCGACTACACCGGTATCTGGTGGAACTTCAACATCTGGCTGCGTCAGAACAACATCCAGGCGTTCACCGATGACGGCAAGCTCGGTTTCTCGAAGGATGACCTCAAGAAGTGGTGGAACCTCAGCGCGGATCTGCGCGGAACAGGCGCAATCGTTGGCGAGGACAAGACCACCCAGCTGCTGCCCAAGTCCCCGTTCGGCTCCAACGTCACGGCAACCGAGGTCACGTGGGACAACTTCATGGCCGGCTACCTCGCGGACAGCGGCGCCAAGGAACTCAAGCTCGTACCGGTTCCCTCCGACGATCCCGACAACCTGGGCCTCTTCCTGAAGCCTTCCATGCTGATGGTGGCAAGCGCCAAGACCAAGTACAAGGATGCTGCCGCACGGTTCATTGATTTCATGGTCAACGATCCCGAGGTCGGCCAGATCTTCAAGACTTCCCGCGGCGTCCCGGCCTCGAAGACCCAGCGCGACGGCACCACGTTCGAGGGTACGGACAAGCTGGTGGTGGATTACGAGAAGTCCATTGAGAAGTACCTCAAGGACGCTCCCGAGCCGCCTATCGTCGGTTTCGGCACGCTTGAATCGTCCTTCAAACGGATCAGCTCCGAGCTCAACTACGGCAAGCTCACCATCGACGGCGCCGCAGATGCGTGGTTCAAGGAAGCCGAAGACCTTATCAAGCAGAACGCCTGATCCAGGCTTCACAACTGACGGATGAACTCGTGACTCAAATACCATCCCTGAGCAGGCGTTCCCAGACGTCCGCTCCCTCGCAGCCGCGCAAGTCGCGCCGGCGAGGGGCGGACACCCGCGCCGGCTACACCTTCCTGCTGCCCTGGTTGCTGGGATTCATCGCCCTGACCGTGGGCCCGATGATTTCCTCGCTGTACCTGTCCTTCACCAACTACAACCTCTTCGAAGCGCCGAAGTGGATCGGCCTGGATAACTACACAACGCTTTTCCAGGATGAACGCTTCCTGCAGTCCGTGGGCGTGACCCTGAACTACGTGGTCTTCGGAACCCCGCTGAAGCTTGCGGCCGCATTGGCGATCGCGATGCTGCTCAACAGCAAGCGAAAGGGCCAGGGCTTCTACCGCTCAGCGTTCTACGCTCCGTCCCTGATCGGAGCGTCCGTGTCCATCGCCATCGTCTGGAAGGCCATGTTCAGCGACTCCGGTCCCGTTGACCAGGGCCTGTCCTTCTTCGGCATCAACCTTGGCGGCTGGGTGGGCAACCCGTCCATGACCATGGGCATGATGATCCTGCTGACCGTCTGGCAGTTCGGTGCCCCGATGGTCATCTTCCTGGCCGGCCTCAAGCAGATCCCGGCGGACCTTTATGAAGCGGCCTCCATGGATGGCGCCGGTCCGGTCCGTAAATTCTTCAACATCACGTGGCCGATGCTTTCGCCGGTGATTTTCTTCAACCTGCTGATGGAAACCATCCACGCGTTCCAGATCTTCGCCTCGGCCTACATCATCTCCAACGGTGAAGGCGGCCCGGCCGGGTCCACCCTCTTCTACACGCTCTACCTCTACCTGCGTGGCTTCAGCGACTTCCGGATGGGTTACGCCTCGGCGATGGCCTGGCTCCTGGTGGTGGTGGTCGGCATCATCACGCTGATTTTCTTCAAGACCTCCAAATCCTGGGTCCACTACAGCGGTGATGCGAAATGACAACTACGGCAACCCCCACACAGTCCACTCCTGCCACTCCGGCCCCGGCCTACAACCCGAAGTCCGAGTCCGGCTTGTCCAAGCGCATCAAGAGCACCATCTTCCACATCGTGGCCCTGGCCCTCGTGGCGATGGTCCTTTACCCGGCCGTTTGGATGATTGCCTCGTCCTTCAAACCAAACTCCGAGATCGGCGGATCCAACACAGCGCTGTGGTCGGACAACTTCAGCTTTGATAACTTCGCCACTGCCATGGATGGAATCGGCGGGGTGTCCACGCTGACGTTCTTCACCAACTCCCTGATCCTGGCAGTCGGAGCCGTGGTGGGCACCATCCTCTCAGCGAGTGTTTCGGCCTACGCTTTCGCAAGGATCAACTTCCCCGGCAGGGGACTGTTCTTCGGCATGATGATCGCTACCTTGCTGCTGCCTTTCCACGTGGTGATCATCCCGCAGTACATCGTGTTCCAGCAGTTGGGCCTGGTAGACACGTACGTGCCGTTGCTGATCGGCAAATTCCTGGCCGCCGATGCGTTCTTCGTGTTCCTGATGGTTCAGTTCATGCGGAACCTCCCCGCAGAATTGGACGAGGCCGCCCGCATCGACGGTGCCGGGCACGTGCGGATTTTCGGGTCCATCATGCTCCCGTTGATGAAGCCGGCCCTGATCTCCACCTCGATCTTCTCCTTCATCTGGAGCTGGAACGACTTCCTGGGTCCGCTGCTCTACCTGAACACCCCCGAAAAGTACCCGCTGCCACTGGCACTGCGCCTCTTCGTGGACCAGACCCAGAGTTCGGACTACGGAGCCATGATCGCCATGTCCGTCCTGGCACTCCTGCCCGTACTGGTGTTCTTCCTGGTCTTCCAGCGATACATCGTCGAAGGCGTTTCGACCCAGGGCCTCAAGGGCTGACGGACACGGAAGAGAACACTGAAAAATGAGCACTATGGATGCCACAGGCAAGTCGTCGCCGAAGCCCGGGATTCCGGTCAACCGCTTTGCCCTCTTCTCCGAGACCATCCTGGCGGGAGTCATCGTGCTCCTCCTGTCCATCCCGTTAGTGACGGCGCCGGCTGCCTATGCTGCCGGCGTCGCCCACCTGGAACGGCACCTCAGCGGAAGGGACGATTCCCTCCGAAGCCTGTGGGGGAATTTCCGACGCGCCCTGCCGGGCAGTTGGAGGATTGGAATCACGACGGCGGTAGCCGCCGTCGTGATGGTCCTTAACCTCCTGCTCGCACTGGTGGGTCAGCTGCCGGGCCGGGCGGCCATCCTTCCGGCCACCTTGGTTCTGGCCGCGGCCGGAGCGGTGCTGCTGCTGCGGATCGCGGCAGGCTGGAGCGGCGGAGTGACGTGGAACGGCGACGCCGGCCCGGAACATTCCGAAGTTCCGGGCCCTCAACGCTGGGCTGCGGCGTACGCCAGCGCCAAGGCCGACTCGCTGCGTGACTGGAGCGGTTCGCTGCTGCTGCTGGCGGCCGTTTTCATGACAGTTGTGTTCGTCTGGATGCTTCAGGCGCTGTTCGTCATTGTTCCCGGCACGTTGGTCCTGGCCGCTGCGGCCGTCAAGCTCAGGGCCGCCAACAGGGCCGCCAACAGGGCCCAAAACTAGCACTTACCCTCAACCCCTGAATCGAGCAGTCCACCCCCGTGTCGCCGCGCCCGTTCCCACAGCGCCCTTCTGACCAGCGCCCTTCTGACCAGTCCCCAAAGTCGTCTTCCGCTCCGCGGGACCGCTCCACGGAGACCTGGCACTACCCGCTTCGCCACCATAACTACCGAATCTTCGTGGCCCTCTCGCTCGTTGGGAGCGGCGGTGTATGGATGCAACGGCTGGCCCAGGACTGGCTGGTTCTTCAGCTCACAGGCAGCCCTGCGGCCGTGGGCGTCGCTGTTGCGCTCCAGTTCCTGCCGATGCTGGTAGTGGGTCCCATCAGCGGCGTGTTGGTTGACGTGTTTCCCAAGCGCCGCATTCTCCTCATCTGTCAGTCCGTGGCCGCACTGCTGGCTGCAGGCCTTGCAGTGTGGAATGCGATGGGCGGCACAGATGTCTGGGTGGTCTACGCTTCCTGCATTGCCCTGGGTATCACCAGCGCCATCGACGGCCCTGCGCGGCAGGTCTTTGTCAACGAGGTTGTTGGTGATGCCGGCCTGCCCGCAGCCATCGGGCTGAACAGTGCGGTGGGCCAGCTCGGGGCCATGGCCGGCCCCGCCCTCGCCGGCGTGGTGATTGCGCAGGCCGGTCCTGCCGCAGCGTTTGCGGCCAACGCGGGCCTTGGCGTGGCGGTGCTGGTGATGATCGTATCCATCAGGCCAAACGAGCTTCATCATGCCCCGAATGACCTCGGTCCCGCTGCGCGCCGGGGCAAGATCCTGGCGGGATTCCGTTTTGTCCGCGCCCGTCCTCCGCTGCTGCTGACCATGTTGCTGGCTGGCCTGTTGGGAGCGTTCGGCATGAACGGACCCGTGGTCCTCGCAGCCTTCGCTGACCGGGTGTGGCACAGCGGACCTGCGGGATTCGGCCTGTTCAACACCGTCAGCGCCGTGGGCGCGTTGGCGGGCGCACTGCTGGCTACCAGGATCAAACGCTTCGGACGCAAGGGGATCGTTGCCAGCGCCGGCCTCTTCGGGCTTTCCCAGCTGGTGGCTGCGCTCATGCCCACCCAGGAATGGTTCGTGGCGATGCTGGTGGTGGTCGGCTTCATGACCCTCCTGTTCCTGACGAGTGCCGCCACCACCGTCCAACTGGAGGCCGGAGCAAGTGTGCGCGGACGGGTCCTGGCCCTCTACTTCCCGCTGCTCCTGGGCGGACATGCGCTGGGCGGCCTTCTCGCGGGTTGGCTCACGGAAGAGTTCGGCGTGCGGACGGGCCTGGTGGTCACAGGGGCGCTGGGCATGGCATCGGCGGCTGTGATTGGAGTTCTGTTGTGGACATACTCCAAGAGGCAGAGGAGCCGGTCGCTTGGGAGTAATTGAGCGCTTTTGTTATAAGTGATAGCTCAATCAAACAAAAAGTCCCTTGACGGGTGACGCAGCGCACACCTAGGCTGAGAAAGCGTTTTCTCCCCGGTGGCGCACGACTCAGATAAGGACGTTTGATGTCTATTCGAGCACGGAAAAACCTAGGCGCTAAAGTCGCCGCAGCAGCGGTCGCAGTAGCTATCACCATGACAGGGTGCAGCGGTGGTTCACAGCAAGCATCCTCGGACGGAACGGTTACCCTTCGCTTCAGCTGGTGGGGTTCGGATGTCCGGCACAAGATGACCCAGAAACTCATCGATGCCTTTGAGGCAAAGAACCCGAACATCAAAATTGAAGGCGAATACGGCGATTGGTCAGGCTATTGGGACAAGCTCGCCACCCAGGTTGCATCGCAGGACGCCCCGGATATCATCCAGATGGACGCCGCCTACCTCGGAGAGTATGCCGACCGCGGCGCACTGCTTGAGCTGAAAGACGTGGATCTGGCCAAGTTCGACCAAGCGGTTGCCGATGCCGGAAAGGTGGAGGGAAAGCAGTACGCCATCACCGCAGGCGTCAATGCCCAGGTGGTGCTGTCCAACCCCGCGCTGGTTGCCGCCAGCGGAGTCGCCCTCCCGGACGACAAATCATGGACCTGGGACGACTACAACAAGACCGCAGCCGCCATAACGGAGAAGAGCAAGAGCGGCGTGTACGGCTCCGGCGCCGTCAGTGGCGATGCACCCATGAACCTCTGGTTCCGGCAGCACGGCAAATCACTGTTCACCCCTGACGGCAAACTCGGCTTTGACGAGGGAGACCTCAAAGGGTGGTACGAATACCAGGCAGAGCTTCGCGATTCGAAGGCAGTGCCCCCGGCTTCCGTCATGACCGAAGACGTCACGGCCTCCGTGGATCAGCAGGGCCTTGCCACCAACAGGTTCGTTTTGGCCTGGTACTGGTCAAACCAATTGGGAGCGCTCAGCAAGGCCTCGGGCCAGGCCTTGGAAATCCACCGTCCGCCGAGCACCGACGGCACCGCCGCTGGCGCGGAGCAGTTCTATAAGTCATCCCAGTTCTGGTCAGCCAGTTCCCGGACCAAGCACCCGGCCGAGGTCCAAAAGTTCATCGATTTCCTCTCCAACAGTGTTGAAGCAGGCGAAATTGCGCTGGCAGACAGGGGGATCCCGGGCAACTCCGAGGTCAGGGCGGCAGTGCTTCCCAAGCTGACGCCCGAAGACGCGGCAACGGCCAAGTTCATCGACGAAATCTCCTCAGAGCTTGGCGATGCCGTGCCTGTTCCGCCGGCAGGTTCGAGCTCGGCCGTTGAAGCATTCGGACGCTACGCGATGGAAGTCCACTTCAACCGCATGTCACCCGCCGACGCCGCCAAGAAGGCGATCGACGAGGCCAAGAGCGCGCTGAGCTAGCCCTCCCGCGCTAGCCCCCGCCGAGATGACATTTAATGCCAGTGTTACCGTGAAACATTGGCATTAAGTGTCATCTCGCGGAACGAACTTCCATGAACCGGGAGCCACGTCGATAGTCCGGTCCGGGAGCACCACCTTGGCTGCGACTCCGGCAGGAACCGTGCACTCCAACTCCATGCCGGCCGGAGTCCTGTGCCACGCCACGGAGACGACTCCGCGTTGCGTGGGCACACTGCCCTCCGCATGTTCCAGCCGGCACACCGGCGGTTGAATTACGACGGCGGCCGCTCCGGGCGCGGTCACGCGGACACCGAGGAGGTGCTCCAGGATCTCCCGGACCACTGAAGCTGACCAAGCGTGCGACTGGCTGTAGTCCGTGCCCTCATCCAGCTCCCAGGCTTCCCACGTGAAGGAGGCCCCGGCGTCGAGCTGGCGGGCCCACCCGGGTTGGCTTGGGTCCGTGAGGAGACTGAGGACATCGTCCACTCGTCCTTGGGACAACAGCGCACGGAACAGACGATGCACAGTCATGGGTCCTTGGCGCATTCCCATCCCGGCAATCCGTTCGGCGTCCTTGGCCGCGTGCTCAGCAGGAGTGATGCCGAACGACAACGGGAAGGACGTCGCATGCTGGGAGGCGTTGAGGCTGGGCCGTCCGTCAGCATGGAGGCCGTCCACCATGACGCCGTCCACCCGGAGCCGGGCATCGATCTGCCCGGCGAGGGAAGCCGCCGCTGCTGCGTACCGCGCCGCCTCCCGCCCAAGTCCTGCTTCCCCGCAAAGCCGTCCAACGGCGTCGAGCACTGACCAGGACTGGGCATTGACCGTGGTGCGCGCCGCGCAGTCCATGTCGTAGCCGAAACGGCCCGGCGCCGGCCAGTCCACGATTCCGTGCAGGTAAGGACCCGCGCCTCCACCGAGGTCAGTGACGAGACCGGCGGTGGGGCCGTCATCCGGGATATGCCGGAGCACGTACTCGGCCGTCTCCTGAAGCCGGGGGAGGAGCTCGGCAAGGAGAACGTCATCCCCGCTGAGCCGGTGGTAGTCCTCGACCCACTCGGGCATCATGAGGGAGAAATCCGGGATGTCGCGCTTGCCGTCGCCGTTGGGATACACCGCGTTGTAGCGGCCACGCTCTTCCGGCGATCGCCAGTACCTCAGCGCCGATCCGGCGAACTCCCGCAGAGCCTTGGCGGTGAACTGCCTCTCGCCGAACAACGCCATGGTTGCGTACGAGATATTCACGGCATCGCCCAGGAACTGGCCCTTCTCCCGGGTGGGAGTATCCACGAACTGCTCCTGCACACCGAACAACGCCGAGTCGCGCAAGAGGGTGAAGACACGGTTCAGCATGGGATCCGAACTGCGGAAGCTGCCTTCCCCGGGATGCTCAGCATTGATGACCACAGCGCCCACATGGCCCAACTCGGCAGGCGCCACACCGGGAAGTTCCAAGTACCGGAAACCCAAATGCACAGCAGCCTCGTAGCGCTGTGGACCATCGGCCTGGCTGTAGGGGAAGGTCATATCCGTGTTCTGGCTAGGGGTCTTTCCAGCGTCCACCCGGCCATCGGTTCTCAGGGTGTAGCCAGCCCGCAGCCTCACGGTCCGCCCACGCTCACCGCGAAGGAACTCCACCACCGGACGCCCGGGAATGACCCTGCCGAAGTCCGCCACCGGGGTGCCGTCGTCGGCGGTGAGGAGTTCGACGGCGGGGGTGTAGTGCCGTTCGACGCTCGCGAAGTTGGCGCTCAGTACCGGGAAGTCCGGCACCGGGTGGGCACCCAGCGAGCGGGCAGGGTGCCAGTTTTCCGGCCCGGCCGTGGCGTCCAAGTGCTCGATCGGGTCGCCTTCATCGTTGCGGTAGCCTGCCTGGCGGTAAGGGCCTTCGGCGAGCAGCCACGAAGGTCCGGACCCGAACACGTCCCGCGTGCCGTCGTCGTACTCCACCGTCAGCTGCGCAAGGAGCCCTGGGCGGCCGGCCGCCCGGCCCTGACCGGGCCCGTACCAGTGCGCGACGGCCGACAAGGTTGCGTTGGCGCCGCTGGACTGCAGCGCGGCGGTGACGTCGGCGGCGTTGTAGAAGTGCTCCCCACGGTAGCCGAAACTGGTGGTCTCCAGGCACACACTCCCGTTGATCGAGAGGCGGGCGTGGTGGCTGGCGGCTGCGTAAAGGCGTGCGCGGACAACCGTGCCTGAAAGCGTGATGTCGCTCTTGGCGAGCGTCCACTCGTCAGGTTGCCGCAGGGGCGTTGTGGTGGTCCAGGCTTCGAGGGCGTCCGGTGCTGTGAAGTCCGCAGCCAGGAGGGGATTCTCGTCGCTGGATACCGCAACCGACAGGTACTCCGCCTGGCTGCGGGGACCCTGATGGAACGCGATGCCCGAGCCTGTGGCGCTGCCGGTGCTGCTGGTCCACGGGACGCTGGCGTCCAGAACCGGGATACCGTCCACAAAAACGGTAATGCGCTCGCGGTCGTCCGTCAGCACCAGGTCCTGCCAACCACCTTCCGGCAGCGTCCCGGCCCGCGAACCAACTGACGTCTGGAACGCCGGTGTCTCAGCGAAGGCTTCGGTGGACGGTGCCGACATGGAGCCGATCTCCCATGCCGGCGCGGGCCGGAGGATGGCCGCGTGGTTGGGCTTGATCTCCAGCAGCAAGCCGGTCCCGGGTCCGGAAGTGCGCAGGAGGATCCCGACTGTGCCAAGGCGCAGCCGAAAACGGGCAGCGACCTTGACGTTGCCGCCCGGGGAAACCGGCCATGGAAGATACGGCGAACCGCTAACCCGGAGGAAGCCCTCCACCAACTCCAACGGCGCACGGCCGCCCGGGATCCTGTGGATCCACTCGGCGGACCAGCCTCCGGCCGCGGCCGGATCCTCCGCCAGCCCTGTGCTGAACAAACCCGGAATGCTCGGCTCGCCCGTCACTCCCGCAGCATCCGTGAGCTGCACGGTCCACTGGTAGTCGGTATCCGGTGCAAGCTCCGGCCCTGTGGAGGAAAGGTGATGCTGCTGATCCGTGACGACTACACCCGAGTCCCATACGACACTTCCGGACAAGTCCAGCACCCTGACGCGGTAAGCACTTTGGAATGATTGGCCCGCGGTGGCAGCAGGAGCGCTTTTCAACAGCCAGCGGAAAACCGGTGTGGCAGGAGCGGTCAGGCAATGCGCCAGGCCCTGGACGGTCAAGCCCGTGGCGGTCAGTTCTTGCGGTTCGCGAGTATGGTTCACCGCCTGGCCGCCAGCGCCTCGATGTCCACAACATCAAGGGTTCCGTCGCTGATCCAGACGGTGTTCGTGCGGGTGAGGGAGGCGCCCGCCCCCAGATTGACGGCTACGTCCCATGCGAGGGCGGACCCGACGGCGGGGTATTGACCCGACCGGACGAACCACGGGTCCGGCGACTCGGCAGGAGCGGCGAACACCAAAGTGGCCGGGCCGCCGTCGAACTCTCCAGTCCACGCCAGCCACGGCGCCACCGAGCCGTGCACCGAAGGCTCGCCCTCGGCTGTTGAGGAGAAGACACGGGGCGTGCCGTTGACAGGCAGCCTCCAAAAGAAGCCGCCGTAGCCGCTGCCCGCCGCACCATGGGAACCAGGACTGCCCAGCGAAACATCCACGACGGCGGTGAGTTCCGTCTGGATGTCGAGCCGCCACGTCCGCGGGTCAAGGAGGATGCGGCGGTAGGAACGGCGTTCTTGCAGGAGCAGCGCACCGTCGGAGCCGAGCCAGTCAAGCTCAAGGACAGTGTGGTCTTCTTCCCGGGCGATGTCTGCCGTTTCAATCCGGCCATGGTCCTGCACATCGACGTACTTGCCTGCCGTGCGCCGGTAGCTGCGGCCACCCCATAAATTGCTGCCGTTCACGTCCTGCAGGGCGACCCCAGCGCCGAGGTGCCACACGTGGTCCGACGGCAGGTGGTCCGTCACCTGGGTGCCGGCCAAGGTGGACACCGGGTGCAGGTACGGGCGGGGTGACAGCCCGGCCTCCAACGTGCTTCCGCTGCGAAGGACCACAACGGGGGAGCCGTTTTCCGGAGCAAGGGAGAAAAGCGGCTCAACGCCATGAGTGGCAGGCCGTGCCCACGGAAGTCCCAACTCGGAAAAGGTAGCGTGGGCCCGGGTGGCGCGGTCCAGAATGTCCTCGATGTGGGGAATCACCGCATGTGCTTGCTCGCCCGTTCCCACCCAGTCCACATTTTCGGTGGGGATGAGCGTCGGTGCAACAGCGGTCCGGATGGCTTCCAGGACGCGCATGAACGCGCCGCTGTGATCGAGCGGGCTTAGCAGCGGCGTGCCCTGGGAAAGGTGGTGGAGCAGGTTTTCCGTGAGGTCATCACGACCGAATACGTGGGTCTTTTCCCCGGCGTCGGTGTGTACCGTGACGAGATCCTGCGTGTAGTGGAACACGGCCGTTCCCTCCGTGCCGTGGAGCGTGACATAGGGTTCAACGGATTCGGTGGCACACAGCGTGAGGGCACACGTGATGGGCAGCCCGCTGACCGTTCGCAGGCGGATCACCGACGTGTCATCGGCCTCGATGTCGTTGGCACGGTAGAGGTCTGTCTCCACGGAAATGAGGTCTTCGGCTTTGCGGGCACCGGCGATGCGGAGCGCAGTGGCTATCGCGTGTGCCAACGGGTTCGTTGCAACGCCGTCAACCACATCGACGCCATCCAGGCTGCGTTTCCCTGCCCACCGTGACCGCTTGTAGTAGGCGCGGTCGCGGACCCATCTGCCGGTGGCGGAAATGCCTTTGAGCCGGCCGATGCCCGGCAACTCGTCCGTGGACTCCCCGCCGGCCAGCTTCTCCAGGGCGATGAGTGCATGGGATCCCAGGCTTTGGAATCCAATCTGCACGCTGCGGCCTGCAGCGGAGGCCGCGTCCTGGAGTTGGAGGAAGTCGTTCATTGAGGCCACCGGGGGCTTCTCCAAGTAGAGATCGGCCGAGGACGCCAGTACGGACAATGCCAACGGTGCGTGGGTCTGGATAGGGGTGGCCACGATGATGACGTCCGGGCGGTGGTTGCCGGCCAGGAGTGCATCCAGATCGGCATGGACCGCCGTGCCTTGGGGCAAGGTTCCCGCGGCAGGAGGATTGGGGTCCGCCACGGCAACCAGCTCTATGGCGCCTTGGCCGCTGAGCCGTTCAAGGTTGTGGAGGTGGTGCGCTCCGAATCCGTGGACTCCCACAAGGGCTATCCGCGCCGGGGCTGTGCTGCTCGCGGAAGCGGTGCTGTTTGCGGGAGCGGTGCCTGCGGCCGGATCAGCGGCGAAGGTGGACGGAATGACGGTGGACTCTGTGGAAGGGGTGTCCATGGCTCTCCTCTGCAGGCGCGGCAACGAAGGCGGGCGACGCCGTCGTCAGGTGTATTCATGTAGGTGTCCGGCGGATACAGGCTATACCCCAGCAAGCGCTTTCCCGGTTCCGGCTTTGCCCAGTGTAGCGCGCAACGCTCCCGAATGTAACGATTCAAGCGCGGCCTTGACTCGCACTCCCTCCACCGTCTAAGTTTTCGGGAAAGCGCTTGCTCTGTGACATAAATCCCAACTGACTGGCATTAGTGGTTGTTCTGAAGGCTGAAAACAACCACTAATGCCAGACACTTGGGCCTGTTCTGCAACTATGGAGAAAGGGGAACGCTGTGACCTCCGGTGGATTTGGCTTTCGGGCCTACACGGTCTTCGACACGCTCTTGTGGATCGCGTGCCTCAATGTGCTGTGGTTTGTTTTCATGCTTCTGGGCGGAATTGTCTTCGGGATTGGACCCAGTACCGCCGCGGCCCACGTCCTGGTCCGCAGCAAAGTGCAAGGAAACGCCACGCCCCTGCTGCGACGCTTCGCAAAGGAGTACTTCAGGAACTTCGGCAAGGGCAACGCCCTTGGACTGCCCTTGCTTGCAGTCGGCGGGGCCCTGGCCCTGAACTGGGGCTACTTCTCGGCGGGATGGGACCTTGGCTCCCAGATTGCCTCCGCGGGAATCCTGTTGGGCGCGCTGTTTGTTGCCGGCACCCTGTGCTACCTCTTTCCGATGTTCGCACGCTACGAGCTCGCGCTGCCGCAGTATTTCCTGATGTCCTCGCGTTTTGCCATGCGCCACCTGGCCGGGACTGCCATTCTCTTGTTTGTTACGGCAGCCGCGGTCTTCGTGTGCCGTTCGGTTCCGGGTTTGATCCCGTTTTTCGGAGTCGGGGCCTGGCTCTACGTCACCGGATGGTTGTGTGACCGCTTTTTCGCGGCGAACGACGACGCCATGGCGGGCGCAGACACCCTTGCGGGCATGGACAGCCGCGCCGCAACAGCTGTGACGGCCCCCGCAAAACCTACGGAGGCAAGCCTTGTCTGACATCAGCCGGGACCTCGCCCGGCTGGGCGGCAACCCCATTCTTCACCGCTCCCTTGATATCCAGGGGCATTCCGAGCTCGTTCAAAGCGACTCCGGCTCAAGCATTAATGAAACGTATCAAGACGAGGCTGGAAGGCACGCGTGGAGCCTGAAGAGGTTTCCTGGCGTGCCAACCCCCGAAGTCCCGACCGACAACGACAACAACCCCAAAGAAGTGGAGAAGTAGGAAAATGATCCGTAGAAAACCAATGCTGGCGGCCGCCGTCGTCGTTTCCGCTGCACTGGCGCTGACCGCCTGTGGCGGCGAAGCGCCGGCGTCGGACCTTAAATCCGTCAAGATCATGGCGCCGTTCCTGGAGGCGCAGCCGCCCACAGCGGACGGCGCCGTGCAGAAGAAGCTCGAGGAGCTTACGGGCAAAGACGTCAACATCACGTGGACGCCGAATGCTTCCTACGAGGACAAGATGAACATCACCTTGGCGTCCTCGGACATTCCCCACGTCCTGGTGGTCCAGGGCAAGACGCCGGGCTTCGTGAAGAACGCTGAAGCCGGCGCGTTCTGGGACCTGACGGACAAGCTCAAGGACTACCCGAACCTCAACACCACTTTCCCGGAGGTCCAGCAGAACGCCAGCGTCAACGGCAAGGTTTACGGCGTCTTCCGTGCCCGCAACCCAATCCGCGCTGCCGTCATGTTCCGGCAGGACTGGCTGGACAAGCTGGGCCTGAAAGCGCCCGAAACCACCGAGGACCTCTACAAGGTAGCCAAGGCCTTCACCGAGCAGGACCCGGATGGCAACGGCCAGAACGACACCTACGGCATCACCATTCCCAAGTGGGGTGCGCTGGGCACCAACAGCCCCTACGACTTGATCGAAACCTGGTACGGCGCCGGAAACCGCTGGACCGAGCGGGACGGCAAACTGGTACCCAGCTTCGAAACCGATGAATTCCTGGAAGCTGACCGTTTCATCAAGAAGATGGTGGACGAGAAGCTCATTAACCCGGACTTTGCCACTTTTGATGGCACCAAGTGGAACGAACCGTTCTTCAACGGCAAGGGCGGCATCATTGTCGACGTCGATTCCCGGGTCAGCGTGTTGATCAACCTTTTCAAGCAGGCCAACCCCAACGACTTCGAGAACAAGGTCGGTTTCGTGGGCAGCCTGAAGGGACCCGATGGCGAGCTTCACGCGCATCCCACTGACGGCTACTCCGGCTTCCTTGCGATCCCCAAATCAAGCGTCAAGACCGAAGCAGACCTGAAGAACGTACTCGCGTTCCTGGACAAGCTGAACAGCAAAGAAGTGGCTGTCCTCATGAACAACGGCATCGAGGGCGTGAACTTCAACCTTGAAGAGGGCCTCGCCGCAACCATCAAACCGGAAACGCCCGAGGGCAAAGTAGTCAACACGGACATCAAGAGCTTCGCGCAGCTCGGAACCAACGTCACGGGAAACAACTTCTACCCCGTCAAGCAGGCCTCCGAGTACGAGCAGAAGGTCTTTGATGATCGCGTCGCCGTCATGGCAAAAGACGTCAAGAGCGCTGTCTACAACCCGGCAGCGGCCTTCGTTTCGCCCACATATGTGGCCAAGGGTGCCCAGCTGGACAACATCGTGGCGGACGCACGCATCAAGTACCTGGCAGGACAGATCGATGAGCAGGGCCTGAAGGACGCCATCAAGCTGTGGAACACCAGCGGCGGTGACAAGGTCAAGGAAGAAATCAATAAGCTCTGGCAGGAAAACAAGAAGTGACAGCCCCCGTCGTAGAAGCCAAAGCCTCGGAGCGGGCGGCCACCACGCCGCCCGCCCCGGCGCGGCGGCGCGGGTTCGCCGTCCACTTCGCGCACTACAAGTGGCTATATCTCCTGCTGTTGCCCGGCGTCCTGTACTTCGCCGTGTTCCGGTACGGGCCCATGTACGGTGTCAGCATCGCGTTCAAGGACTATGTTCCGTTCCTGGGCGTCAACGGCAGCCCGTGGGTGGGCGTCACGAACTTCACCGATTTCTTCGCGAATCCGGACTTCCCCCGACTGCTGGGGAACACCCTGATCCTGGCGTTCCTGAATTTGGGCATCGCGTTCCCGCTGACCATCGTGCTGGCCCTGCTGCTCAACGAGGTCCGGCTGTCAGTACTCAAGCGCACGGTCCAGACACTCGTTTACATCCCGCACTTCCTGTCCTGGACCATCGTGGCGTCATTGAGCTTCCTGCTTTTCGCCCTGGACATCGGCCCGTTGTTCCAGTTCGTCAACGGGCTCTTTGGGACCAACGTGGACATCCTGTCCGATCCCAACTGGTTCCGCCCCTTGATCGTGCTCCAGGAGATCTGGAAGAACACCGGCTGGGGAACCATCATCTTCCTCGCGGCGCTGGCTACCGTGGACCAGGACCAGTATGAGGCAGCGATTATCGACGGCGCCGGGAGGTTCCGGCGCGTCTGGCACATCACACTGCCCGGCATCCGATCCACCATCATCGTGATGCTGATCCTCGCCATCGGGCAGATGCTCAACACCGGCTTTGAGCAGATCTACCTCATGACCAACGCACTCAACCGCAGCGTGGCCGACGTCTTTGATACTTACGTGTACTTCGTGGGCATCACCCAGGGCGCCTACAGCTACAGCACCGCCGTCGGACTCTTCAAATCCCTGGTGGGGATCGTCCTGATCTTCGGCACCAACTGGCTGTCCAAGCGGTTCAACCAGAGCGGACTGTTCTAATGAAGATTCACAACACGCGAGGCGGACGGATCTTTGACGCCGCCAACTACGTTTTCCTGACCCTGGTGGGCGTCATCACCCTGCTGCCGTTCGTGTACGTCATCGCCGGGTCCTTCGCCAACGAAGCGGAAATCACCCGCCGTGCCTTCTTCGTTTGGCCGGAGCAATTCACGCTGGGCGCCTATGAGTACATCTTCTCCACGCCTGCCTTTACCCGGGCCCTGATCACCACAGTGCTGGTCACGTTGGTGGGTACCCTGATCCAGTTGGTCCTCACAGTCACCATGGCCTACCCCTTGGCTAAGAGGAACCTGCGGGGCCGGAAGCTCATCATGTCCCTGGTGGTCTTTGCCATGGTGTTCTCCGGCGGCATGATTCCCACGTTCCTCCTGGTCAAGGACCTGGGCCTGCTGAACAGTTACTGGGCACTGATCCTTCCTGCGGCCATTAATCCGTTCAGCCTGATCATCATCAAGAACTTCTTCCAGGAACTCCCTGCCGAGTTGGAAGAGTCGGCAAAGATGGATGGCGCCACGGAAATCGGGATCCTTTGGCGGATCCTGCTGCCCTTGTCCAAGCCGGTACTGGCCACCTTCGCACTGTTCTACGCGGTGGGCATCTGGAACGACTTCATGTCCCCGTTGCTCTATCTGAGCGACAACAACATGTGGACGTTGCAGATGTACCTGCGCCAGGTTACCGCGGCGTCCGATCTCTTGGGCACAGGCAACGTGGATCCCAGCTACATCCCGCCGGAACAAGGCATCAAGTTCGCCGTGATCGTGGTGGCCACCTTGCCCATCCTCATCTTCTATCCGTTCCTGCAGAAGCACTTCGCCAAGGGCATGCTGATCGGCTCGGTCAAGGGCTAGGCGCTGCTCTTTCGATGAAAGGACAACCATGAAAATCCTCCTCGCGGGCGACTCCACCGTGGCCGCCTGCCCCGGCTACGAATACCCGATGAGCGGTTGGGGTGCCCACCTGGCACCCGAGACCTACTGGTGGGCCGCCGTCCACAACTACGCCAAGGGCGGCGCCACCACGGAGTCGTTCCGGGCGGAGGGCCTCTGGTATGAACTGCTCAACCAGACCGTGAAGGGCGACCTTGTGCTCATTCAGTTCGGGCACAACGACCAGAAGCGTGGGCACCTCGCGGCACGCACGGGGTACGCCGACAACCTCCGCCGAATGGTGGCCGAGGTTCGCGCCAAGGGCGGTGTCCCGATCCTGTGCACGTCGGTGGAGCGCCGGCACTTCTCGGCCGGGCAGCTTGAGGTCACACTGGGGGACTACCCAGTGGTCGTGCGTGAACTTGGGGCCGAGCTCGGCCTGGACGTCCTGGACCTCAATCAATGGACCCGCGCTCTGTACCAGGAACTGGGTGAGGGCGGGTCCAAGGAGTTGTTCTTCCACTTCGCTCCGGGCGAGCACGCGCACTGGGCCGGTGGCTTGGAGGACAACACGCACTTCCACGAGAAGGGCGCCCAGCGGATCGCCCTCCATGTCGCGGAACAGCTCGAGTCACTGGGCTACGGACTGGCCGCCACCATGAGCGCAGGAGTGCGCGCTTGATCTACGCCAACCCCTTGCGCGGTCCTGCGGATATTGCTTCGTGGATCGCGGAGGGGCCGGTTCAGTTCGGTACGCACGACGACGGCGGGCCGGACCTCGGCGGAGACGGAACCAAAGCGCTGGTTCTGTCGGGCGCGGTTGACGCCGAGGAGTTTGGAGACCACGCCCATTGGACCCTGTGGTGTCCGGATGAACTCCCGGATCATGTCCGCATCACCTGGGAATTCCTGCCGCTTGAAGAACCCGGGCTGGCCATGGTGTTCTTTGCCGCCCGGGGGCACCGCGGCGAGGATCTGTTCTCGCTGGCCTTGGCACCCCGCACCGGCTTCTATCCCCAGTACCACTCGGGGGATCTCGATGTCCTCCACATCTCCTACTTCCGCCACAAGTACGCCTCAGAACGTGCCTTCCGCACCTGCAACCTCCGCAAGAGCGCAGGCTTCGAACTCGTTGCCCAAGGGGCGGATCCGCTTCCGCCGGTGGACGATGCCGATGGCTTCTATCGGATGGAAGTCATCAAGGATGGTCCGCGGGTAGCCTTCTCGATCAACGGTTTGCCGTTGTTTGACTGGACTGACCCAAGCGCTGGACCTTTGGGTGGCGGATACTTCGGGATCCGTCAGATGGCGCCGCTAAAAGCTGCCTACCGGAACCTGATGGTCGAGAGACTTCCTGTGACGGGGGACACCAGTCCATGACGTAGGATGTCCTTGCCAGCCCAGCTTCCTCCATGTCACCCCGAACCCGAACCGGAATGGACCATGCCCCTCTTTGACCTTCCCCTCGAACAACTCCGCAGTTACGCCTCAAGCGCGGTGGCGCCCACAGACCTCGACGCTTTCTGGGACCGCACCGTCACCGAGGCCAGGGCGTTGCCGCTGGATGCCGTCTTTGAGCCGGTGGACAACTATCTCAGCGTGATCGACACCTTCGATGTCACGTTCTCCGGCTTCGGCGGGGATCGCATCAAGGGCTGGCTCCACGTGCCCGCGCAGCTCGAGGCCGGGCAGCAACTTCCCGTAGTGGTGGAGTACATCGGCTACTCAGGCGGCCGCGGCCTGGTCAACCAAAACACCCGCTGGGCGCAGGCAGGCTACGCGCACTTCATCATGGACACCCGCGGCCAGGGCTACGGCGGCGTCTCCGGCGACACTCCCGATCCCCACCCGTCCGCTGGTGGGGTTGCGTTCGCCGGGCTCATGACCCGAGGCGCCGATCACCAGGACAACTACTACTTCCGCCGGGTCTACGTGGACGCCTTCCGTGCGGTAGAAGCGGCACAGGGCCATCCCGCCGTCGACCCTTCCAAGGTGGTGCTGGCCGGCATCAGCCAAGGCGGCGGCATTACCGTGGCGGCAGCCGGGCTGGCGGCCGGGAGGCTCGACGGCGTCATCGCCGCGCTGCCCGACGTCCCGTTCCTGCAGGACTTCCCTCGCGCCATCGACATCACCCCGCGCGGTCCGTACCCGGAAATTGCCGGTTTCCTGGGCAGGCACCGGGACCGCTATGACTCCATGTTGGCAGTGCTGAATTACTTCGACGGCGTCCACCTGGGCCGGGCGGCAACTGTGCCCGCGCTGTTCTCGGCCGCACAGATGGACGACATCTGCCCGCCGTCCACCGTATTCGCGAGCTACAACAGTTACGGGGTTTCCGGGGGTGCTCCGGAGAAGGACATCGAGGTCTACCGCTTCAACAACCACGAAGGCGGCCAGGAACACCACTGGATCAAGCAGCTGCAGTTCCTGCGCAAACTGCTGTCATCTTGATGGACACGATTTGCCCGGTTTGAAGAACCGCGGTTATGGTGTGGCTATGACAAACCGTTGGTATGCGTATTTTTCGTTGGCTCTGGAGGGGCCCGCGTCTAACTGACACGCATCCAACTTTCCTTCAGAGCCAACAGGGCAGAGATCATTCTCTGCCCTTCGCCATATCCGGCGGGTTCTGAAAAGGGGCCCGCTCCGTAACCGGAACAGGACCCAGAAATGACCAGCATCGCCGCAGAACCCACCGAATCGCTCGACTCCGACGCACTTCCTGTCGCAGTTGACGCCGATCAGCCCGCCACCTCCAACCTGCGGGTCGCCCGCTTCGAGCCGCTTCCGGCCCCCCAGGACCTCATCGCAGAGTTGCCGCTGGACGCCCGCTCAGCTGCCGTCGTCGAGCGTGGCCGCGACCAAGTGCGCGCCATCATGGACGGCGTGGACGACCGCCTCCTGGTGATCGTGGGACCGTGCTCCATCCACGACCCCAAAGCCGGCCTCGAATACGCCCGCCGGTTGGTCAGCCAGGCGGAAAAGCACAAGGAAGACCTGCTGGTCGTCATGCGGACCTACTTCGAGAAGCCTCGCACCACCGTTGGCTGGAAGGGACTCATCAACGATCCCCACCTGGACGGCAGCCACGATATCGCCGCCGGCCTGCGCGCCGCCCGCGGTTTCCTGAAGCAGGTCACTTCCTTGGGGTTGCCCACCGCCACCGAATTCCTCGAACCCATCAGCCCGCAATACATGGCGGACCTCGTCTCGTGGGGCGCCATCGGCGCGCGGACCACTGAAAGCCAGATCCACCGCCAGCTCGCCTCCGGGCTGTCCATGCCCATCGGCTTCAAGAACGGCACCGACGGAGACCTCCAGGTGGCCATCGACGCGTGCGGCGCCTCTGCCGCTGAGCAAGCCTTCCTGGGAATCGACGACGACGGCCGGGCAGCCCTCGTAGCGACGTCCGGCAACCCGGACACCCACGTGATCCTCCGTGGCGGACGAAAGGGACCCAACTACTCCGCCGCCGATGTGGCCGCTGCGTCATCCAAGCTCGCGGCCAAGGGGCTGAACCCGCGCCTGATCGTGGACGCCAGCCACGCCAACAGCGGCAAGAGCCACCACCGCCAGGCAGAGGTTGCGCTGGAAATCGGTGCGCAGCTTGAAGCAGGGGAGACCTCGCCGATCGCCGGCATCATGCTGGAGAGCTTCCTGGTGGGCGGTGCCCAAAACCTGGACGTGGCCAAGCAGCTGGCCGGTGAGCAGGAACTCGTCTACGGGCAGAGCGTCACCGACGCCTGCATGGAATGGGATGTCACTGCCTCGGTGCTGGAGCAGCTCGCAGCCTCGGCCCGGAAGCGCCGCGTGGCTACGGGCGAGTAGGATCCCACTTTCCCGAAATGCTTTCACATTGGCCCCATCAGCCTCTAGAGTATCTAGCACATGGTTGTTTGATGGCTCAGCATCGGCACACCGTTCCTGGGGGTGTCCTACTGTCTGAGAGCAAAGGAATATGGGAAATGTCCGCGGAGACTAACTTCTCGAACGCGCACTTCATGACGGTGGCTGAAGTCGCCGACGTCCTGCGTGTTTCCAAAATGACCGTGTATCGCCTGGTCCACTCAGGGGAAATGCCTGCCGTCAGGTTCGGCCGTTCCTTCCGGGTTCCGGAAGAGGCTGTTGCCCAGTACCTCAAAGGTGCTGTTGTGGACGGTCAATCCGAGACCGCCTGAGGTTGCCGGGGTCCGTCCCGCGGACCGTGGTCACGGGGTGCCCCTTTGAAGCGGTACTCTGTTAAGGAACGTTTTACGTCAATGTAAGAATCTGTCAGTTGTACTGTCTGCTTCCGCGGATCTGTTCCAACAGACAGGAACTTCTAGTTTGTAAGGAACTTTCGTGGGTTCAGTTATTAAGAAGCGCCGCAAGCGTATGGCCAAAAAGAAGCACCGCAAGCTGCTTCGCAAGACTCGCCACCAGCGCCGCAATAAGAAGTAGAGATACTTCATCAAGCGTGAATGCCCGTTGCCTTTCGAGGTGGCGGGCATTTTTGCATCTCCGACCCTCTCTCACGTCCCGGTGGTTTTTGGGTGATGCTCTCTCACGTCCCGGTGGTTTTTGGGTGATGCTCTCTCACGTTCCGCTGGTTTTTGGGGATGCTCTCTCACGTCCCGGTTGTTAATTGCGGACCATCTCCCGTAAGACGTCTCGGGCAAAACCAGATTCGACGGCGGGATCCACCCGTGCGGCTCGAAGCGCCTTCTTGATCTGCTTGGTTGCCGAGGCGAAGCCGTCTGCCAGGTCTTTCTTCCCGAATTTGAGAACAGTCCAGCCGGCCGCTTCGAAGGCCTTGTCCCGGCGCCGATCGCTAAAGATCTGTTCGTCGCTGAGGTGATGGCCGCCGTCGTACTGAATTGCGAGTCTCCGATCACAAAAACCTAAGTCAGCGGATGGAGAGAACGGATCGCTCGCGTGCAATCGAACCTGTAACTGCGGTTCCGGGATCCCGGCGTCCAACATTGCGAGCCGAAGCAGCGACTCCGGTGCCGAATCGGCTCCCACGCGCATGAGGTTGAGGGCATCCCTTGCCCGAACAACACCTTGGAGGTTCTTGTGCTGGTCTACCAAGGACCGGAGGGCGTCAATGGTTGTGAACGGCGCATCCCGCCCTTCGAATTCTGGTCTGGGCAGTCGAACCAGTTCGTCGCCGACGCAGACGAGGTCGTTTAGCGGGAGTCGTCGAGCCAGGTCCAGCCAAGTCCGTGAACGTGTGCTTATCCAAAGACCGCGGACGAACTCGATCTCGGCATCTGAGGCTACAACCGTGTGCCCCACCACCCCCTTTCGCCGCACGGATGGCAGATGCCTTGGTTTGCTTAGGTGTAGCTCGTTGGAGTCCGCCAGCCACGGGGGGAGGCAGAAACCGTGGAGCCTGGCAGCCGTAACGTGCGAAATCCAGGCGCCAGGACTTGCTGCGGATAGTGATCGGGCGGCTTCGGCGAGATCGAAATTCCAATCGGCGGGGCGGTAGAGACCCCGGCTGACGCCTTCGATCTTGCTGCGACGCCAGAGTTGCGACTGATGGAGGCCAGCCGCCTTGGCTTCGTCCAGTGTGAATGGAGCGGAGGCCAGCTCCGATGGAAAGGGGTATCGCTTTTGCATACCCGCATTGTTGCCCAAATGCCCTTGAGCCCGCAGAAGTTATCCACAGGCTTGCCAGCACACCAGTGGGGATGTGAGAGATGGTTGGCTTGGGGGTGTTGGGAGGTGAGAGAGCGTTTTGCTAGTAGCGGGGGCCGCGGAACCTGGAGAAGCCTCGCCACAATCCGTAGACCGCGCCGCCAACAGTGGCGGCCTTCAGTCCGAGCGTCGCTGCACGGCGGCCCGAGCGGAAGTCGTAGACAGGCCAGTTGTTTTCGCGAGCATGCCTGCGGAGTTTGGAGTCAGGGTTGATGACCACCGGATGCCCCACCATGGTGAGCAGCGGGATGTCATTGGCCGAGTCACTGTAAGCCCAGCAATGCTCCAGGTCCAGTCCCTCCTGGTCTGCCACCAGCTGCACGGCGACTGCCTTTGCGGGTCCGTGCAGGATGTCTCCGACGAGTTTCCCCGTATAGATGCCCTCATCAACCTCGCCTACCGTGCCAAGGGCGCCCGTCAGGCCAAGCCTGGTGGAAATAACCGTGGCCACCTCAATGGGCGTGGCCGTCACGAGCCACACCTTTCGGCCGACCCGCAGGTGCTGTTCCGCCAACGCTTTGGTTCCGGGCCAGATCCGGGACTCGATCATCTCGTCATAGACTTCTTCGCCCAAAGCCTTGATGTCGTCCACGGAGATGCCGGCTGCGAGGGTCAGAGCGGAGTCCCGCACCGAGTGGACGTCCTCCATATTTTCGCCGCGCATGACGAATTTGAACTGTTTCCAGGCGAAACCTGCGGCCTGAGGCAGTGTGAATGCCTTGCGTTCGTACATTTTCCGGGCAACGTGAAAAAGGCTTGCGCCCTTCATCAAAGTGTTGTCGACGTCGAAGAAAGCGGCTTCGCCGGTGCGCTTCTGCACTTTGGCATCTGCGACCACAGCGGCGTTCTTCTCCTCGAGCATGACTTGAGTCTAGTCAATCGCCGGTACCCCGCGCTGAGGACCCACGGAAGGGCCAGCCTTGAGTGGGATGTGGGAGAGCGTTGGGGTGGTGGGGGTGGGATGTGAGAGAGCGTGGGGGTGGTGGGGGTGGGATGTGGGAGAGCGTTGGGGCGGTTACCGTTATCCCATGGCTATTCCCGACGTCGTTCTCTTGACCAAAGCTGACTGCCACCTCTGCACGGAGGCGCGTGCCGCCGTCGAGCGCGTCACGAAAAGCCTGGGCTTGCAATGGACTGAGCAAGGAATCGACGCCGATCCCCAACTGCAGGAGCGCTTCGCAGAGGAAATCCCCGTGGTGCTGGTGGATGGAATCCAGCGCGATTTTTGGAAGGTCGACGAGCAACGGCTGACCCGCACGCTGAAGAAAGTCCTGGAGGGCTGAGGGTGCGGTTACCCGTAAGTCATGGCTTTTGTTGAGTCCGGCCGGGGGTCATAGAGTGGAACAACAAAGCGACGCAATGGAGAAAACCGTGACTGCGCTGGAACCGTCCCCGGGAGCAACAACGGGGGACAACGAACCTGCTGCCAAGCAGATCCCGCCCGCGGCTGTGGCCCGGATGACCCTTTATTTGCGTGCGCTCAACTCCCTCCTTGCCGAAGGCGTGGAACGGGTTTCGTCCGAAGCGCTGGCCGAAGCCTCGGGCGTCAGCTCCTCGACGCTCCGCAAGGACCTGTCGTATGCCGGCTCCTACGGAACGCGTGGAGTGGGTTACGAGGTCCAGTACCTGAGCCGCCACATTGCCGCAGCCTTGGGCCTGACCCATGACTGGAAGGTCGCGATTGTGGGCGCCGGTAACCTCGGCAAGGCGTTGGCTCGGTACGGCGGCTTCGAGTCCAGGGGTTTCGACGTCGTTGCGATTTTCGACGCGGACCCCATGGTGATCGGCAACGAGGTTGGTTGGCTGCGCGTCAGCGACTCGGCCGAACTTGAGCGCGTCCTGGAGCGCACCCACACGAACATGGTGGTGCTGGCGCTGCCGGCCACCGTCGCCCAGGCGGTATGCGACCGCGTCATTGCCGCCGGGATCCGCAGCATTCTCAGTTTCGCGCCAGTTCTCCTGCAGGTCCCGCCGCACGTCAATCTCCGCAAGGTGGACATGGCAACGGAGCTACAGATTCTGGCCTACCACGCACAACGGGCGCAGACACCGGGCCAGGCTGTTTAGCCAGGGCCGGGTCCGCGCCCGCTTAGGTGTTTGCCTGTGGCCTAGCGGCCGTAGGGGGTCTGGTACGGGTTGCCGAAAGGCTGCGGCTTCCGGAAGTACGGGGCCGACGCCGGCAGGTACAGGATGACGATTGCGGCAACACCCAGAAGGATCACCAGCAGCTGCATGATGCCGTAGGTGGCGCCGAACTGGAACAGGCCGGTGAGTCCGAGCACCGAGATGGCGGCGAAAACGGTGCCAAGGATCCTGGCCCAGTTCTTGCCCTTCCGGACAGGGAAAGCGACCAGGGCGTAGAGGCCCAGCGACACGATGGCACCCACAACGGCGCCAACAGCGATGGCACCGCGCATGCCTTCGAGGGACCCTGCGGGGAATTCAGTACCCTGCTGTGCAGCCTGCTGGGTCATCGAGTTGATGAAGGCGTCCGTGCCGGTGGTGGCCAGAAGCAGTGAGCTGATGGCGGAGAGGATTCCTGCCGCTACGATCATCCAGAAAGCGATGTTGACCATCTGTGGCACGGCGGTGGGGGCCGGCTGCTGGCTCGGCCAGTTGGCGCCCTGTCCGTACTGCGGAGCGGCCGGGGGCTGCTGTCCGTACTGCGGAGCCGCGGGCTGGCCATACTGGGGTGCCGGGGGCGGGGACTGCTGTCCGTACTGCGGGGCGGCGGGCTGGCCATACTGCGGCGCCGGCGGCGGTGGTGACTGCTGACCGTACTGCGGGGCGGCGGGCTGCGAGCCAGGCTGTTCGGGCTGGTTGGCATCGCCCGGGTTTGACGGCGGGTAGGGAGGGTTGCTCATGGCATTCCTTTGCTTGTTCGACTGCTGGTGCGGCCGCCGGGATCAGCAAAATGACCCTGCCCCCAGCGTGGTTCTGCTTCCACCGTACCGCCAGGGTTCGGCGCTGCTGACGATCACACGCAGGAATTCCTGCTTCGGGCTAAAAATCATCATGTGGGCTTACGCCTTCATGATGAAGGCCGCGGTAGCCCCCCGGGGACCTGGCCGCGGCCTTCTGCTCACCTAGACGAAATGCTTCTGGGACTCGGGTAGCCACATCATTACTGCCGCGGCAACCGCAGCGGCGGAGCCTATGAGGCTGAAATTCAGGGTGATGAGTTGGAAAAGGAGCGAGAATGCCGCCAGGACGCCGAGGATGGTCAGAACCAGCCTGGCCCATCGGCTGCCTTCCTTGAGGCGGATGGCCATGAACATATAGACCGCAGCGATCAGTAAGCTGAGCACGAGGCTGGCCACCCCGGCTCCCACCATCAGGCCGCCAAAGATATCCCTGAGCTGGAAGATGTTCACGATGCTGGCGAGCACGCCAAGCACGGCCGCTGCAATCCAGAGCCAGTAGGACACAACCATTGGCTGGGGCACTCCGGTTGTATCCCGGAACCTATACGCAATTCTGTTGTCCAGGCCAAAAACGTTGCGGGGTGGTGCGGCGTACCCCAATCCCGCAGGGGGCGCCGGGTTGGGTCCAGCGGGAGGACCATATGCCGGTTGACCTTGCTGCTGGTATCCGGGAGGTGGCTGATAGCCCTGCTGTCCAGGGTATCCAGAGGGAGGAGCGTTGCCGGGCTGCGGAGGCTGGTAACCCGCTGGAGGAGCGTTGCCGGGCTGCGGAGGCTGGTAACCCGCTGGAGGAGCGTTGCCGGGCTGCGGAGGCTGGTAACCCGCAGGAGGAACATTGCCGGGCTGCGGAGGCTGGGAGCCGGGCTGCTGTGGCTGTGGTGCGTCGTCTGGGGTACTCATGGCATCACTTTAGACCGCAGGTTGAAGGATGCATAGGAAATTCGGAGCCAACTCGCAGCTAAATACAGGCTGTTTGCCGAATAATTGCCGGGTGACTCATGAGTATGCAAAACGGCGCCCCCAACAGCGTGAAGCTGTGCGGGGACGCCGTGCTGCTTGCGGGGAATTACGCGGCAGGTGCGATGAACGCGAGTTCCAGGTTGATGACTACCTTGTCGCTGACCAGCACGCCTCCGGCTTCCAGGACAGCGTTCCAGGTCAGTCCGAATTCCTTGCGGCTGATGGTGGTTTCGCCGGAGATTCCAGCGCGAGTGTTGCCGAACGGATCCACGGCCACACCGTTGAATTCGGTCTCGATGGCAACTTCCTTGGTGACGCCCTTGATTGTGAGATCGCCCACGAGGTCGAAGCTGTCACCGTTGGCCTTGACGTGGCGGGAAACGAACGTGATTTCCGGGAACTTCTCCACATCGAAGAAGTCTTCGCCCTTGACGTGTCCGTCGCGGTTGACATCGCCGGAGTCGAAGCTGGCGGTGCGGATGGTGGCGCTGACCTTGGAATCGGTCAGGGCTTCGCCAACTTCCAAGGTGGCTTCGGCGTCCTTGAACTGGCCGCGGACCTTGCTGATGCCTGCGTGGCGGACGGTGAAGCCGATCTCGCTGTGGGAAGCGTCGAGGGTCCAGGTGCCGGTGGTGACGTTGGCGGGGATGGTCATCATGGTGGTGCTCCTATGTCTGGTGGAAGGTCTTGCGTGCTTGCCCGGCTGACGACTGAGGTGGTTACTTGAAGCGTCAACCGAGCTTCGTGTCTAGTATAAACATGCATATGCATCTTTTATTCCAACTCCACGGAACATTTTCGGAAAACTTTGAGTTCTACTAGCGGTAGAAGATTTCGGATCGCCCCGCTTCTTTGAGAAACTGGTAAACATGCCCCAAGCAACTGTCCATCTGCTTCGCCATGGCGAGGTCCACAATCCCGATGGCGTCCTTTACGGTCGGCTGCCTGAATTCCACCTCTCCGAACGCGGCCGGGAGATGGCCCGGATGCTGGCCGACCACTTCGTGGCCCGCGCCAACGAGGGCGCCAAGATTGTCCACTTGGCAGCCTCGCCGCTGACGCGCGCCCAAGAGACAGCCATGCCCACGTCAGAGGCACTGAACCTTGAGATCCACACCGAGCCGCGGATCATCGAAGCCGAGAACCACTTCCAAGGGCTGCACCCCACCAAGAGTGAGTTCCTGAAGCCGAAGCACTGGCCCTACTTCCGCAACCCCATGCGGCCGTCCTGGGGCGAACCTTATAAGGAACAGGCTGCCCGTGTTCTTGCCGCCGTGGAGGATGCCCGGCTCAAGGCCATCGACCTGGGCGGCGACGGCGCCGAGGCCATCTTGGTCAGCCACCAACTGCCCATCTGGGCAACCCGGTTGACGGCGGAAGGACGCCGTTTGGCGCACGATCCCCGCAAACGCGAGTGCACCCTCACCTCGCTGACCTCCCTGGTGTTCGACGACGACGGCAAGATTGTGCGCGTCGACTACAGCGAGCCTGCTGCCGTACTGCTTCCCGGTGCCGCCTCGACTCCGGGGGCATAGAAGATGGAGAACAACCTTTCCCGGCGCGGCGTACTCACAGCCGGCGGCGTCCTGCTGGCCGGACTGACCATGGGGTTGTCCGCGTGTGCCCAGGAAGATTCCTTGGCCGCACAGGCAAAGAAGGGCGACAACAAGAACTACGTAGCCGGAGACGGTTCCGTCACGGAATTCGCCAAGGCCGACCGCTCCGCTCCCGTGGCACTGAAGGGCACGCTCTTCAACGGTTCCACCGTCAAGCCCGAGGACCTCCTGGGTAAAGTGACCGTCCTGAACTTCTGGTTCGCAGCGTGTGCTCCCTGTCGGGTTGAAGCACCGCAGCTTGAGGCCCTGCACCTGGATTTCAAGGACCAGGGCGTGCAGTTCTTCGGAGTGAACCTACGGGACGAGAAAGCCACCGCCGAGGCGTTCGACAAGACTTTCAACCTGACCTACCCAAGCTTCAATGACAAGGACGGGGCTGTGCTCTTGTCCGTGTCCGGCATAGTGCCTCCGGGCGCAGTACCCACCACTTTGGTCCTGGATAAAGAGGGCAAGGTTGCCTCCCGTGTGCTTGGCGAAATCGAGAAGAGCACCCTGAAGGCCCTCATCACCTCCGCAGTGGCCGAGTAACCCCATGAACAGTCCCTTCGCCGAGACGATCCTCAACGGATCACTGCTGCTGGCCGTGCCGGTGGCGCTGCTGGCCGGGCTCGTCTCGTTCCTTTCGCCGTGCGTGCTGCCCCTTGTCCCCGGTTACCTGGGCTACGTCACCGGACTGACCGGCGTCGACCTCCAGAAGCAGCGGCGTGGCCGCATGCTGGCCGGCATCGGCCTGTTCGTCCTGGGTTTCTCTGTGATTTTTGTCCTGCTTGGGGGCGCCTTCGGTCAACTCGGCACGCTCCTGACCGGTCCTCAGAACGCGTGGATCACGCAATGGCTGGGCGTTGTGGTGATCATCATGGGCGTTGTCTTCATGGGCGGTTTCAGCTGGCTGCAGCGTGACGCGAAAATCCATGCCAAGCCGCCCGCAGGCTTGTGGGGTGCTCCGCTGCTGGGGCTGACGTTCGGCCTCGGGTGGGCTCCTTGTATCGGGCCCACGTACTCCGCGGTACAGTTGCTGAGCTTGTCCGGCGGATCGTCGGCGGCCAAGGGGGCGCTGCTGGCGTTCATTTACAGCCTTGGCCTGGGCATCCCGTTCCTCCTGATCGCCTTGGCTGTCCGCCGGGGCATGGGCGTTATGTCCTTCTTCCGCAAGCACCGCCTGGCTATTCAGCGGATCGGCGGAGGCATCCTGATTTTGCTCGGCATCCTGATGGCCACCGGAGTGTGGGGAACCTGGGTGACCGAGTTGCAGTACTGGTTCCAAACCGATGTGAAGTTGCCGATCTGATGAGCGAGTCCGTGAAAGCCAAGAAGAAGTCCCCAGCCGCTGAAAGCACCACCACAGCGGACGGAAAACTCCAGCAAGCCAAGTCCGAGGCCGCGCTGCCCGCACTCGGTTTCAAGGGCATGCTCCGTTGGGCTTGGACGCAGCTGACCAGCATGCGTACGGCCCTTTTCCTGCTTGTGCTCCTCGCAGTTGCGGCGGTCCCCGGGTCTCTGCCAGCATTCCCGCAGCGGTCCGCCAATCCGGCAATCGTCGCCCAGCGAATCAAAGAAGACCCGACCTTCGGCCCGATTTTTGATGCGCTCCAGCTCTACGACGTCTACTCGTCGGCGTGGTTCTCTGCCATCTACATCCTGCTTTTCGTCTCCCTGATCGGCTGTGTCACTCCGCGCGCCATCGCCCACTACAAGGCGATGAAGTCGCAGCCTCCGCGCACGCCCAAGCGCCTTTCGCGCTTGCCGGAGTACGGCACACTCGCGCTGCCCGCCGACGCCGGGATCCCGGCGTCGAAGGCTATCAACGATGCCGCTGGACTGCTCAAGAAGCGCGGCTACCGCGTGGAGGTCAGGGATGCCGACGGCGACCTGCCGTCCCTGGGAGCCGAGCGCGGCTTCCTGAAGGAAATGGGCAACCTGGTGTTCCACACATCGCTGATTGGCGTGCTGGTTTCCGTGGCCATTGGCGGTCTGTTTGGCTACAGCGGCCAGCGCATCCTGGTGGAGGGCGACACGTTCGTCAATACCTTGGTGGGCTACGACCAATTCACGCCGGGCACTAACTTCCAGAGCAGCTGGCTCCAGCCGTACTCCATCCAATTGGATAAGTTCGAGGCCAAGTTCGACCGCGAATCGCCCAAGAAGTTCGGCCAGCCCATCGATTACACCGCTGACGTCACCACCAAGGAAACTCCGGACTCGCCCGCGAAGAAGGAAGTTCTCAAGGTCAACGACCCCATCAGCCTGGGCGGCACCAGCCTCTACCTCACCGGTAACGGCTACGCACCCGTGGTGACGGTCCGCGACGGCGAGGGCAACATCGCGCTGCAAGGTCCGGTAACGGCCAAGGTTCAGGGCGACAACTACTACTCCTCAGTGGTCATCAAGGTTCCGGACGGCAAGCCTGAACAACTCGGATTCGTGGGCTTCTTCCTGCCCACGGCATTCGTGACCGACGAGGGCATTTCCTTCAGCGGCGATCCTGAACTCATCAACCCGCAGTTGAGCCTGAACTCGTTCTACGGTGACCTCGGCCTGGATAAGGGCGTACCCCAGAACGTCTTCGAACTGGACGTCAAGAACCTCAAGCAGCTCAACGGCCGGGACCTTGAGGCCGGCGGCATCACCTTGGTTCCCGGCGCCACCTACACCCTGCCCGAAGGCAAAGGCAGCATCACCTTCGACGGCGTCAAGAAGTACATTGGCGTGGACGTCCACCACAACCCCGGCCAGCTGTACGCCCTGATCTTCGGTCTCCTGGCGGTCGGCGGCCTGGTGATCTCCCTTTACGTCAACCGCCGCCGTGTTTGGGTCCGCACCGGAACGCACGAGGATGGCCGCACCATGGTGGAGTACGGCTTGCTGGCACGCGGTGAAGACCACCGTCTGGCCGGCGAAGCCGCAGCCCTCCGAGAACTCTTCGCCCGGGAATGGCACATCTCCGGCGACCCGGATACAACCGACACCGTCTCTTCCTCAACCTCGAAGGACCAGTAATGCCCGTCATCAACGAAACCCTGGGCCAGTACAGCGAGCTGTTCATGCTGTTGGCCGCCGGCACGTACACCGTGGCGTTCATCGCCTTTGCCTGGGACCTGGCCAAGAGCAGCAAGACGTTCCACGCTGTGGACCTCAAGGCTGCGGCAAGCGCCGCTACTGAGAAGGTGACAGTTGCCGCGGGTCGCGTCAGCGGAGGCCAGCGTAGTTCCGACGCCGGTGGGCCGGCTGGCCGTGCCGAGCGTCCGACGTCGGGCCTCACCGTTGAGAACGGCACCGCAGCAGGCGACATGAAGTACGCGGCCGAGCGTCGCGTTCCCGCCCGCGTCGCCGTGGCTTTAACGGTCCTGGGCGTGCTGATCCACGCCGCGGGCGTGGTGACCCGTGCACTGGGTGCCGGACGCGTGCCGTGGGGCAACATGTACGAGTTCCTCACCACCGGCGCGTTCGTTGCGGTTGCCGTCTTCCTCGTCGCGCTCATCCGCCGCGACTTGCGGTTCCTGGGTACGTTCGTGCTGGGCCTGGCCATCATCATGCTGGTGGCGGCCTCCGTTTCCTTCTGGACCCCGGTGGGCCACCTGGTTCCGGCCCTGCAGAGTTACTGGCTGATCATCCATGTGTCCATCGCCGTGCTGTCCTCGGCCTTGTTCACCCTCACATTCCTGATGTCCGCACTGCAGCTGGTGCAGTCCCACCGGCAGAAGGCCCTCACCGCCGGCCGTCCGGACAAGCTCAGCTTCATGCGCCTGGTCCCCAACGCGCTGAGCCTGGAAAACCTGTCCTACCGCATCAACGCGATTGCCTTCATTGGCTGGACGTTCACGCTCATGTTCGGAGCCATTTGGGCCGAAAAGGCCTGGGGCCGGTTCTGGGGTTGGGATCCCAAGGAGGTCTGGACCTTCGTGATCTGGGTGGTTTACGCAGGCTACCTGCACGCGCGTGCCACGCGTGGCTGGACGGGAACCCGCGCAGCATGGTTGTCGATTGTTGGCTACGCCTGCGTCATCATCAACTTCACGCTCGTGAACACGGTCTTCCAAGGATTGCATTCCTACTCGGGCCTCTGAGCCCTTTCCGGCCCTGAGCAGGGGCGTTGCTCCCTGCCTCCGGTGCCTGCCCCGATCAGGGCAATCCGGTGCAGCAATTAAGCCTTTTGCCTGTCCAAGGCAGGTGCTAACTTGTTCAGAACCCGCTTGTGATGCAGCCCGCTAGCGACGCGCGCGTTCTTTTCGAGGTAACCATGAACTATGTTCTCGCCATTGACGTCGGGACAAGTTTTACCGCAGCAGCCCTGGTTAAGCCTGACCAGAGTCCAACCCCTACACCCGAAATCCTCCCTTTGGGACTGCACGGCAGCGCTGTGCCTTCAGTGTTGTTCTACGCAGCGGACGGCCGGGTTTTGGTAGGGGAAGGAGCCGAGCGCCGCGGCCTAGACGATCCCCAGCGAATGGTTCGGGAGTTTAAACGCCGCATCGGAGACTCGGTGCCCCTCGCCGTGGGCGAGGGATGGTTGGCGCCGGAGGACGTCTATGCCACGTTGGCCCGATGGGTGGTGGACCGGGCCGAAGAGCGCGAGGGAGTCCCGCCGTCGTCGATCATGATGACGTACCCCGCCGCATGGGGTCAGCACCGGACCTCGGTGGTCCTCGCGGCGCTGAACGTTGCCGGCTTGCCGGCTGTCACCTTGATCAGCGAACCTGTTGCGGCAGCCGTGCACTACGCGTCCCAAACCCGAGTGGATGACGGCAGCATCATCGCTGTGTACGATCTCGGCGGCGGAACTTTCGACACCGCGGTCCTGCGAAAGGCAAGCGCCGGAAACTTCGAACTTCTTGGCCGTCCGGACGGCATTGAAACGCTCGGCGGCGCTGATTTCGATGCCGCTGTGTTGCGTCACGTCTTGGGTTTCGTCGCCGGCGCCACGGACCTCGACCCCCAGGCACCTGCGACGCTGGCCGCCCTGTCGAGGCTGCGGCGGGAGTGCCGGGAGGCCAAGGAAGCGCTATCCCTGGACAGCGAAGCGAGCGTAGCGGTTGCCCTTCCCGGCACGCAGCAATCGGTGCGTCTGGTGCGGTCCGAATTCGAGGCGATGATAGAAGAACCCGTCCGCAGCACCGTGGATGCCCTGGAGCGCAGCCTGCGGAGCATCCGCCTTGAGCCGCAGGACCTCAGCGCTGTGTTGTTGATCGGTGGTTCGTCGCGCATCCCGCTGGTGGCTGAACTGATTTCAGTGGAACTGGACCGGCCGATCGCAGTCGACGCCGATCCGAAGTCGTCCATCTGCCTTGGCGCTGCCATAGCCGGCCTGCGCTCAAACGGCCTGGCTGCCGTGGATGCGAAAGAAGCGCGGGACGCCGCTGCTGCAGCGAAGGAGGCGGCCCGGCCGCATGTGGCCCGGCCACTGCGCGCGTTGCCTGCCCCTAAAGCCGGGCCAGTCAAGCCCAAGCATGGGCCGCGGCCACGCGTTCGCATGACGGCTGCGGCCGCCGCGGCCGCCACTGTGCTGACAGTTGTCACGGCTACCGCAGCGCAGAGCCCCGAAGGTACGGGATTGCTCGCGTCGATGTTCGATTCCCAAGCGGCCGATGTCATGCGCGACGGCGGGTCACAGGCTGCCCCGGCGCAGGCCACCAACGCTGGCGGCGCCCCTGCCGCAACATCGCCTGCAGGTGGCAAACCGACGGCGGGACTTGAGGCCAGTGCCCGGGCAGGAGTTGCGAGAGCGGGGACGGCCACCGGCCGGACACCGGCCAAGCAGGGAACCGCGGCCACGGGCACAGGGGCCGTGAGCGGTCCATCCAGTTCCGGGGCTGCCGTCGGTGGAACAGGTGCTGCACCCGCAGGAACAAGCGGTGCCGCAAGTCCCGCATCTCCCGCGGCTGGAACCCCGACGACGACACCTGGCTCTTCCACACCGGCTCCGTCCCAGCCCCCGGCCACTACGCCGGCCACTACGCCGGCCCCGCAGCCCACAGGAGGCGCTGCTACCGGACCGGCAACCCCGCCTCCGGTCCCCGAACCCACCACGCCACCCGCCACCACACCACCCACCACTCCGGCGGACCCGGTGACGCCGTCGCCGGAGCCGACAGTTCCGCAGCCTGAACCATCCGCAACGATTGAGCCTGCACCCGTGACTCCCTCTGCGGATCCTGTTCCTGTGCCGTCGCCGACGGTGACAGAAAGTTCTCCCACGGATCCGACGCAGTCCTTGGCGGTGTAGGCCATGACGGGGTATGAGCATGACTCATTCCGCGAGTTCTTTCCTGCCCAAGATCCGGTCCCTGATTCCGCGCGGGATCTGGCAGCAGACCAAGACACCGTCCGTGAGCTGCTCCTCGCGTTGTCCGTTGGTTTCGCCCTGCCGTCGCCGCTCCCCGGGCGACTTGCGGACCGTGGCGACCTGGAGCGGGTCATTGCCGCGGCGAGGAACGCTGGACTGTTGCTGGCGGACGGCTCAGTTGCCGGTACGGTGCAGTTCTCCCTCCTGAGCAGCACACCGATGCCGTATGTCCATGCCCTCCAAAAAGAGTTGGTGGACACGATCCTGGGCCAGGGGCGGCTTTTGGGCGAGGTCGCCCGCGAGCTGGCCCGCAGCGGGCTCCAGGACTCTCGCGTCGTAGAGGAGCTGGGAGCGGCAGCGGACAACGTGGTGGATTCTGATCCACAATTGGCCGCCGAGCTCTATGCGGAGGCCGTCCAGGCCGGGGGAGGAGAGCTAAGCAGCGCCGCGCGGCGTGCACAGGCGGCCGCAGCAACAGGGGACCTGGACACAGCAGGCAGGTTGGTGGACCGCCTCCTGGCCATGCCCGACCCGCCTGGGCTTAGCCTCGGCGTCGATGTGGCGGCAGCGGTATGGGCTCAGCGCGGAATGCTGTCCCGGGCCGCGGACACCTACAGCTGGCTGGGTACTGCCCGGATGGGTGGCTCCGCCGCGCAGGCAGCTGTTGCCATGATCGGTTCGGGCAACAGAGCCGGGGCCGAAGAAGCCCTGGAAGCCGGATCCTCGTCCGGATCGCCCACGCTTCTAGCGGTGGCTTTGTCCCTGACGCAGCAGGGACTCGGACGGACGTTGGGGCACACGCCCCAACTTGCCCTGCCGGAGCTCATCAGGGCTTCGGACATGATGAACGCCTCCGGTGCTGCCATTCCACTGCCAGAGACCCCGGCAGCCTTGGCCGCCCTGTGCGCCCTCCACAGCGGGGAACCGGCCGCGGCGGACACCGTCCTCAAAGCCGCGATAGCTGCCGGGCAGGGAGGCGATGCAGCGCGGCCCAGGCTCTTCCTGCTGCTGGCTTGGTCCTCGATGCAGCAGGACAACGCCGATGACGCGCGCTTGGCCATCAACGAGGCCGTCAAGGCGAACCACTGGAGCCTGGCGCCCCGGGACGGCTTCCTGCTGGCCGCACTGGAGGTCGGCCTGGCACGCCGTGGCGGCGAAGTGCACGAGCTGGTGCTCGCATGGGACCGGGCCCGCGAGGCCATGATGCACGTGGCGGTGGACCTCTACAGCCTGCTGCCGTGGGGCGAAATGATGATTGCCGCAGCCCGGCTACGGGAAACCCCGCGCGTTTCGCACTACCTGGCGGGCGCCTGGGACCTTCTTGCCCGGTTGGAAAATCCGCCGTTGTGGTCCGTACCGCTGCATTGGGCCGCCGTGCAGGCAGCGTTGTTGGGCGAAAGCCCGGCGGAGCTCGCCCCGCACGCGGCAGCATTGGTGCGCGCCTCCGAGCACAGCCATTTGGCATCCGTCCTCGCCGCAGGAGGAAAGGCATGGGTTTCCGTCCTGGCCAGCAGGTTTGAAGCGTCCGACGTCGAAACAGCCGCCCGTGGCCTGTCCGCCGTCGGGATGCCCTGGGAAGGGGCGCGGCTGGCAGGCCACGCGGCCGCGCACGCATCCGAGCGCCGGGACATGGTGCGGCTGCTGGCCTGTGCCAGGGACATCCACCCGCAAGCCAATGGCCCCGCCGCGCCGGGTTCGGAGCGAGCCGAAAACCAGCACCAGGATGCACCCACCCAGCCGGTGGTGGACGGTGGGGGTACTCCGGACCCGTCCGGGCTGAGCCTCCGAGAGCGTGAAGTGGCAAAGCTCCTCCTGGAGGGCAAGACCTACCGCGAGATCGGCGAGGCCATCTACATCTCGCCACGCACGGCAGAACACCATGTGGCCCGGATGCGCCGGCGACTCGGCGCAGAAAACCGTTCCGAACTGCTGGTGCGGCTGCGCCTGGCATTAGGGGAGGGGTACCCCCCTCCGTGACCGCCCACTACCTCAACCCCCTAACCAAAAACCGCCGCACCCCTAACGGTGGGGCAACTGGTAGGGGGACCGCCCCCGATGCCCCGTACGCGGCAACGGTCATACGTTGAAGGGGAGCCCGGCAAAGGCGCCGGGCCATTTACCACCCACCACAGAATTTGAGGGAGCATTCAAATGCCAACACTCGCACAACAGCTCGTGCAGTTCCTGATGAGCCTGTTCAACGATCCTGATGCAGCCGAGGAGTTTGTGCGCGACCCGGAGGCGGCCCTCGCCGCTGCCGGCCTTCGCGATGTTTCCTCGGCCGACGTGGACGCCGTTCGCCCGGTAGTCCTGGACTACGCGCCCATCAATGCGCGTTCGTCGTTCGACCGCGAATACAACACCGGCGGCAACCACGCGTCCACCGGTGGCGGCGGCGCTGCCGGCGGACACCCCGCTCCTTCCCATGGTGGCGGCAATGGCAACACCGGCGGCTGGGACGATGATGACGATCACGGCCATGGCGGTGGTGGCGGACGCCCCGATGACGACGACGACGACCACGGCCACGGCGGCGGCAATGGCAACACCGGCGGCTGGGACGATGATGACGATCACGGCCATGGCGGTGGTGGCGGACGCCCCGATGACGACGACGACCACGGCGGCTGGGGCGGCGGTGGCGGCGGTGGCGGAGACCACGAGGACCACGCCCACGCAGTCCAGCAGCTCATCCACGTGGTGAACAACTACTCCTACACCACCAATATCGATGACCGCGACACGATCACCGACCAGTCGGTCAACCAGAACATCTGGGCCGACGGCGATGTCACCCAGCTGTTCAACCAGGATGCCGTGGTTGCCTCCGGCGATGGTGCCATTGCTGCCGGCGATGACGTCAAGGATTCGGGCAACACCACAACCACTACTACCTACAACGACGACCACTCCACCATCAAGGACTCGTACAACACTGATGTTGACTTGGATGTGGACATCGAGGATTCGTTCAACGAGGACAGTTCGACGGACAACTCGGACCACTCCGTCAATGTTTCGGATTCGTTCAACGACAACTCGGATAATTCCGATAACTCGGACAATTCCGACAACTCCGTTGATAACTCCGACAATTCGGACAACTCCGACCACTCGGACAATTCGGACAACTCGGTGAACATCGCTGACTCGTTCAACGACAACTCCTCGAACCCGACAACCACTACTACCACCACCACTAACACGGACAACTCCAACAACTCCGTGAACGACTCCTTCAACGACAGCTCCACGGATGTCACGGTTGGTGACGTGGACGTCGAGCTGACCAATATCCAGGACAGCATTGTGGTCGCGGACAACGAGCTGGACGTGGACTACACCAACATCGAGGACAACGAACTCGAATTCAACGACATCGACGATTCGATTGTGGTGGCCGACAACGACGTGGATGTGGATCTCGACGGCGGTCCCGCCGGCCCGCCGCCACCTCCTATGTAGTCGCTTCCATCCGGATAGCCCCAGCAGTGCCCGGCAGGGATAACCCTCTGCCGGGCACTTCCCGGGAATCCCCCTCCAGTGGCACCGAGCAAAGGACAGACTGTGGCGGAGACGGCGCGCATAACCACCCTGGTGGAACAGGGCATCGACCTGGTGGGGGCCGGAGACAGGAACGACCTTCGACGACGACTGGAACTCACCCGCCGTCGTCTCCTGGACCCAAGCGTTCGCGTCATCGTCGTGGGCGAATTCAAGCAAGGCAAGAGTCAACTCATTAATGCCCTTGTCAACGCGCCCGTGTGCCCGGTTGATGACGACATCGCTACGTCGGTGCCCACAGTGGTCAAGTACGGCGATCCGGCCTCGGCCCTGGTGCTGGTCCCTGCAGACGGGTCTGCCGCAGACAGCAGTCCGAAGTCCAGCGCAGAAACGGAGTCCCTACCGGCTTTCGGAACTGAGTTGGCGGGTGCCGACCCTCAGCTTGAACGCCGGCCCATCAAGCTCGACGAGCTTGCCGCCTACGTCTCGGAGTCCGGCAACCCGGGTAACTCCAAAAACCTCGTAGCGGCTGAGGTCTCCTTGCCCCGGCAGATCCTTTCCGGAGGGCTCTCGATCATCGATTCCCCCGGAGTGGGTGGACTGGGTTCCACCCATACCCTGACTACCCTGACTGCCTTGCCGTCGGCGCACGCGATGGTGTTCGTTTCCGACGCCTCGCAGGAATACACCGAACCCGAGGTCCGCTTCCTCCGCCAGGCAATGCGGGTGAGCCCCAACGTGATGTGCATCCTCTCCAAGACCGACCTCTATCCCGGGTGGCGTCAGATCGCTGAGCTAGACCGGAAGCACCTCTCCGACGTGGGTCCGGGCATTGCCCTCCTGCCCGTCTCGTCAGAACTCCGCCTGCAGGCCGCGAGATTGCAGGACAAGGAGCTGAACGCCGAGTCAGGCTTTCCAACGCTGGTAGCGTACCTGCGGGACGAGGTGGTCGGAGCGGCTGCACGGAACCAGCGCCGCTCGGTCAGCCACGACCTCCTGTCCGTCACCGAACACCTGCGACTCTCACTCCAATCCGAACTGGAGGCCCTGGAAAATCCGGAAGGCACTCCCCAAATGATCGCGGGACTGCAGTCCGCCAAGCAGGAAGCCGACGCGCTCCGGAAAAGGTCGGCCCGCTGGCAAACAACACTCAACGACGGCATCGGCGACCTGATTGCCGATATGGAGTATGACCTCAGGGACAGGCTCCGGCGGATCCAGCGCGACGCCGAGGCTGCCATTGACCAAGGAGACCCGGGACCCGCCTGGGAGCAGTTCTCACAATGGCTGGAGCAGAGCGCAGCCGCTGCCGTTTCGGACACCTTTGTGTGGACCAGCGAACGTGCGCAATGGCTCGCAGCCCAGGTTGCCGAGCACTTCTCCGAAGCTGAAGTCGCCCTGCCGGTGATGCCGGTGGCCGATACCGGTGGCGTCCTGGATCCTGTGGGGGACATGCCCGGAATGGAGGATGGCCGGATGGGGGCACTCCAGAAGATCCTGATCGGAATGCGCGGTTCCTATGGAGGTGTACTCATGTTCGGCCTGCTGACCGGCATCTTCGGAATGGCCCTGATCAACCCCCTCTCCGTTGGAGCGGGGCTCATGCTGGGCCGCAAGGCGTTCAGGGAAGAGAAGGAAGCCCGGCTCAAGCGCCGCCAAGCCGAAGCCAAAGCCCTGGTCCGCAGGCAAGTCGATGATGTGGTGTTCCAAGTAGGAAAGCAACTCAAAGACAGGCTGCGGCTGGTGCAGCGCTCAACCCGTGACCATTTCACGGAAATCGCGGAAGAACACCACCGGTCCCTCACTGACTCCGTGACAGCTGCCCAGAAGGCCGCCGCCACCTACGCCGTGGAGCGCGAACTCCGGATCAAGGACATCAGGGCAGAACTGAAGAAGGTTGATGCCCTGGCCGCCGCGGCAATGGAACTGCAGAAAAGTACTCCGCCGGACCAACAAGCCAGGCAGCAAGAAGGCGTTCAAAACTCGTCGGCGGTCCCGGCCGGATGAGTGAATCGGGCATCGTCGGAGCGGCCGGGCTGCTCCGGCAAGCAAGGGAAGTCTTCCACGATGACGCAGCAGCGCTCGCGGTACTCGACGAGCTTGAGGGGCGGCTGGCCGGACCCCTCCGTATCGCAGTGGCGGGAATGGTCAAAGCCGGAAAATCCACCCTCCTGAATGCGATCATCGGCGAGGAAATAGCTCCCACCGACGCCGGGGAGTGCACCAGGATCGTCACCTGGTACCGGTACGGACACACTCCGCGGATCACCCTCATCCCGTTGATGGGTGAGCCTCGGCAACTTCCTGTCACCCGTGAGGATGGCCGCCTGGTTTTCTTATTGGGGGACATCCAGGCGGAAGACGTGGAGCGGCTGGTAGTGGACTGGCCCTCGGCCAGCCTCCGGGAGCTCACCTTGATCGATACGCCCGGAATAGCCTCGTTGTCGCAGGACGTCTCCGGACGGGCTACGGCCTTCCTGCTTCCGGAAGATGCCCCCACGGCTGCGGACGCGGTCATTTACCTGATGCGGCACCTGCACGCTTCCGATGTCCGGTTCCTGGAGTCCTTCAAGGACACTTCCGCCGGGCAGTCCGGGACAGTCAACGCCCTGGCGGTCCTGTCCAGGGCGGACGAGATCGGTGCCGGAAGGATCGATTCGCTCATATCCGCCGCTGTGATCGCCGACCGGTACAGCCGGGACGAGAACCTCAAGCCCTTGGCCTTGGGAGTGGTCCCGGTGGCGGGGCTGCTGGCGCAGAGTTCGCGAACCATGCGGCAGTCCGACTTCGAAGCCATGATGTTGCTGGCCCGGATGGACCGGAAGCAGTGGGAACGGATGATGCTGTCCGCCGACAGGTTCGTAGGGAGCGCCGTGTCACCGGAGCTAAGCCGGGACGTCCGGCTTTCGTTGGTGGAGCGGTTTGGCTTGTTCGGGATCCGCCTGGGTGTCGCCCTCATCCGGGGCGGGCTGGACGGCCCCACAGCCCTGGCCCACGAGTTGGCGCGGCGCAGCGGCCTCGGTCAACTGCTCGAGACCATCGCGTACCTCTTCCAGACGCGGGCCGACGCACTCAAGGCCCGTGCCGCCGTCGTCGGCTTGGAGACCTTGCTGCGCAGTTCACCCGGGGACCGCGCAGCACCCCTGGAGGCAGCCTTGGAACGCCTTCAGGCCGGTGCCCATGAATTCCGGGAACTGAAGCTCTTGGCCGCCCTGCGGACCGGCGGAGTGGCATTGGGCGCAGAAAACGCCGCGGAAGCTGAACGGCTGGTGGGTGGTCGCGGCAGTCTGCCGGCACTGCGGCTGGGCCTGGCACCGGAGGCGGGTCCGGAGGAGGTCAGCGACGCCGCCCGCAACTGCCTGAACCGCTGGCACATGATCGCTGAGAACCCGCTGACGGAGTCGTCGGGGGTGGAAGCCTGCCGGGTTGTCCTGCGCAGCTGCGAAGGAATGCTGGCCGCTATGCCCGCCGTTCGCTGAGCAGCCAGGCGGTGGTGGACGGGAGGAACAACAGGATCAGTCCGGCCGCGGCAAGGATGTACTGGGCCGCCGACAGGGATATGGTGAGGAATCCGTCCGGGCCCGGTGCCACCACAAAGTCGGCTGTGATCACTATGACCACGGCGTGGAGCAGGACCAGCGGTGCCAGTGCCCATCGTGCCCAGATGCGGCGTTTGAAGGTGATCGCCAACAGTACTGCCTCCATGGCCACCACAAGCGCCAGCATGGCCAGGCTTCCGAGGAAGACCACGGCGGTGGCTCCTTCGATTGCCTGGGCGTCGCCGTCGGGGACCATGTCCCCGATAACGCCTTTCAGGCGTTCAAAGTGCGTGTCCCGGCCCAGGAACAAGGTGGCCACCACGGCGATTCCGGCGATAAAGCTCGCCACCCATAAGGACCTGGATAGCCGGGCGGGGCCAGGAGGCCTGACGACTACAGCGATGGGTGGCGGCGTGGACACGGACATCCCGGGTCGGGGCGGTGGGGCCGGAGTGGTTGGGGGCCCGCTGACTGATGGTGTGGTGGAAGGTGACTGCCGTGAACCATCAGCTTGCTGGGCCATGTTCGCCTACTTCAGCTCGTCCGTATCATGGGGATCCGGCTCGCCGTGTTTGGCATCGCCGGAGTTGAATCCTGAAGCTGTGTTCCCGCCGGCAGACGGCTTACCCCCGAGCTTGCGTTCCTTGGCCTCGAGGTCCGCCTTGAGTTTCTTCAGCCGTTCGTCTTCGGCCTGCTTCCGACGGCGGACTTCCAGGTTGCGGAGGAACTCGGGGTCGTCGTCCGGGGCGGTGGGATGGCGGCGGATCGGCTGGGACGTGGGCTTGCCGTAAGGCCGGCCGAAAATGAACCAAAGAACAGCGCCCAGCAGGGGCAGGAGGATCATGACCACGATCCAGGCTGTCTTGGAGATACCCCTGGTCTGGTGCTTATCAGTGCGGATAACGTCCACCAAGGCGTAGACGAAGACAACAAGGACCACGACGACGCCTACAACCCGGAGCATGCATCAAGTCTAGTCGCCGGAAGCCGTTCCCCGGACGCCCGTTCTTGGCTGTGATCAGAGTGCAACCATCGGGACGGCTAAACTTGGATGGTGGCTTTCCTGAAGTATTCCCTCATCCGTCTGGCACTCTTCGTGCCGTTGTTCATTGTGTTCGCTCTTTTGCAGGTGGGCCTACTGCCGGCAGCCATCTTCGCAGGGCTCATGGCCTTCGCCATCAGCTACCTGTTCTTCCAGAAACAGCGCGACGCCGCCACCGCATCAATGCGGGAGCGTTTCTCCGGCCGGGCCAAGCCCATCCGGACGGCCGGCGAAGTTGAAGACGCCGCCGTGGAGGACGGCTTGGTGGACAACAACCCGGACATCGCCGTCAACAACGACAAACGCCCGGGCCACTCCTAATATCCCGCTCATAGCTAACGCCCCTAAGAATGTTTCTTAAGGGCGTTAGCTATAGGCAGACTCAGAAGCCGCGGCTCAGGATCAGGCCCAGTGAGAACAAAATGCTGTAGCCAAGGTTGATCAGGCCTGTCTGCTTGAGGACAGGGATGAGGCTCTTGCGCTTCTTGCCGTTGACCATGAGCCAGGCCGGCATCAGGCAGGCAGGGATCAGCAGCAGCACGATCAGCATCCAGGGTTTGGTCGGCGCCAGGACGATCACCAGCAGGATGGCGACGGCCAGCATGAGCACGTAGCTTTCCCGCGCATGGCGGTCTCCCAGGCGCACAGCCAGTGTTCGCTTGCCGGCCGCTGTATCCGTGGGAATGTCCCGCACATTGTTGGCCATCAGCAGGGCGCAAGCGATCAGCCCGGTGCCGATCGCACCGATCACGGCAGCAAGGCTGACCTGCCCGGCTTGGGTGTAGGTAGTGCCGAGCGTCGCCACCAGGCCGAAGAAAACGAACACGAAAACGTCGCCCAGTCCCATGTAGCCGTAGGGATTCTTGCCGCCCGTGTAGCCCCACGCGGCAAGCACGCAGCCGATTCCCACCAGGATCAACCACCATGTCTGCGTGATGATCACCAGGATCAGGCCGCAGACCATCGCCGCTCCGAAAAGGGCAAAGGCGGCCCACTTGACCTGTTCCGGCTTCGCCGCACCGGATCCGACCAGGCGCAGGGGACCTACGCGGTCTTCGTCCGTTCCGCGGATGCCGTCTGAGTAATCGTTGGCGTAGTTGACGCCGATTTGGAGCAGCAGCGCCACGAGAGCCGCCAGGATCGCGTTGGGCAGCCGGAATGCCTGGAGCTCATAAGCCGCTGCCGAACCGATCAGGACGGGCGCGATCGCCGCGGGCAGTGTGCGGAGCCGGGCTCCTTGAATCCATTGTGCAGCTGTCGCCACGTGCAGTACCTCGTGTGTTTCGCGTAGATCTAGAGTCAGAGTCGTTGTCAGGGAGAACTTGTCTATTGTCCCTGATGCAGCGCGGAAAGCTGGTCGATCATGGCCAGCCGGTCCGGTTTTCCGTTGGGCAGCATGATCAGTTCGTTGGTGGCCAGGACCGTTTTGGGCGCCAAAAGGCCCAAGGCTGCTTCGCGCCTGGCAGTGAAACCTCTCATTCCCTCCGGGGTTGCGTCGTCAACAGCCACATAGGCTGCCACGGCCTGGCCCCACTCGCGCGAGGGGACACCAGCCACGAAAGCCGCCGTGACGCCGTCGAGCGCTTCAAGCTTGCCTTGGATGTACGCGGCGGAGGCTTTGACGCCGCCGGTGATGATGACGTCGTCGGCGCGGCCCAGCACGGTCAGCGTGCCGTCGGCGGAAAGTTCGCCCAGATCTCCGGTCACGTACCAGCGAACGCCGTCCTCTTCGAAGAAAACGTCCGGATCACCGGAGGCCAGGTAACCGGCCGCCACGGTGTCGCCGCCCAGCAGGACGCGGCCTTCCAGCGGTCCCTCGCCGATCCGGACCTCGACGCCGTCCAGCGGCTCGCCGTCGTACACGCACCCGCCGCAGGTCTCGGCCGAGCCGTAGGTGGTGACAACCTTGAGTCCCTCAGCGTGGGCGGAAGCCAGCAGATCCGGCGACGCCGGTGCGCCGCCCAAAAGGATCGCGTTGAAGCGGCGCAGCACGGCGAGTGTCTCCGGAGAAGGCGAGTCCAGGAGCCGCTGCAACTGCGTCGGCACCAAGGACGTGAAGCGGATCTTGTCCGTGAGTTCCTCGGCGGCGGCAGTGAAAGCCTCCGGCGTGAAACCGTTGGTCTGGTCCATCACCCACGGACGCGTGCCCGCGTAGAGGGAGCGCACCAGGACCTGGACGCCGGCCACGTACTGCAGCGGGAGCGCCAGCAACCACTGGCCTTCACCGCGCAGGGCCATTGCCGTGGCCACGGAGGAGGCGGCGAGGGCGTCAACGGTGAGGACCGTTGCCTTCGGGGTCCCGGTGGAACCGGAGGTACGGACCACCAAGGCAGCGTCATCGATGCTGGTCTCTACCGGGACCGCTTCCGGCTGGCCGTTTTCATCCAGGACGATTTCGACGGCGGGACCCTCACCTTCCAGGGCGGCCGCGAGTGCTTTGAGTACGGGATCGATGTCCACGGGGAGTCCTAGAAGTAGTAGGGGAAGTTGGACCAGTCGGGGTCGCGCTTCTGGAGGAATGCTTCCTTGCCCTCCACGGCCTCGTCGGTCATGTAGGCCAGCCGGGTGGCTTCGCCGGCGAAGACCTGCTGGCCCGCCAAGCCGTCGTCGGCCAAATTGAAGGCGAACTTGAGCATGCGGATGGCCTGCGGGGACTGGCGGGCAATGTCAGAGGCGTACTCCAACGCCACTTCCTCGAGCCGCTCGTGGTCCACGGCCTCGTTCACGGCGCCCATGCGCACCATGTCATCGGCGGAGTATTCGCGGGCCAGGAAGAAGATCTCCCGCGCGGCTTTTTGGCCGATCTGGCGGGCCAGCAGCGCTGAGCCGTATCCGGCGTCGAAACTTCCCACCGTGGCGTCTGTCTGCTTGAACTTGCCGTGCTCGCGCGAGGCGATGGTGAGGTCGCTGACCACGTGCAGTGAGTGGCCGCCGCCCGCTGCCCAGCCATTGACGACGGCGATGACCACCTTGGGCATGGTCCGCATGAGGCGCTGGACTTCCAGGATGTGGAGGCGGCCGGCCCGGGCGGGATCGATGGTCTCCTGCGTGTCGCCTTCGGCGTAGCGGTAGCCGTCACGGCCGCGGATCCGCTGGTCGCCGCCGGAGCAGAACGAGTGTCCTCCGTCTTTCTCGGAGGGGCCGTTACCCGTGAGCAGCACGGTAGCTACGTCCGGGGTCATGCGGGCGTGGTCCATGGCGCGGTAGAGCTCGTCCACGGTTCCCGGGCGGAACGCATTGCGGACCTCGGGGCGGTTGAAGGCGATGCGGACTGTGGGGAGGTCCTTGACGGTTCCGTCCGTTGAACGCTCAACCTGCCGGTGGTAGGTCATGTCCTTGAAATCGTCGAAGCCGGAAACGGTGCGCCAGCGTGAGGGGTCAAAGACGTCGGAAACCTTGGCAGGGAGATCGTTGTTCACAGTCCGAGTCTAGTAATTGCCTTAGCTGATGCAGAACTCGTTGCCTTCCGGGTCCGCCATGGTGTGCCACTCGTGAGGTCCCTGGCTGGCGGTCCACAGGTGCTTTGCGCCGCGATCCTCAAGCTGTTTGCGCACGTGATTCTTGTCGCGGCCCTCCAGCCGGACATCCCAGTGCACCCGGTTCTTGACGGTCTTATCGTTGGGATCTGTCTGGAACAGGATGCGGCGGCCGGCCTTGGCATCGGAGTCCTCGGCGGGCACGATCGCGCAGCCCTCGGCCCATACGAGCTTGCCGTTGTGGGTGATGGTCTGGTCTTCGGCGGCAAAGCCTTGCTCGATCATGGACCGGATGAACGCTTCGTCCTGGGGTTCCACGGTCCACTCGAGGGTCTCGGCCCACCAATCGGCGAGTTCGTGGGGCTTTTTGCAATCGACTACTACTTGGATGTTCAGTGTCATGCCCTCCACGCTATTCACCGCTGCGGGTGGCTGGGTAGGGCGTTGCGGTCAGGTTCCGTCCTAGTTGGGAAGGAGTTCCGGCGGAATGGCGTAGATGAGCACCACGGCCATGAGGTTCTTGGCGGCGTGGACAAAGTAGGAGAACATCAGGCTCTTCCCCGTCCACACATAGACGGCTACGAGCACCACGGCCATTCCCAAGTACGGCGCCAAGGCGGACAGCACCAGTCCCTCGCGGCCGATCACGTGGATGGAAGCAAAAACGAGCACGGAAATCACGCAACAAATCCAGATGTTCACGTGCCGCGACAGCTTGCCGATCAGCAGGTGCCGGAAGAGGAACTCTTCAACGAACGGACCCAGGATCACCAAGAGTGGCACCATCAGCCAAGCCGGTACTTGTTGCAGCAGGCCCTGGATACCCACCTGGTTCTCGGAGCTCTGCGCACCGCCGAACGCCGTCACCAGGATGGCCGTGAGAATCAGCATGACCACTATGGCCAACGGAACCATGCCTAGCGTGAACCAGGGGCGGGTGCCAAGAATCTTGAGGTCGCGGCCCACCACGCGCCAGGCGGACGCTATGGCAAAGATCCCGACGCCGGCATAGAAGATCGCGTTGACGGCATACGACGCTGTGGCCGGGTCGGGGATCAACTGCAGCATCAACCGTTCGACGGTTTCTCCCGCCAAGGTGAAGAAAACAGTGAAACCCAAGTAGGCGGCCACGGCGATGGCATCGAGGGCAGTGAAGCGGTACAGATTTGCTGTGGTGGAAACGGTGCCCATATGACCAGCGTAGCTTTTGCCGGGCTGCCCACGCCCGGCTACAATTTTCGGTATGCCTAACTTTTTGTTTCGGTGCGCCAAAGATGTCCACCGTTCCGCTGCTCTCCTGATCTCGATTGCCCTTGTGTTGGGGGTGTGTGGGTGTGGGGGGAGTTCTTCTGCGGGTGCTGATGATAGGCCGGTGGTGTTGACTACGTTTACGGTGTTGGCTGATGTGGCCAAGAATGTGGCCGGGGACAGGCTGCGGGTGGAGTCCATTACGAAGGCCGGGGCTGAAATCCACGGCTATGAGCCCACCCCGGGGGATATCCGCAAGGCCGCCCAGGCTGATCTGATTCTGGACAACGGTCTCAACCTCGAGGCGTGGTTCGCACAATTCGTTGAGGGTTTGGACGTGCCCCATGCTGTGGTGAGCGATGGTGTGGAGGTCATGCCGATCGCGGAGGATTCCTACCAGGGCAAGCCAAACCCGCATGCGTGGATGTCTCCGAGGAACGTCCAGATTTACGCCGACAACATGGCCAAGGCGTTCGCCAAGCTGGATCCAGCCCATGCTTCGGAGTTCGAGGCCAACGCCAGCGCCTACAACGCGCAGCTGCAGGGTGTGCAGGATGAGATGGTGTCCAAACTGTCGGTCATGTCGGTGAAGCAGCGGGCGTTGGTCACGTGTGAGGGTGCGTTCTCCTACCTGGCCCGTGATGCCGGGCTCAAGGAGGTTTACATTTGGGCGGTGAACGCTGAGCAGCAGGCCACGCCGCAGCAGATTGCCCGGGCGATCGAGTTCGTGAAGGACAACCAGGTGCCGGCGGTGTTCTGCGAGTCCACGGTTTCGGATGCGCCGATGCAGCAGGTGGTCGGTGCCACCGGTGCCAGGTTCGGCGGGACACTGTACGTCGATTCGTTGTCCGAGGCGGATGGGCCGGTTCCCACCTACCTTGACCTCATGCGTCATGATGCCAAGGTCATCACCACGGCCCTGACCGGAGGAACGCCATGAGCGCGCCCGGGATCGTTGTTGAGAACGTCACGGTCCATTACGGTGAGGTCCTGGCCCTGGACTCCGCGTCACTGACCTTGGAACACTCGCGGATCTGTGGGCTGGTGGGCATGAACGGCTCGGGCAAGTCCACGCTGTTCAAGGTGATCATGGGTATGGTCAAGCCGGACACGGGCCGGGTGTTGATCAATGGAGAGCCGCCGGTGAAGATCCGCAAGGACGCCGGGATCGGTTATGTTCCCCAGAGCGAGGACGTGGACTGGGCCTTCCCGTTGTCTGTCCGGGACGTGGTGATGATGGGCCGGTACGGGCACCTGGGATTCACGCGCCGGCCGCGGAAAGCGGACCGGGACGCCGTCGAGCATGCTCTGGAACGGGTGGAACTGAGCGAGTTCGCGGACCGGCAGATCGGGCAATTGTCCGGCGGGCAGAAGAAGCGGGCCTTCGTGGCCCGCGGCATCGCCCAGGGCGCCACCATGATGCTGCTGGACGAGCCGTTCGCCGGGGTGGATAAGCGTTCGGAGGCCACCATCACCAGGCTCTTGCGCGAACTGGCAGCCGACGGCGCCACGATCCTGGTCTCCACCCACGATCTCCACGCCCTGCCGCAGCTGTGCGATGAGGCCGTGCTCCTGATGCGCAAGGTGCTCATGCACGGCAGCCCGCAGACCGTGCTGCAACCAGAGAACCTTGCCATGGCCTTCGGCCTGGACGTCATGAACAGGGGCTAGACCATGGAATTCCTGCTTGAACCCCTCAGCTATGACTTCATGGTCCGGGCCCTGGCCACCACCGCGATCGCCGCGGTCGTCTGCGCGGTCCTGAGCTGCTGGCTGGTCCTGATCGGCTGGTCCCTGATGGGCGATGCCGTCTCGCACGCGGTGCTTCCCGGCGTCGTGCTGGCCTACATCGTGGGTGCGCCGTTCGCGCTCGGTGCGCTGGTGTTCGCCCTGATCGCGGTCACGCTGATCGGGGTGGTGCGGAATACCAGCCGGGTCAAGGAAGACGCCGCGATCGGCATCGTGTTCACCTCGCTGTTCGCCCTGGGACTGGTCCTGATCTCCGTGACACCCAGCCAGACCGACCTGAACCACATCATCTTCGGGAACCTGCTGGGCGTCAGCGTCCCGGACCTGATCCAGGTGGTGGTCCTGGGCGTGGTGGCCTTCGCCATCCTGATCCTCAAACGACGCGACCTCACCCTCTACGCGTTCGATCCCACCCACGCCCACGCGATCGGCCTCTCACCCAAGCGGCTCGGCGCCCTGCTCCTGGGCCTGCTCGCGCTGACCTCCGTGGTCGCGCTGCAAACCGTGGGCGTGGTCCTGGTGGTAGCCATGCTGATCATCCCCGGCGCCACCGCCTACCTGCTCACGGACAGGTTCTCCCGCATGCTGCTCATCGCCCCGATCATCTCCGTGGTGTGCTCCATGACCGGCATCTACCTCAGCTACTACCTGGACACAGCCTCCGGTGCCATGGTGGTACTCACCCAAGGCACCGTGTTCGCTGCCGTGTACCTGTTCAGCCCCCGACAAGGACTCATCGGAACCCGCCTCGCCAAAGCCCGCCGGAAGCGGGCCATGGCTACCGCGTGAGCTTGGCTTCTTCGGCTAATGCGTTGCCAATCCGTTGTTCCGTTGCTGGGCAACAACGGCATAGCGGGTTGGCGACGTGTCACGCTTGATCGGTGGAAACGGGGGAGCGCGTCACGGCGATGTCGCCATACGCACTGCGGGCGCGGATCTCCACTTTCGCCTCGGCCCCTCCCGGACCTGCGGTGGCGTCGAGTCCGTTGCGGACACGCCCGTACTTGGTGTTGAGGTCCAGCCACGCCGCGGTGCCCTCACGGACTCCGATGGCGAGTTTGCCCGCCGCGGTCTGGACCGTGAGGCTGCCGGCGGCAACTTCGCCCACTGTGATGTCACCGGTGGACGTTTTGACTGTTGTGGATAGGCCAGCCTTTTCCAGGGAGACGTCGCCGTTGGCGGCGCTGACGGTGAGTTCGCCGGAAGCGTGCGAGATGTAGGTGCTGCCGTTGCCGTTCTTTATGGTGGCAACTCCGTCGATGTCCCGGATGCGGATCTTGCCGGAGCCGGTCTTGATTCTGGACCTGCCAGAGACGCGCTCCACGGTGACATCGCCAAGGTCCGTATGGGCCCGGAGCTCCCCGCAGTGATCCATGCGGATGTGGCCCAAGTCGGTCTTCAGGTCGGCAGTGCCGAATTCGCCGTCACAGCGGAGGTCTCCCATTGCGGACTTCACCTCCAGGCTGCTGCCGATGGGAACCTCCACAGTGATCTCCACGGCGCCGCCGTCGCTGAACCAGGTGTGGCGGAATGCGGGGTGAAGCCTCACCTGCAAGCGGCCATCCGAGTAGTCCACCGCGGTTTGCTCGGCCATCTTGACGTCCAGGCTTCGCTTGGCCTTGCGGGGACGGACCGTCACTTCGGTTTCGGGGTGCTCGCGGGCCACGATCCATACATCCCCGCGGACGGAGACATCAACCACGACGACGATTGGCTGGGGGGTCTGGAAAGTTGCCATCAGCGTGCCCATCCTGTGAAGTTCTGCTCGCCGGGTTCGCGGCGCGTGCTGCGTTTGTTTGAGTGGCTGCCGTTGAGTGCCTCGGCGACAGCCCGGACCAGCCAGGAGTTCACGGAAAGGCCGTCTTGGCCGGCTGCTTCTTCGACCTGCTGCTTGAGATGGTCGGGAAGCCGAAGCGTGGTGCGTGAGGTGCTGGCGCCGTCGAAATCTTCAGCCGCCACAGTGGTCGCCGACCGCTCGTTGACTGCCTCGAAGTCCCCGCCGGGCGGGTTGCTGACCACGAATTCCGGGTCCCGGCCGCGGAGCCTGACCTCTACGGAACCTGGCGCGAGCTCCAGGGTGATCTCTCTGGCGGCGTCGGAGAGGGCTTCCAAAAGGACGAGCCGGACCGTTGATTCGAGGGCGGCCGTAAGGCGTTCGCTGAGTTGCCGGGCCTCGGGGCCGCCAGCTTCGGCGGCGGTGTCCAGTTGGTGCCGAACCGTGGTGACGTACTGGTTGAGTTGCATGACACCATTATGACGCCAGGATGGTGTCATGACAATGCATTTTTCGGAAAAGTGGTGTCAATGGTGGTGTCCCTGCTTGACTCGGCCGCCACCGCCGGGCAGGCTGGACCGATGAAGTCTTGAGCGCAGCCCCTTCTTACCGGCTGCATCCCCAGTACCCACACGGCTTTTGGCCACCCACTGCGGACTTGCGAGGATTCCTCTTGACTGACCACCTTCACCTTTCCGGCGTTTCCCACGGCTACGGGGACCGCGAACTACTCCACGACGTTGACCTCGTCATCCACCACGGCGAACACGTGGCCATAGTGGGCGAGAACGGGGCCGGCAAATCCACGCTGCTCCGCCTCCTTTCAGGCGTTGAAGCGCCCGACGACGGCACGGCGGGTTTGCTGGGCACCGCTGGTTACCGAGTGGGCTACCTCGCGCAGACCCACGGCTTCACCGAGTCGCTGACAGTGGGCGATGCCATCGACTCTTCACTCGGTGCATTGCGGACCATGGAAAGCCGCATCGCAGAACTCGAACGCGATCTCGCGGACGCTGATTCCGAGGCACTTGAGCTCTACGGAAACCTTCAAACCCAGTACCAGCTCCGTGAAGGCTACGCCGCCGAATCCCGGGTGGAAGCAGCGCTGGACAAGCTGGGGCTGGGAGGCCTGGACCGCCGTCGAACGCTTGGATCCTTGTCCGGCGGCGAGCAGGAGCGGGTAGCGCTCGCTTGCCTGCTGGCCGACCCCGCCGAAGCCTTGCTGCTGGACGAGCCCACCAACCACTTGGACGCAAGCGGCACTGCCTGGCTTGAATCACGCCTGGCTGCGCATCGGGGGACTGTCGTGGTGGTCTCGCACGACCGTGTCCTGTTGAGGAAAGTGGCCACAACGATCATCGAAGTGGACGCAGACCGTCGGTCTGTGAACCGCTACGGAAACGGCTTCGACGGCTACCTCCGCGAGAAAGCCGCCGAACGGGCCAGATGGGTCCAGCAGTACGAAGAGTGGCTGGATGCCATGGACGCCGAACGCCTCCAGGCAGCCACGGTGGCGGACGGCATGGGGTACGGCCGCAAGCGCGACAACGACAAAATGGCTTTCGGATTCAAAGCTGGCACCTGGCAGAGTGCTGCGGCCAGCAAAGTCCGCAACGCGCAGGAAAGGCTCCGCAGGCTCGAAGAGAACCCTGTGGATCGTCCGCCAGTTCCGCTGAAACTGACCGCGCCGTTGTCGGCCACTCTTGAGATGGTGTCCGCACCCGCGCTGGAAGCCCGGGGCGTGGCCGTCCCAGGTCGGCTGCACCCCGCAGACCTCACAGTGAACGCCGGACAAAAGGTGCTCATCACCGGCCCCAACGGCGCCGGCAAGTCCACGCTCTTGTCCGTTATGACGGGAACCCTGGAACCATCCGCCGGGACTGTGGCCGTCAATGGCACGGTGGGCTATCTCCAACAGGAGCTCGCAGTGCCAGCCCGCCCGGGCCTTCGATTGCTGCCTGCCTTCGCCGCAGGGCTGGGCGGAAACATTGATGAGCACGCCGAAGGCCTGCTGCGGTTGGGCCTGTTCCGTCCCGCGGAGTTCCATGTGCCCGTGGGCGGACTGTCCGCCGGGCAGCAACGCCGGCTCGCCCTCGCCAGGCTCCTCCTGGGCGGCTACGAAACCATGATCGTGGACGAACCCACCAACCATCTGGCCCCCGTACTGGTGGAACAGTTGGAAGCTGCGCTCGCGGAATTCGCCGGGACGGTGGTGATTGTGAGCCACGACCGCGCATTGGGGGAGTGGTTCGATCACTGTGCCCGCGGGGACAGGTCGGCGTCGCAAAAATGGGTTCGCCACGCCATGCGGGACGGGCGCTTGCTGTAGGGCGTGTTGCTTGTTGGCGGCCCCCGATTGTTGCCTGCGTCACGGGCACGCTCCAACATCCCGTAAGATAGACGGGTTGCGCGAACCTTCGGCGTTCTGCGGTCTTTGGCCTGCAACGGGGTCCTCAAACAGGAAAACCTCGAATTATGTGTGCCAAAGCCGCCCGTGTTCCGGCACTGGCGTAACCCCAACAGCAAGACCCCAACCCACAAGGAACAGCTGTGCCGCAAAGTACTCCCACAGATCTCCAGAGCTCCAAGGCCACGTCAGCGGCCTCGGACTCCACCCTCAGCGCTGAGGGATACCAGAAGACCCTGAGCCGCCGCCACGTCACCATGATCGCCATGGGCGGCGCCATCGGCGTCGGCCTTTTCATGGGCGCCGGAGGCCGCCTGGCCTCCACGGGCCCCGCCCTGATCTTCTCCTACGCCATTGCCGGCGTCATCGCTTACCTGCTGATGCGCGCCCTCGGCGAACTCATCATGTACCGCCAGACTTCGGGCTCGTTCGTGAGCTACGCCGGCGAGATGTTCGGCAAGAAGGGCGCCTTCCTCTCCGGGTGGATGTACTTCATCAACTGGGCCATGACAGGCATCGCCGAGCTGATCGCCATCGGCCTGTACTTCCAGTTCTTCTTCCCGAACGTGCCCGTTGAACTGTCCGCGATCGCAGCGCTGGTGCTGCTGGTTGCCGTGAACCTGTTCAGCGTCAAGGCGTTCGGCGAGTTCGAATTCTGGGCCTCCTGCCTCAAGGTCGCAGCCATCCTCATCTTCCTTGCTGTCGGCACCTTCATGGTGGTGACCAATGCCAAGGTGGGCACCGGCCACGCCTCCGTGAGCAACCTCTTCCACGATGAAGGCGGCATGTTCCCCAAGGGCGGCCTGGTGATGATCCTGGTCCTCAACGCCGTGATCTTCGCCTACAACGCCATCGAACTGGTGGGCATTACCGCTGGTGAGATGGAGAACCCCAAGCGCGAAGTGCCCAAGGCGATCCGCGCCGTCGTGGTCCGTATCGTCGTGTTCTACGTCGGTTCGGTGATGCTGCTCGCGATGCTGCTGCCGTCCGACCAGTATGTGGCCGGCACCTCGCCGTTCGTCACCGTGTTCGGCCAGATGGGCCTCGGCTGGATGGGCGATGTCATGAACATGATCGTCATCACCGCCGCGCTGTCCTCCTGCAACTCGGGCCTGTACTCGATCGGCCGCATCTTCCGCACCATGGCCAACAACGGCCATGCCCCGAAGTGGCTCACCAAAATGTCCACCCGCCACGTTCCGTACGCGGCGATCCTGGCCATCGGTGGCGTCTACCTTGTGGGCATCCTGCTCAACATTTGGCTGGGTGGCTCGCACGCCTTCGACCTCGCGCTCAACACAGCGTCCATCGGCGTGATCTTCACGTGGGGCTCCATCTTCGCGAGCCAGATCGCCCTTCGGAAGAAGCGCGGCAATGTCTCAAGCCTGCCGATGCCCGGTTCGCCGTGGACCAGCTGGTTGGGCCTCGTCGCCCTGCTTGTCATCACCGTGCTGATCGGCTTCGACACTATGACGGACAAGGCAACCGGGGAGGTCTTCCTGCTGGGTCTGTGGACCCTGGCGACCATCCCGTTCTTCGCCCTGGTCCTGTGGCTCGGCTGGCAGAAGGTCAAGAACAACGAACCGAAGAGCGAGCTGTTCAGCTAACTCTCTGGCTCCAATCTGGCTGGCATTAGTGGTTGTTTTGAGGGCTCAGAACAACCACTAATGCCAGTCAGTTGGGCTTCCAACCGTGATCAATGAGCGCGTTCCGGACCTTGGACACGGCCGGGCAGGCGTCCTTTCCCATATGGCGCTTTGAAATGCGGACAAGTGTCCATCCAGCGCGACTGAAATCCTCTTCCCGTTCGATGTCCCGGACAATTTGGGCAGGATCTGAGTGGCCCTCCCCTTCGTATTCGACTGCCACACGGAGTTCGGGATAGGAGAGGTCGGGTTGACGCACGACGCCGGAACCCAGCTCGGTGGGTCTGTTCACTTCCGCTTGTGGCAGCCCGGCCCACTCAAGTGCCAGCCGAAGCCGCGTTTCCGGCGCGGAGTCGGCTCCAACGCGGGCCTGCTCGAGTGCCAATCGGGCCTTCCGGATTCCGGGCGTTCCCTTGTGGCGGTCAAGCATGCCTTCGAGATCCTCGCGCGTGCAGTAAGGGGCGCTGCGCCCTTCGAATTCAGGCCTCGGAAACCGCAGGAGGTGATCAGCCACCACGGTGATCTCGTCAATGCTCATCTTCCGGGCGCAATCGAGCCACGTCCGTGCCCTGCTGGTGATGAGCAATCCGTTGTGGTTGATAATTTCGTCATCGAAGAACTGCCCGGTGTGTCCCGCCACATCTTTCCTTCGCGGGATTGCCATGGTGTCGGGTCGGGAGATGTGGATGACAGTTTCGTGGCTGCCCGGCAAGAAACCGGGAAACTCCCAGAGCACGAACGCTGTGGCATGTGAGGCTGCAGAAAACGGCGTAATGACCGTGTAGGGCCGGACCGTCATGGATAACTCCAGTACTTGGTCGGTGGCAGGGCTCCGTATTCCTCGGCTCGGTGAGTCAAGCCCCCGGTGCCTCCACCGCTGCCGGGAGACGCCGGCGTCGAGCGCTTCCTGCCAGGTGAAAGGTGTCGCCTCAAGGTGGTCGGGCAGTTGCTTGGGGATACGCATTTCCCCATGCTGGCAAATCCCTGATTCGGGTGAGCGGTTATCCACAGGTCCCTCGAACCCGTGCCCAACTGACTGGCATTAGTGGTTGTTTTGAGCGCTCAGAACAACCACTAATGCCAGTCAGTTGGGAGTGTCGGGGGTCGGGGATAGGCTCGATGTATGGATCACACCACCACCCTGACGCAGCACATCAATGCCACTCCGGAGAAGGTCTGGGCCGTCATCTCGGACATTCCAGGCTCGGCCGGCACGCTCTCCGGCATCGACGCCATCCAAATGCTCAGCGAAGGCCCGTACGGCGAGGGAACCCGCTGGAAAGAAACCCGCACCATGATGGGCAGGCAGGAAACCGTAGAGATGTGGGTGTCCCAGACCGACCCGCACCGCAGCACCACCATCAAGGCGCTCCAAGGCGGCGCGGATTACACCTCGCGCTTCACCCTGAGCGAGCGCGACGGCGGCACGGACCTCACGCTGACCTTCGGCGCCGACATCATCAATCCCACGGCCTTCAGCAAAATCACCATGGCTCTTTTCGGGAAAATCGGGATGAGCATGACCCGCAAGGCCCTCAGCAAGGACCTCGCGGAGATTGCGGCAAAGGCGGAATCGCTCTGATGGCGGCCGTGAAAGTTGCCGCACCCAAGATCTCTCCCGTGCGGTTGGATGAACTGCGCGACGACGACGCCCCGGACTTCCAGCGTGGCGAACGGTATGACGGCCTGAGGTTTACCCGTGTCTCCGCGGAGGGCGCGGAACTCAGCGGCGCCGACTTTATCGAATGCGAACTCAGCGGGGTGTCCTTCAACGAGGCGCAGCTGCGCGGAGCCACGTTCCGCGAGTGCATCCTGGGTGAGCCGTACGCTCCCGTTTTCATGGCCGCGCGCACTTCCTGGCAGGACGTGGAGATCAGCAACCCGCGGTGGGGTTCCGCCGAACTTTATGAGGGCAACTGGCGTTCGGTCCGAATCGACGGCGGCAAGCTGGACTACGTGAACCTGCGCGGCTCCAAGCTCATTGATGTCCAGATTTCCGACTGCATCATCAACGAGCTCGATCTTGGCGGCTGTTCAGGGACGCGGGTGGCTTTGAAGAACTGCACCATCGGCACCTTGGATGTCACGGGCGCGAAGTTCAAGGATGTGGATCTGCGGGGTTCTGAATTCCGGACCCTCAATGGATTGGCCGGGCTCGCGGGGGTTGTGATCGACGATTACCAGTTGAGTTTGATGGCGCCCCTTCTGGCGGGCCATTTGGGGATCCGCGTGGTCTGATTCGTGTCGGGGCCGGTCCGGGTGATGGCTTCATCTGTTGACCGGCCCGCCGGGCCGTGTAATCTTTATAGAACGAACGGTCGGTATATTATTGCCGGCCGGTCCCTTTCACTTCGCGAAGGATGTTCTCATGGTCGAGGCTTTTCTTGTTGGCGGCGCACGTACGCCGGTAGGTCGTTATGGCGGGGCCCTGTCCTCGGTTCGCCCGGATGACCTGGCAGCGCTGGTGGTCCGTGAAGCCGTGGCGCGTGCCGGCGTCGATCCTGACTCCATTGACGAGGTCATCCTTGGCAACGCCAACGGTGCAGGCGAGGAAAACCGCAACGTGGCCCGCATGGCCACCATTCTCGCGGGACTTCCCCTCCACATCCCGGGTATCACCGTCAACAGGCTGTGTTCCTCCGGACTGAGCGCCATCATCATGGCAAGCCACATGATCAAATCCGGTGCCGCGGACATCGTGGTGGCCGGCGGTGTCGAGTCCATGAGCCGTGCCCCCTGGGTCCAGGAGAAGCCCGCCACCGCGTTCGCCAAGCCCGGCCAGATCTTCGATACCTCCATCGGATGGCGCTTCGCCAATCCGCTCTTCACTCAGGGCGAGCTGTCCCGCGACGGCAAGATGACGTTCTCCATGCCGGAAACGGCGGAGGAAGTTGGCCGCGTGGACGGCATTTCCCGGGAAGACGCCGATGCCTTTGCCGTCCGCTCACACGAGCGCGCCCTGGCCGCCATTGCCGCCGGCCGTTTCAAGGACGAAATCGTGCCAGTGACCGTCAAAACCCGGAAGTCCGAGACCGTGGTGGACACTGACGAAGGTCCGCGTGCCGGCACCACCATGGACGTGCTGGCCGGCCTTCGCCCGGTTGTTCCGGGAGGATCAGTAGTGACCGCCGGCAACTCCTCCACCCTTAATGACGGCGCATCCGCCATCATCGTGGCCTCCGAGGCCGCCATCAAGAAGTTCGGCCTGACGCCCCGCGCACGGATCGTTGACGGGGCTTCCGCTGGCTGCGAACCGGAAATCATGGGCATCGGTCCGGTCCCGGCAACCCGGAAGATCCTGGCCCGCACAGGACTCACCGTCAGCCAGCTCGGCGCCGTGGAACTGAACGAAGCTTTCGCCACGCAGTCGCTGGCGAGCATGCGTCGCCTGGGGCTCGATCCCGAGATTGTGAACAACGACGGCGGTGCCATCAGTTTGGGGCACCCGCTCGGTTCCAGTGGCTCACGTATCGCGATTACGCTGCTGGGCCGCATGGAGCGCGAACTCGCCTCCAACAATGGACCGAAGCTTGGCCTGGCGACCATGTGCATCGGCGTTGGGCAAGGTACCGCGATGCTGCTGGAAGGCGTGTAATGGCCCTGAATCCGGACGACTTCACCACTCTCCTCCTTGAGGAACGCGAAGACCGCCTCACGGTTCTGTTGAACCGACCCGAGGTCCGCAACGCGATCGACCAGAAGATGGTGGACGAACTCCATCAGGTCTGCGCCGAGTTGGAGCGGAATCCCAAAGTCCTCATCATCGCAGGGACCGAAGGCGTGTTCGCCTCCGGTGCCGACATCGGCCAGCTCCGTGAACGCAGGCGGGACGACGCACTGCAGGGCATCAACTCCACCATCTTTGTGCGCATTGCCAAGCTGCCCATGCCGGTCATCGCTGCCTTGGATGGCTATTGCCTGGGCGGCGGCGCGGAACTGGCGTACGCTGCCGACTTCCGCATCGGTACGCCAAGCGTAAGGATCGGAAACCCGGAAACCGGCCTGGGGATCCTGGCGGCGGCCGGAGCGAGCTGGCGGCTGAAGGAACTCGTGGGTGAGCCGAAGGCCAAGGAAATCCTGTTGGCCGGTGCCGTCCTGCGGGCTGAGGAAGCGTTGCGGATCAACCTGATCACGGAGATCCACGAAGCCCCGGAGCTCATGGACGCGGCCCACAAGCTTGCTGACCGGATTGGCCGCCAGGATCCGCTGGCCGTTCGCATCACCAAGTCCGTCTTCCACGCCCCGGCCGAAGCCCATCCTTTGATTGACACTCTCGCCCAGGGAATCCTGTTTGAATCCCAGGCCAAGTTCGACCGCATGCAGGCGTTTCTGGACAAGAAATCGGCCAAGGCGGAAGATGCACCTACCCAAGACAGGACCCGGAAATGACAGCAGTTCCCGCCATCCCGCACGTCGTCGGAGTACTGGGCGGTGGCCGGATGGGGGCCGGCATCGCACACGCTTTCCTCACCAAGGGTGCCACGGTGATCGTGGTGGAGCGTGACCATGAAGCAGCGGCCGGAGCCCAAGGGCGCGTGGCTGAGGCGGTTGCCAAGTCCGCGGCCCGCGGCACACTCACCGAAACCCCCGAAGAGGCGATGTCCCGCTTCAGCACTTCCACCGACTACGAGTCGTTCATTCACTGTGGCCTCGTGGTGGAGGCTGTGCCCGAGGATTACGAGCTCAAGGTCACTGCCCTCAAGGCTGTGGAGGAGCACTTGTCAGCGGATGCCTTCCTGGCGTCCAATACGTCCTCACTGTCCGTTTCCGGACTGGCCAACGAGCTTCGCAGGCCCGGCAACTTCGTCGGCCTGCACTTCTTCAACCCGGTGCCGGCCTCAACCCTCATTGAGGTGGTTCTGGGCTCGGGAACCTCACCCGAACTCGCTGCAGCGGCGAAAAACTGGACCGAGGCACTCGGCAAGACCGCCGTCGTCGTCAATGACGCTCCTGGCTTTGCGTCCTCCAGGCTTGGCGTCGCGATTGCCTTGGAAGCGATGCGGATGGTGGAAGAGGGCGTGGCCTCAGCGGAGGACATCGATGCTGCCATGGTGCTCGGTTACAAGCACCCCACAGGTCCGCTGAAGACCACGGACATAGTTGGCCTGGATGTTCGCCTGGGCATCGCCGAATACCTGCACTCGACTCTTGGCGATCGCTTTGCCCCGCCGCAGATCCTGCGGGACAAAGTGGCACGCGGAGAGCTGGGACGCAAGACGGGCAAGGGTTTCTTCGACTGGAACGACTGACCACGGTGGCCGGTTAGGCTATCCGGGTGACTTCAATCGAACCCATCACCCTGACCGGCAAGTTCGTGACGCTGGAACCGTTGACCCAGGCGCACCACGATGACCTGGTGGACGCGGCCCGTGACGGCGAACTCTGGAAGCTCTGGTACACCTCGGTCCCGACGCCCGAGGGCATGGCCGCTGAGATCGACCGACGCCTGGACCTGCAAGCCAAGGGTTCCATGCTCCCGTTCGCCACAAGGCTCGATGCCACCGGCAAGCTCATCGGCATGACGACGTACATGAACATCGACGCCGCAACGCCGCGCGTGGAGATCGGGTCCACATGGAATGCTGCCTCGGCGCACGGCACAGGAACCAACCCGGATTCCAAGCTGTTGCTCCTGCGGCACGCGTTTGAAACCCTGGGCTGCCCTGCCGTGGAGTTCCGCACGCACTGGCTGAACCAGCAGTCCCGCGAAGCCATTGCACGGCTTGGCGCCAAGCAGGATGGCGTGTTGCGGAACCACTCCCGCAGTGCCGACGGCGCCCTCCGCGACACCGTGGTGTTCTCCATCCTGGAGCACGAGTGGCCCGCGGTGCGGAACGGACTGGAGTTCCGGCTGGCCAAGTACGGCGCCGAGGGGTGAGCTCTCGGCAGTAAGCGCCCGCGTTAGTCCCGAGAGCCAACCCCTCGGCGAGCCCATCCTCACCCTCAGGGCAGCCGATGTGCTTAGCTGGCTCTTATGGATGGGACAGCTGCAACGTACCTGAGCGTCCACTGGGACGGAGCCGTCAACGCCTGGCGCATCGCCGGGGACGTGTACCGGATGGGTCGGCACGAGTGGGTCACGGAGGCCGGTTGGCAGCAAATGTACGACGACGGCGTCCGCACCGTGATCGATCTCCGCACCTCGCGCGAGCGGCGGCAACGCGACACCGATCCCGAGGTGCCGGACGAAGTGAAGGCGCGCATCGACGTCGTACATTGCCCCACGGAAGACCCGGACCACAGCAGTTTCAGCGAGCTCTTCGGACCCTATCTCCGGGATCCGGCACAGTACGGCCAGTACCTGCAGCTTTTCGGCGGCCACATCGCCGCAGTGTTCCACGCCATTGCTGCCTCGCCCGGGAAAGTGGTGGTCCATTGCTCCGCGGGCAGGGACCGCAGTGGCGTGATCGCGTTGATGCTGCAGCGGCTGGCGGGGGACAGCGACGAAGAGATGGTGCGCGGCTATGAACTCGCGGCCAGGGGCATCAACGAGCGGCATCGTACGCACGGGGCTCCTCATGCCCACGATCCCTACCTTTCCCAACCCGACCTCGAAGCGGTGCTGAGCGAACGGCGTGAGAGCCTGCGGACGTTCCTGGAGTCACTCAACGTGACCGGGTTCCTTACTGCCAACGGTGTCTCAGGACCGGAAATCGCTGCCGTCCGGGCCAGGCTGGGGGTCGGTGCCGCCAGCGCTGCTAACATGCAGGATTGATCACTCTTCCCGAATGGAACGGACCAGCCATGACTTCCGGCGCCCGCGTCACCATCGTGACCCGAACCAAGAACCGACCCGTCTTCCTGGCTCGCGCGCTGGACGACATTTTTGCCCAGACCTTCCAGGATTTCGAGCTGGTGATAGTCAACGACGGCGGCGACCCGGCCGACGTCGAACGCCTCACCTCCCAGCGCCCGGACGCGGACCGCGCCCGCATCACAACGCTCCATCACTTGGAATCCGTGGGCATGGAAGCGGCGTCGAATGCTGGAATCAAGGCCGGTAGCGGCACGTTTATCGTGATCCATGACGACGACGACTTTTGGGCACCTGACTTCCTCGAACGCACCGTGGCCTATCTGGACGATCCTGCGCACGCCGAGGAAACCGGGGTGATGGTCCGGACCGAGATCGTCATCGAAGAAGTTGTGGAGGACAGGATCCAGCCGATCCGGCGCGAGATCTTCTGGGCGGACATGCGCCAGATAACCCTCGCGGACATGCTCAAGATCAACCGAGCCGTTCCCATTTCCTTCCTGTACCGGCGCAGCCTGCACGACGCCGTGGGCTACTACAACGAGGACCTTCCCGTGGTGGGCGATTGGGAATTCCACCTGCGCGTGCTCAGTCATTCACGCGTCGGATTCCTCGACGGCGAACCACTCGCCTTCTGGTCGCAGCGGCCCGAATCCGAAGGGCATGACGGCAATAGCATTTTCGCCAAGGCCGCCGAGCATGCACGCTACGACGCCCTGGTCCGCGACGAGCACCTCCGTGGCGGCGTTGCCCAGACAGGCCTTGGCAGCGTGCTCTACCTGACCCGGATTCTCGCCGAGCAGGAAGAACTCATCGTTGCCCAGCAGCGGCGCCTGGACGAGTCCGCCGCCAAACTCGACCACATCCTGGAGCGGCTCGAAGCGTTGAACCAGACTGTTGTTGTTCGGACCAGTGTGGGGGAGTTCCTGAAGAAGCCCATGAAGCTGGCCAAGAAGCTGGGCGGGCGCGCCTAGTCGCTCTCTCACTTCCCGCCGCTTTTGGCGGGTCGCTCTCTCACGTCCCGCCGGATTCACATAACGTGCCGTTAAGATTTGTCCGTTTTCTGCACTAGGATCGCGAGGGGTTCACAACACGGCGGCCCTTTCCTTCGCATGAAACATGGGGGACCCATGAGGGGCATCTCGCGTGGCCATTTTCGGCTCGTACTTACTCTTTTAGCGGCAGTCATCTTGGGCGTCCTGCCAGCCGGGCTCGCATCCCCGGCCTCTGCGGCAGCCACGGGAAGCATTTCTGGAACCGTCACCGGACCAGCAGGCCTTAACATGACCACGATCTCAGTCTGGACGTGGTCCTACTCCGCCGAGTCGTTCAAGACCGGCCACGTGAATGCAAACGGCCAGTTCCTATTGAGTGGGCTCGAACCCGGACAATACGTGCTGTTCTTCACGGAAGGTGCACCCAATAAAGTCCTCGGCACATACTATGGCGGCGTTTATACCGAGAAAGAAGCCACCCGTATAGACGTGACTGCCGGCGCCGCCGTCACTGGAATCACGCAGGCTCTTTCTCCCGGCGGGAGAATTCAAGGGAAAGTCTCCGCACCGTACGGCACCAATTTGGGAGACGTGGTTGTGAAGGCCTCCGATTGGGGGGGATTCCGCGAGGTCTCGACCATCGGCACGGGCTGGGACGGTTCATTTGATCTGGGGCCGCTGATGCCAGGTAACTACGTGGTGTCCTTCTCATCGCACTTCGGGACGTCTCCGTTTGTCAGGACCAACTTTCCCGGGGTCTCCGATCCTGCACTCGCCACCAAGATCGTCGTAGATCATGGGACGGTTGTCACGGGTATTAATCAGGTCCTCAAGAAGTCCGCGACGATTTCCGGTGCCATTTCTGATCCCGGTTTCTACGGCGTAGCTACGGCCTTGCCGATAGGAGATCTTGGAAAGGTAGCAGGGAGCGCCAATGTGACTGCAGGGGCCTACACGATCGGTGGTCTCGAGGCGGGAACCTACAAAATTCAGTTCCATTCTGACAATTATTCCCTCGCATCCATGTGGCATGGCGGTGTGCCAACCGAAGTGGGTTCACCCACCGTTACAGTGTCAACTGGCCAGCAGCTTACCGGGGTTTCCGATGCCCCTATCAGGGCGGCCACCATCAGCGGCTCATTCCCCACCGTGGACGCCTCCAACAGCGTGCAGGTGTTGGCTTTGGATGGAACTGTTGTGAAGTCTGATTATGCCCACGGATCCAGGGATTACGGGATCGGTGGCCTCTTTCCCGGAACATACAAGGTCCAATTCAACATGGAAACCCATCAGACTTACCGCACCCCTCAAGAAGGGCAGTACTACAACAACGTGCCCGAAAGCGCAGGCCTTGCGAACGCCACATCCGTCACCGTCGCAGCTGGTCAGACTGCCACCAATATCAATGCCGTGAATCGTGTGGGCGGAACCTTGTCGGGCAAGCTTTTGGGAGTGGACGGTTCGCCGTTGAGCGATATTGCAGTGCGGGTATACACGAAGAGCGGCCTCCTCATCACACGCAATGCGACGACCGCTGCTAACGGTACCTTCAAGGTCACTGGCCTGACCACAGGGCTCTACTTTGTCTCGGCTGAGCCTGGCAGCGAGTCCGGTCCGATCTTCTCGGGCAACGTCCTGAACGAGGCCAACGCTCGCTCGGTTTCCACGGCGGCGGGCCAGAACACGGATATCGGCACGCTCAGCTACGCCACGGCTACTGAGGGAGTCCGGGGCTTTGACGACGTCCCGCTGGGTGCCCAGTTCCAGGATGAGATCCAGTGGTTGGCCAACAGGGGCATCTCGACGGGCTGGGAATCCAACGGCGCGCGGACCTACCAACCGCTGTCTCCGGTGAACCGTGATGCGATGGCTGCGTTCATGTACCGCTTGTCCGGGAGTCCGGCGTTTACAGCACCGAAGGTCTCCCCGTTCAAGGACCTCCCGAGCGATGCCAAGTTCTACAAGGAGATCACGTGGCTGGCAGACAAGGGCATTTCCACAGGGTGGGAAGAGGCGGACAAGACCAAGACGTACCGTCCCTTGCAGCCCGTGAACCGCGATGCGATGGCTGCGTTCATGTACCGCCTGGCCGGGGAACCGGAGTTCACGGCTCCGAAGGTTTCGCCGTTCGTTGACGTTCCGGTCGGTGCCCAGTTCTACAAGGAGATCACTTGGCTCGCAGCTCAGGGCATCTCCACAGGCTGGGCTGAAGCAGGCAACACCAAGTCCTTCAAGCCGTTGCAAGCGGTAAACCGTGACGCCATGGCTGCGTTCATGTTCCGCTACAACACAAAATTCGGCGCCAACTAGCCGGACATTTCAACCAGAAGAGGTTGGTTACGGATCGAGAGAGAGAACCTCTCTGGTTGGCGCGCGGATCACATTAATGCGGCGTTTCGACTAACCCCTGCATAGGCCTTAGGATCACGAAGGGCCGCTAATACAGCGGCCCTTCGTTCGTATGAAATATGGGGGACTCGTGAGGGGCAATTCGCGCGGCCGATTTCGGCTCGCACTAACACTTTTGGCAGCATTGATCTTGGGCGCTTTGCCCGCCGGACTCGCATCCCCGGCCTTTGCTGCTGCTTCGGGAAGCATTTCGGGAACGGTCACGGCGCCCGCGGGCGTGGACCTCACCCAGATATCCGTCCAGGCGATGGCAGGGCCGACTTACCGAAATGTCCAGGTGAAGGCCGACGGCGGCTTTTCGCTGACGGGCCTTGAAGCCGGGCAGTACAAGGTGAGCTTTGGCACCTATTTGGTGCCCCAATTGGTCTCTACCTGGTACGGAAGCTACACGGAGAGCCAAGCAACGATCATTTCCGTGGCGGATGGTGCCGCTGTGGCTGGAATCAACCAGGCGATGAAAATCGGTGGCAAGATTTCGGGGAAAGTCAGTGTTCCGGCTGGCGTTGATGCCAGCAAGGTGGGCGTAGATGTCCATGTTGGGTCCGGTGCAACGACGTACGCAGCGGCTGACGGCAGCTACACGGTGATTGGGTTACCCACTGGCAGCTTTGAAGTTCAGTTCAACTATTTCTCCACGCCTTCGCCTGTGTTGAGTGGTTACTACTCGACTTCGCCGGATGGGACTAGGACTCTCGTTAGCGTGACCGAGGGTGAAACCACCACCGGCATCAATCAGGCGTTGAGGCCGGCTGCTTTGATCTCCGGCAAGATTTCGGTTCCGGCCGGTTCGGGTGGCTTTGCCGGGCAAATCGATGCGATCAAGGGTCCGGACTTCGCAAGCGGGGGAGCTTCCGGAACAGCATTTCTCCAAGGCACGGATCCCAGCGGGAACTACACCATAGGGGGCCTTGAGCCGGGCGTTTACAAGCTTCGGTTCCAGGCGCAAAACGGCTGGGCCAGTATGTGGCATGGCGGGGTTAGCGAAGCTGGGAAGTCGACCGCGATCACTGTGGTTGAAGGACAGCACCTCAGCGGGGTCCAGGATTCCGCGGTGGCGGCCGCGACCATCAGTGGTTCCATTACCGGTGGACCCGTCCCCGGCCCCACCATGAGTGGTCCCGGCATGAACATCACGGCCGTGACCCCGGACGGCACGGTGGCTGCATCTACCGTGATGGAAACATCGCAGACAACATACGCGCTGAAGAACCTGTTGCCGGGTTCGTACAAGATCCAGTTCAACCGGACCGCGGGATTCATGTCCACGTACGAGGCTCAGTTGTACAAGGATCTCCCTGAGTCCGCGGGTGCAGCCAATGCAACGTCCGTGGCGGTGGCCGCAGGGCAGACGGTCCCCAACGTCAACGCCGCCGTTCGTACTGGTGGAACCCTCACGGGCAAGCTCGTGGGTTCCAATGGTGCTGCTATTCGTGAGACCTTGGTGAGCGTTTTCACGAAGGATGGTTCCCTGGTTACCCGGGCTGGTTGGACCGCTGCTGACGGAACGTTCAGAGTCACTGGCTTGACTACGGGTCTCTACTTTGTCTCGGCTGAGCCGGGGAGTGAGTCCGGTCCGATCTTCTCCGGCAATGTCCTGACTGAGGCCAACGCAAGGTCTGTTTCTGCGTTCGTAGGCCAGAACACGGATATTGGCACCCTGAGCTATGCCACGGCTACGGAGGGCACGCGAGGATTTGATGATGTTCCTTTGGGTGCCCAGTTCCAGGACGAAATCCAGTGGCTGGCCACCAAGGGCATCTCGACTGGTTGGGAAGCGAACCGGTCCAGGACGTACCAGCCGCTGACCCCGGTAAACCGTGACGCGATGGCTGCGTTCATGTACCGCTTGTCCGGGAGCCCGGCGTTTACGGCGCCGAAGGTCTCCCCGTTCAAGGACCTCCCGAGCGATGCCAAGTTCTACAAGGAGATCACGTGGCTGGCAGACAAGGGCATTTCCACAGGGTGGGAAGAGGCGGACAAGACCAAGACGTACCGTCCCTTGCAGCCCGTGAACCGCGATGCGATGGCTGCGTTCATGTACCGCCTGGCAGGGGAGCCGGAGTTCACGGCTCCGAAGGTCTCGCCGTTCGTTGATGTTCCGGTCGGTGCGCAGTTCTACAAGGAGATCACCTGGCTTGCAGCTCAGGGCATCTCCACGGGCTGGGCTGAAGCAGGCAACACCAAGTCCTTCAAGCCGTTGCAAGCGGTAAACCGTGACGCCATGGCTGCGTTCATGTTCCGCTACAACACAAAATTCGGCGCCAACTAGCAATACGGCCAGCCAAAACACCAACACACGAAGGGTCGGTCCTGCACAATCGGGGCCGGCCCTTCGTCGTGTCCGTCCGAAGCTGCGGAAAATTCCTGCTGTACTCCTCCGGTCGTTCATGTACCCTGTATATATTACCGAACGGCCGGTCAGTAATGTTGGCGCCTGCCAGCATGGACCGTGCCGATTTCACGTGCCTTGGAAGGACCCGTCGACGATGACCACTACAGCAGTCGCCCCGGAAACCACAGCCGTTGCAACCGTCCCCAGTTACGTCCAGGATGCCTGGTGGACCCCGGCACCTGACGCAAGGAAGGTTCCGGTTCGCGATGCCAGCACCGGAGAAGTCCTGGCGAACGTGAGCACCGACGGACTGGACCTTTCCGCCGTCGTCAATTACGGACGCACCACAGGCCAGACTGAACTCGGGAAGCTGACGTTCCACCAGCGTGCCCTCAAGCTCAAAGAGCTTGCCATGTACCTCAATAGCCGGCGTCAAGAGCTGTACGACTCCTCCTCGCAGACCGGTGCCACCAAGATCGACAACATGATCGACATCGACGGCGGCATCGGCGTGCTCTTCACGTTCGGTTCCAAGGGTCGCCGCGAACTGCCCAACTCGCAGGTTGTCGTTGACGGTCCCATGGAGACGCTCCACAAGGACGGATCGTTCGTCGCCGAGCACATCTACACCAGGATTCCGGGCGTCGCCGTCCAGATCAACGCCTTCAACTTCCCGGTCTGGGGCATGCTCGAAAAGTTTGCCCCCGCCTTCCTGGCCGGCGTTCCCACAATCGTCAAGCCGGCCACGCCCACGGGCTACGTTGCCGCTGCTGCGGTCAAGGCCATCGTCGAATCCGGCATCCTCCCGGCCGGTTCCCTTCAGCTGATTTCCGGTTCCGCAAGGACCATCCTTGATGAACTCGACTACCGCGACCTCCTCTCCTTCACAGGCTCGGCCTCCACGGCCAACTCGCTCAAGGCGCACCGCAACGTGGTCCAGGGCGGCGTCCGGTTCACGTCCGAGACCGACTCCCTGAACGCCGCGATTCTTGGCCCCGACGCCGTACCCGGTACACCCGAGTTCGACGCCTTCGTCAAGGCCGTCGTCACCGAAATGACCGTCAAAGCGGGCCAGAAGTGCACCGCCATCCGCCGCATCATCGTGCCGCAGGAGCTGACCGCGGACGTCGCTTCCGCCGTGGGTGCCCGCATCAACGAGCGCGTTGTGGTCGGCGACCCGCGTGCCGAGGGCGTCACCATGGGCGCCTTGGCGTCGCTGGAACAGCTCGCCGACGTCCGCGCGGCGGTTCAGTCAATGCTCGACGCCGGTGGCGAGCTTGCGTACGGATCTCTCGATACGCCGTCGGTCACCTCCGTCGGCGGCAGCGTCGGCGTGGTGGAGGACGGCGCGTTCATGTCGCCGGTCCTCCTGAGCTGGGCAGACGCCGAAACCGAGGAAGTCCACTCCCTCGAAGCGTTCGGCCCGGTGTCCTCCGTGATTGGCTACACCGATCTTGCCGACGCCATCCGCCTCGCGGCCCGCGGCGCCGGTTCACTGGTGGCCTCGGTCTGCACCAACGATCCCGACGTTGCCCGCGAGCTGGTGACCGGCATCGCCGCGCACCATGGCCGCGTCCACATGCTCAACCGTGAAGACGCCCGCACGTCAACCGGACACGGCTCGCCCGTCCCGCACCTGGTCCATGGCGGTCCCGGACGTGCAGGTGGCGGCGAGGAACTGGGCGGTATCCGTTCGGTCCTGCACCACATGCAGCGCACGGCCATCCAAGGCTCGCCGAACATGCTCACTGCCGTCACGGGACAGTGGCACACCGGCGCTGACCGCAACTTCACTGTGGAAACCGAAGGTGAGCACCCCTTCCGGAAGTCCCTCGCCACGCTCCGCATCGGTGATGCCGTGCGCTCGGAGCTGCGCCAGGTGACCCTCGAGGACATCACGGCCTTCGCGAACTCCACGGGGGACACCTTCTACGCCCACACCAACCAGGAAGCCGCCGAGGCCAACCCGTTCTTCCCCGGCATCGTGGCCCACGGCTACTTGCTCCTGAGCTGGGCCGCCGGGCTGTTCGTTGAGCCCGCACCGGGTCCCGTGCTGGCAAACTACGGCCTGGAAACGCTGCGCTTCATCACTCCTGTGGCAGCGGGCGACTCCATCCGGGTGACCCTGACCGCGAAGAAGATCACTCCGCGCGAGACCGATGAATACGGTGAGGTTGCCTGGGACGCTGTCCTGACCAACCAGGACGACGAGATCGTAGCCACCTACGACGTCCTGACGCTCGTCGAGAAGTAACCCAACTGAGCCGCAGATCAGGCCGTTTTGAACGTTGAAACGGCCTGATCTGCTACTTATTTGGAGGAAGCTGGCCGCTGGATTCCCGGAGGTTCAATTGCGGCGCCCAATCCTGGCTCTCTGTTGCCACCCCTTGGATGGCATCGATCAAGGCGTCAGCCATGGCAGCGCCTTGAAGGTTCAGTTTGGTGCCCACGGTGGTGAGCCTCGGCCGCAGTTGTTCTGCCAGCAGAACTTCCTCGCAGGCCACTAAGCCGATTCGCCCCGGCGCTCCCAGCCCATCGTCGGCCAGCGCGGACATCGCACCCAAGGCCACGGAGACGCTGGAGGCCACGATCCCTTCCGGCGGCACGGGTTCTGAGAGCAACTGCTGTGTGGCAGCGCGCGCCGCGTCGGTGCTGTACTCCGTCAAGGCGATGCGGGCCTCGTCTTGGGCATGGCCAGCCTCCGCGCAGGCCCGTAGATAGCCCGCCCGCAGGAACGGCGAGAGCACCGACGACGCACTTCCCCCCAAGAGCGCCACCGGCCACCGTCCCTGGTCCAGCAGGTGTTTGGTGGCTTGGTAGGCGACGGATTCGTAGTCCGTGGTCATGACGAGGGTCCCTGTCCCCGCCAGCTGGGGTGTGCCGAGCAGGATCTTGGTGTCGCGCTCCTCCGCCTCCCGGATTGCCGCACGCACTGCGGCGGTGTCGATGTCGTCACCGGTTGCCAGGATGACGCCGTCAACGCCCTGTAGCGGGAGGGATTCCAGGAGCCGCTCAAGACGGGTAATGCTGTGGTCCAGGTCGCAGAGCAGAACGCTGAATCCCCGGCCCTCAGCGGCAAGGGCCACGGCTTTGGCAAGTTGGCTGTGGAATGGTTGGGCGATGTCGCCCACCAGGAGCGCGATGGTGTTGGAGCGTCCACTGCGCAGGCTGCGGGCTGCATTGTTCAACACATAGTTGAGCTGGGCGACGGCGTCCATCACCTTGGTGCGGGTCTCCTCCGCCACAGAGGACGGCGAAGTGAAAACACGCGAAACAGTGGCGCGCGAGACACCCGCCGCCCTTGCAACATCGAGCATGGTTGCTGGTGCCGCGCTACTTACCGTCATGGGATCTGATGGTATCGAGAAACAGCGCCGCGTAGCGACGTCCGTCGACACCGAGGGCGACGTCGATGCTGTCGCGGCTGAGGTGGCCGTGCGGGAGCGTCGCCTCAGAGGCCTTAGTCCGCTGGTCCACAACTGTCTGCCCGCGGGTCAACGAGCTGGAGAGGCTGACCTCGACTCGAAGCTCGCTGGTCTCCAGGCCTTCCGGGTCGATGACTGCGCAAACAGCACCGGCATCGCCGAGGCCCGCCGATCCGGGCAACTTCAAGCGGAAGTCGTCCCCGTTCACCCTGGCCAAATGGGACAGAAGCTGTCCGCTCAGCCGGCATCCGGCGTCGTCCGCCTTCAACAGCAGCTCAATATCCGGTGCCTCGACGGCTGCGGAGTAGAACACGTCCAAGCCGTACATGGTGACGGGAAGTCCGCTGCTGATTACTATCTGGGCGGCCTCGGGGTCATGCCACACATTGAACTCGGCCACCGGCGATGCGTTGCCCGCGGACGCCGACCCGCCCATGAACACAATGCGCCCTATATTCGCGGCGACCTCGGGGTATGTCCGCAGCAACAAGGCGATGTTTGTCATCGGTGCCAGCGGAACCAGCGTGACAGGCTCCGGACTCGCGAGGATCTCGCGGCGTAGGAGTTCGACGGCGTGAATCGCCTCGGGTGCCCGGGCGGACCGCGGCCAGCCAAGATCGGCCAGCCCGTCCGAACCGTGCACATGTCCGGCGTCGCGGGGTTCGCCGAGCAGGGGCCGTGCGGCACCCGCGGCGACCGGTACGTCGGTGGCTCCCACGGCGTCGAGCACCGTCAGCGTATTGCGAACCACGCCTTCCAAGCTGGTGTTACCGGCCACGCACGTGACGGCTCGCAGGTTCCAATCCGCATGGCGAGCGGCCACCATCAGGGCGAGGGCGTCGTCAACCCCTGTGTCGACGTCCAGAATCAGTTGTCCCATCCCAGCACCTATTCCGTTGATTCGATCAGCTCGGCGAGGTCCTCAAGGTCAGGGGCATCCATGAACCGAAGGACCACGCGTTCGATGCCGTCCCCTGGGAAGGCGAACGGAGCTTCGTACTCGGTGGACACGGTGCTGACAGGATCCGAACCGATGTCCATGCCCCAGAAGGAAAGATGGCTGGAGGTGCGCGGAATGCCGGTCTCCGCCACCACGTGGTCGCCGTGAAGCAGCTCGACTCGTGCCCCTTGATCGGCGGAGGGCGTGAGCCGCAGGCCAACCCTGTGCGTCCCTGCCGGTAGCGCCGTGTCCGATTTGAGAACCACCCGCGTGCCAAGGCTGTGGTGTTCGAAGATCAGGACATCGTTGCGGACATAGAGCACGTAGCCGCCCGGGGCGTTCCCGCTGGACACCAGGACGCCTTCCATGCCCGGACGGAAGTCCTGGAGGTTCACGGTGAACTGCAAAGCGCGGTCACTGCCTGTGATGGCGCTGGCCAGCGGCACATGGCTTTGGCCCGCCCGGAAGAGGATCTCTTTGCGGTTTACCAGGCCCGAGGGTCCCCGGGCCGTCAGCAATTCCACCAGCGTGCGGTCATCCAGGGGAAAAGCGCCTACGTGTTCTGCCTGCTGCCACCACAGCTCCTGCAACTCCTGCAGCTTTTTGGGTTGGGCTTCGGCCAGGTCGTGGGCCTCAGCAAAGTCTTGGCGGGTGTTGTAGAGCCGCCAATCGTCTTGGCTGTAGTCCTGCCCGTGGACGTGGGCCGTAACTGCCTTCCAGTCGCCATGGCGGATGGCCCGGTGGCCAAGCATCTCCCAGAATTGGGTGTCGCGCGGTTCGTCCGCATCGGCGGCGTCGAAGGTGTCCGTTGCCGACGCGCCGTCGAAGGCTGTGTCCGACTCAATGCCGGCCGCGTCCAGCAGGGTGGGCATGATGTCGATTGCGTGCAGGAACTGAGTGCGGACCTCACCGGCCTTCCGCATTCCGGACGGCCACGAAACCACCAGGGGCGAACGCACGCCGCCGAGATCGACGAACTGCTTGTAGCGCCGGAACGGTGTGTTGCCTGCCATCGCCCAGCCCTCCGGGTAGTGGGCCCCGCCTGCCGGACCGCCAAGCCCAGGCAGCAGGCTGAGCTGTTCGACGGCGGGCCTGCGGACGCCCGAGTACGGAGCATTGCAATCGACGTCGCCCGTGGGGCCGCCCTCACGGGAAGCCCCGTTGTCCGACATCACCAGCACGATGGTGTTCTCGAAGAGATCCATGGCCTTCAATTGCTGGATGACCCGGCCGATTTGGGCATCCGCGTGCTCCAGGAAACCGGCGAAGGCAGCCTGCAAGTGGGTGAAGACGTCCTGTTCGGTGCTGTCCAAGTCCTCCCATGCGCGCACCTCCTGCAGCCGTTCAGTGAGGGCTGTGCCGTCCGGCACCACCCCCAGTTCAACCTGCCGCTTGAGTCGTTCACTGCGGGTGATGTCCCATCCCTTGGTAAACACGTCGACGTACTTCTCGATGTATTCCCGTGGCGCCTGGAAGGGAGCGTGGGTGGCCCCCAGCGCAAGCTGCAAGTAGAACGGCGCCTGGGGCCGGTACGTCACATGGTCCTTGAGGAACCGGATGGATTGCTCCGCAAGGTCCTCGCTGAGGTGGTATCCATCCCGGACAGGTGGTTCGATGCTGTGGTTGTCTGCCACCAGTTCCGGAACGTACTGGTCCGTGCAGCCATCGAGGAATCCATAGAAGCGGTCGAAGCCGCGGCTCAGCGGCCAATTGTGGAAGGGCCCTGCGGGCGTGAGTTCGCTGAGGGGTGCCAGATGCCACTTGCCGGCCAGGTAGGTGCCGTAGCCGTTGTTGCGAAGGACTTCCGGGAGCATTGGCACGTCCGGACGGACGCAACCGCGGGAGTTGGGGAATCCCGTGTCTGCGTCTGCCAGGAAGCGCATGCCCACGGAGTGGTTGTTGCGGCCCGTGAGCAGGCTCGCCCGGGTGGGGGAGCACAACGGTGTGACGTGGAAGTTGGTGTACCTGAGTCCCTGTCCGGCCAGTCCATCGATGGCCGGGGTGCTGATTTCGGAGCCAAAGCAACCGAAGTCCGACCATCCTGTGTCATCCAGGATGACCATGACAATGTTGGGTGTCGATTCACTTGTTCCGTGCTGCTCGGGCCACCAGGGCTCTGAACCGGCCACGGTGGTGCCGATGCGGCCGGCGAATTCCTGCTGCATTGCTGCTGTTTCCATTCTGTTCTGTGAGGGTCTGTGCAGGGATGCTTGTTCAGAGCTGGGGTGCGGGCACGGTTTCAGGCGTTGCCGGAATGGTGTTGACGTACTGCACCTTGCGCGAGGTCAGGTAGATCGCGCAGCCCATCGCTATGAGGGCAACTGCCATGAGGTAGCCGGAGATGCTCCAGGTGGCTCCGCCTGCGTTGTTTTGAAGTGCTTGCGCAATGAGGGGGCCGAACCCGCCGCCGATCACCGTGGCCACTTGGAATCCAATCGACATGCCCGTGTAGCGGACCTTCGGGTCCAGTACTGCGGCGAACAGCGTGGCTTGTTGGCTGAACAGCATTCCCACAATGATGCCGTTGGCTGACATCACTACGAAGAGAGCGGCGACGCTCTTGGTTTCCATGAGCCAGAACATGGGGAAGGCCCAGAGTGCCAAGGCAGCCGTGGCGGTGACCAGGATCCGCCGCGGGCCGAAGCGGTCCGCAATAATGCCGGCGATGGGCGTGATGATCAGGTTGGTGATGGAGGAAGCAATGTTGGCAGTCAGGGCCACCGTGGGGCTGATGCCCAGTGTGGTGGTAGCGAAGCCGATGATGAAGACGCCCTGCATGAAGCCCAGGGTCGTGTCGCTGACGTGAACGCCGATCATGGCAAGGATCTGCTTGGGATACCGGCGAAGTGCCACCACCAGTGGCATCTTTTCTTTGGCTGCGGACTTCGTCGCGGCCTTTTCGAAGTCAGGGGTTTCGGTAATTTTCATCCGCAGGACCAATCCGAAGACCACCAGTATGGCGCTGAGGAGGAAGGGAATGCGCCAACCCCAGGCCAGCAGTTCCTCCCGGGACAAGGTGCTGGTCAGAATGGCTACGACGCCGCTGGACAGGATGACACCGATTGGCGCCCCGGCCTGGACAAGGCTGCCGAAGAAGCCGCGTTTGGCTTCCGGTGCATGTTCGACGGCGAGCAGTGCTGCGCCGCCCCACTCGCCGCCGAGTCCGATTCCTTGCAGGAAACGGAGCGAAACGAGCATGATCGGGGCCCAGACACCAATTTGGGAGTACGTAGGCAGCAGGCCGATGCCCACAGTGACCAGCCCTGTGAGGAAGAAGGTGAACAGGAGCATCTTCTTGCGGCCAACGCGGTCGCCGAGGTGGCCGATGACGACGCCGCCAAGCGGCCGCGCCAGGAAGCCGACCGCGAAGGTACTCAGGGAGAGCACGGCAGCCAGGCCGGGATCGCCGCTGGGGAAGAAGATGGCTCCAAAGACCAGGGCAGCCATGGGGCCATAGACGAAAAAGTCGTAGTACTCCAGGACTGAGCCGATGGTGCTGGCGGTCGCTGCTGTCCACGGAGAAGTCTTTCCGGGAGCCTTGGACGCGTGCTGTGTATGTGGGGGGTTCATGTTAATCCTCGTTGTTTAACGATAGCCATGGGATCGATCTCATTTTGGTCTCCAAGTGATTTGCTTCCAGTGATGGGATCGATCTCACAACCGTAGGCGCGCGACTAAGGCATGTCAAGGGTTCTACCGACCCTCCCTCACTTCCCGCCCCAAAAAAACCGACCCTCGAAAATTGTCAAGCTGTGTGGAGTCACTGGGCTAGTTTTTGGGGTGTTTTGGTTTCGGGCAGGTTGATTCCGACGTGGGTGGCTGGGGCCGGTGTGGTGGGTCGTTGGCGGAATCTTCCTGGGTTCCGTTCGTAGTAGTCCTGGTGGGCTTTGTC